>JAPPHT010000035.1 GCA_028874795.1 Chloroflexota bacterium
GCATCGAGGCGACCCCCGAGGAGACCGAGGTCATCGAGTGGCGCCCCGGAAGGCAGGCAGGAGGGCCAGCCATGACGTAGGCCGGCGAACGGAACGCCGAATCACACGAAGAACACGGACATCGAACGCGTGGCTATGCCACGAGGAAAGGAAGTGAACCGTATGAAGCTGACCTTCAGGAACAAGAACAAGGCTGACGAGCACGTTGAGAAGACCCCGGTGCTGCTGGAGATCACGCCGCCGCAGTCCGGCGAGCGCAACCTCCTCGCCGTCGAGAACCTCCTCGGCGCCATCACCGACCCCGACCCGTTCTCCCTCGAACTCGTGGGGGACGCGGACGGCGTCGCCGTCCAGGTCCGCTGCAACGACGAGGACGCCGTCAGAGGGCAGATCGCCTCCCACTATCCCCAGGCCCGCATCCGGCAGGTCAAGCCGGGGGACGACCCCCTGCGCATCGACGAGGGCGAGCGGGCGCACGCGGCAACGCTGCGCTCATCGGGACCCGAATACGTCCCGCTCCGCACGTTCAATGACCGCGACCTCACCGACCCCGGCTCGGACCCGATCCTCGCGCCGGTGGGCGCGCTCGCCGGCCTCAACCCCGGCGTGCGCGTCGTCTCCCGCCTGCGCATGCGCTCCGCAGGCCCCGACTGGGCCGTCCACCACCAGAGCCTCGCCCACGAGCGGCCCACGCCCCCGCCACCCCCGCCGCAGTCCCCCCAAGCAGGTGCGCCGTCGTCCGCCGAGCCGGTCCGCATGGCCGTGCTCGGCCTCCTCGCCCTCATCGGCCTCAGGGCATTCACCTGGGTGCAGGCGGGCGAGACGTGGAAGGCGGTGCTGATGGGCCTCGCCGTCGTCGCCGCGCTCATCGCGGTCGGCTACGTCAAGGCACGCTTCTTCAAGCCGAAGCGCTTCTACCCGCCCGCCCTCGTCGCCGAGAAGATCTCCCGCATCGCGTTCGAGGCCGACGTCCAGATAACGATCATCCTGCCGCCGGGCAGCAAACCCGAGCGGGCTGGGACCATCATGAAGCGCGTCGCGGCGGCCTACCGCCACTACAACAACCCCTCCGGCGCGAGCTTCGTCGTCGGTGAGCTCGCCCCCGTCGAAGTCCTGGACACCGACCTCGGCCCCGAGCCGCCGGGCTTCTTCGGCACGTGCAGCGTCATCGGCGTGCGGGAGGCCGCATGTCTCTGGCACCCGCCTTCCCCCGTCGACGACGCCTCCTCCGTGGAGCGCACCGGCGCGCGGGTGCTCTCGCCCTCGTCGAAGAGCTTCCGCTCCGGCGCGCTGGTGGGCGAGACCACCGAGGGCAGGGCCCAGGCCGTCTACTTCCCCAGCGAGCTGGGGCGCTGCAACCACGTCTACTTCGCCCGCACACGCATGGGCAAGTCGACCCTCATGCAGCACAACATCGTCCACAGGATGCGGGAGAAGGCTGCGGGGCGCGACAGCGACGCCATCATCGTGATCGACCCGCACGCCGACCTCGTCAACAGCCTCCTCGGGCACATCCCCGAGGAGCTCATCCCGCACGTCCGCCTCATCGACCTCGCAGACGAGACCGGCGCGGTCGGCATCAACCTGCTCGATGCCCGCGTCTTCACCGACCGCGACCGCACCGCCGACGCCGTGGTGCGCATCGCGAAGGGGCTCTGGGAGCAGTGGGGGCCGCGCATGCAGTCGATCCTCGAGCACGTCGTCAAGACGCTCCACGAGGCGAATGCACACCCCGCGACCGACCCCGAACGCCAGTACACGATCCTCGACGGGCTCCCCCTCGTCTCCGACGCCAGGTTCCGCGAGGGGGTGCTCCGGCGGGTGAGCGACCCCTACCTCTCCGAGTGGTGGAAGAGGGAGTTCATGGGATGGCGCCACGAATACCGCGCGGACGCCATCGCGCCCGTCCAGACCCGTCTCGGCTACTACGCGTCCTCCAGGAAGGCCCGCGCCATCCTCGGCCAGCGCCGGTCCACCGTCGACATCCGCAAGACCATCCTGTCCGGCGGCATCCTGCTGGTCTCCACCGCCCAGGGCGTCGTCGGGCGCGACATAGCCGCCCTGCTCGGCTCCTCCATCCTCAACCTCGTGGACAGCGTCATCCGCGAGCAGGGCGGCCTGCCTCCCGAGAAGCGGCGCGGCGCGCTGGTCGTCGTCGACGAGATGCAGTCCATGCCCGGCGTCGACTACGAGTCGATGCTCTCCGAGCTCGGCAAGTTCGGCGCATCCTTCATCCTCGCAACCCAGAGCCTCGCCAAGCTCGACGACCTCTCCCACACCATGTCCGACACCGTCCTCGCCAACACCGGATGCGTCGCCGTCTTCCAGACCGCCGCAGCCGATGCCCGCAGGCTCGCGGGCGAGCTCGGCAGGGACCGCGTCAGCGAGGAGGACATCGTCTCGCTCGGCGTCCACCAGTGCTACGTCCGCGCGACCGTCGGCAGCAGGCGCGAGCCCGCCATCTCCATGACTGTCCTCCCGCCCGAGCCCGGAGACCCCGCCATCGCCGCGCGCATCCGCGCCGAGGCGTCCACCTACACCACCCCGATGGAGACGATCCTCGCCGAGGAGGCCAAGCGCCGCCGCCGCCCGCCGCGCCCCAAGCCGAACCAGGGTCCTGCCCAGGACGCCGCCGAGCAGAAGAACGCCAAGGCGCCCGGTGATGCGTCCGGGGAGGCTCCCGGCAAGACCGGTCCCCGCAACCCCGCCCCCGAGCAGCCGGAGGAGAACGCCGGGCAGCAGGGGGACGAGGAGTGAACGGGCCGCAGCTGCAGGTCATGGAGCGGCTGGCCGCCATGCCGCTCCTCGACCGCATCGAGCTCGCCGGTGTCTCCGGCATCTCCACACGCGCCGTCTACACCGCAGCCGACGCGCTGGACCGCGCGGGGCTCACGGCCGCCGTCTCCCACGCATCCCCGATCATCTCCCCCACGAAACGCCTCATGCTCACCGCGGACGGGCTGCGCCATCTCGCGCGGGAGCGGAGCGTCCTCATCGAGGAGCTGCTGCGCATCCGTCCCGTGTCCGGCCAGTGGCGGCGCATCCTGCTGCAACGGCTCGATGCCGCCGCCGCGGTCTACCGGGTCACGGCCTCGATCGCCACCGCCCGGGGGCCGGTGCGGCAGTTCCGGTGGTTCAGGGCTTCCCCGCTCGATGCCGCGATCATGCTGGCCGACGGTCGCACCGTAGGCATCGTCCGCCAGGGCGCCGCCCTCGGCAGAACGGCGTTCGCCAAGCGGCTGCTGCGGCTCGGCGATGCCGAACCGCCGGGCGCGCTCCTCGTGCTCGCCTCCGACCCGTCGCGCCTGGAGCACGCCCGCAGGCTGCTGGGCAGGTTCCCAGTGCCGGTCTTCCTCGCCGTCGAGGCCCGCGCCATCAAGGCGGGCGCGTACCGCCCCGCATGGCATGCGCCGTCCGGCGCGCGGGCGGCGAGCCTGCAGGCGGCGCTCGTCCAAGTCTCGCCGGAGGGAGAGTTCCACGCAGAGGACCCTCCTCTCCGCGCGACGATACCCGAAGACCTTCTCGTCAGCGAAGCGGAAGGGGACGCGCCGGACCACCTGCTCCCCGCCTGCTTGAAGGAAACGGAGAAGCGCGCGCTCGACCTGCTCGCCGCGTGGCCGTGGCTGGCCCCCGCGCACCTGCGCGCGCTGCTCGGCGTGCGTGCGCCGCGACTCTCGCAGGTCATGGGACGCCTCCGCCGCCTTGGCCTCGCGCTCGCCTCCAGCACTGGAGATGACCGCCGCCTCGCGCTCACCGACAGGGGGCTCGCGCTCCTCGCGCGCAGGGACCGCGCATCCGTCGGCGACGCCCGCAGGCATTGGAGCGTGAGGCCGCTGGACGCGGAAGCCCCGCCGACCTGGCGCAACGTCTCCGGCGCACGGAGCCGCCAGCTGCTCAGGAACATCGGCCACACCGAGGCCGTCCATTCCTTCATGGCCGCCCTCGCCGTCCAGTCCCGCGAACTCGGCTTCGATCTCGTCCAGTTAGACCCGCCCCACCGCTCAGCGGTCTTCTTCAGACACGATGGCAGGCTCCACTCCGTCCGCCCCGACGCATCCGGCGTCCTGCGCAGGGATGGCCGGACTTTCCCCTTCCTCCTCGAATGGGAGCGCAGAGCGGTGCGCCCGGCCACCATGGCTGTGAGGATCGCGCCCTACCTGCGCTACTTCGCATCCGCCAGGCCCGGAGACGACCACGCCGCGCAGCCCATCGTCCTCGTCGTCTTCGAGAATGACCTCACCGCAACCCACTTCCTGCGCGTCGCACGCAGGGAGACGGCCCGCTCCGGCGTCCGCGTCCCGCTCTTCGTCTCCAATCGGGAGCTGCTGGAACGCCACGGCCCGCTCGGACCCGCATGGCGGATTCCCGGCATCACCGAGGCCGTGGTCGCCTTCCCGTAGCGGATGCGGCTAGGGGAAGCCATGCCTCCCATGGCCTGCTCACCGTCTCATTCGCACACCACGCCGTCACCGTCGCCGTCGTGCATGTGCCGGTAGGCGGGATGACTGCGATGGACGGGGGCGATGCCGTGAGCGCGCGCCTCGGCGCAGGTGATGCGGCCGTTCCCGTTGTCATCGTACAGACGGAGAGCGTCGGAGTCCGCAGCCCCGCCTGCCGACGGCTCTGGCGTCGCCGTTCCGAGTCCGCCCGCCCTCTCGACGATCATCATCCCGGTCGACGCACAGCCTGACAGGATGTTCTCCAGCGCGTCGCGCTCCCGCCGGTCAACGGTGAGGACGTAGCGCTGGCGCACCTCGACGACGCGGTTGGCGAACCAGCACCGGTTCAGGTCGGGGACCCACTCCGCCGCGTCCTTGCCGCCCTTCTGCGAGCGGTTCGCCGCCGGGCTGGCCAGCGTCAGGTTCAGCAGATCGGAGGAGAACCGAGTCCTCGTTGCGGCATCCGCCGCGCAGAGCCCGCTGTCGTGGGCTTCGGAGCGCGCGATGATGTGCTCGATATCGGTATCCGACGTGCTGGCGAACCACGAGCCGGTGTACGGGCCGTACACGATGCCGCCCATGTCCTCGACGATGTGCGGCTCGACGGACTGGGAGTAGCGGTAGTCGTCCGGGTCGTACGGGGAGCAACGGCGCTCCGGCGCGACCGTGAGTCCCCGCCAGGCGCCGGGGCTGTCCTGCGCCGCGAGCGGGGCCTGCCCGGGCGTCGGCGAGGGCGTTGGACTCGCACTGACGTCAGCCTGCGTTGGAGAGAGCGTGGCCGGAGTGGTAGGTGAGGGAAGGGGTGAGGTCGTCGCGCCGGTGGTGGGCGTCGCAGCGCTAGCCGGGACCCGGTCAGGGGGTGACGCGGTGCGGGTCGTGCCGCCGTCGGGCGTGGCCGATGTCGTGCCGCACGCTGCGAGCAGCACTGCTAGTATCAGAAATGAGGACAGCCGAACCACCACGGAGGTATCTTATCCGCTCATGATCGACCGCAGGTGGAGGTGCTGCGACTGTCGGGGTGCGTTCCCGCAGGGTAGCTGCTGGACAAACTTCGCTCGGATGAGCACTCATGGCTCCCGTCGTTCGCCGCCCTGTCAACGGGTAAACGGTGAGTCCCCCGGATGAGCACCCGCCACGCGTGCATCTCTCCGCAATATGGCCGCGAAGGGTGGCGGTGCGAAGGAAGATTGCGGATGATTGCCATGACCGACACCGAGGAGGTGGCTCCATGGACGCCGAGAGACGGGAAGTGAACCTTGAGGGCTGGACGCCGCCGTCCTGGCCGGAGGACTCAGGGGAGCGGTTGGCGCGGTTGCTGGAGATGGCCGGCATCTCACGGCGGGACCTCGCCGAGTTCACCGGAGTGACCGAGCGCACCGTGCAGAGATGGCTCAGGGGAGCGATGCCCAAGGGGTTCCACTACCTCAGCATCATCGAGCTGGCCCGCACCGTCCCGGGCGGGTTCGATCTGATGATCGACGGCGAGGGCGGCTCGGGTGAGGAGGCCGGCGAGCAGGCGTGAGGAGCCCGTGGTGTTTCGAGCATGGGCTGTCATCGACGGCCCCGACGCTCAGGCGACGCGCCTCTCCGTCTCGTCAGGTTCCTCCGTGCCGTGCAGCAGGATGTGCAGGAGGCCCATCTCCTCGGCAACGGTGAACAGTGAGAAGAGGTGGCCGGGATCGGGGCGCACGCCTCGGCGCCAGCGCCGCAGCATGCGGTTGTTCACCCTCAAGCGGCGCGCCAGGCCCCTTGAGGTGAACCCACCCGCCTTCATGAATCGCTCCAATCGCTGCGGAAAGTCCTCGGGGAACCGGGAGGGCTCGACGCGGTAGACCCACTGCTGGCGCCGGCTCACGCCGCTCCTCCGTACGCCTCTCCGGACTGGCCGTCAAACCGGACCACGAGCACGTCGCAGCCGAGGAGCACGGCAAGTCCTCCGTACACGCGCGTGGCGAGGTCCACGAGGGCGAGCATCGCTCCGCCGTTGGGCCAACCGCCGTTCCGCCACTGCTGGAGCTGTCTCGGGTCCACGCCGATGCAGCACGCCATGCCCTCCCACGTGAGGCCGGTGATCTCCTTGAGCGCGGCGAGCCGGTCAGGGAAGTCGTCCGGCAGCAGGGCGATTCCGGGGGTAAAGAGCCCCTGCGGGGTCTGCAGCCCGCTAGGCATCGCCGTTCACCACGTAGAAGAGATCGTCGAACTCCGTGCAGTCGAGGATCTCCATGAGCCGCCGCCGCACCGATGGCGACGGACAGCGTTGTCCGTTGATCAGGCGTGAGAGGTGACCGGTGGAGATGCCGAGCCTGCGGGCGAGCTCGTTCTGGGAGATATTGAGCCGGTCGAGCCGGTCCCACAGCACCTCCCGCTTGAGGAGCACCCTCCTAGCGCGCCTACCGGGCATGTTCGTCCTCCATGGCGGGCGGCTCCGCGCCAGAAGCCGGGAGCGGGATGCTCCCGCTGAGGTCAGCTGCGTGGGCCGAGGAGCGGACGCCGTTGTCCTGGGCGAGGGATGCGAGATGACGGCGTGCGATGATACGGGCGAGCAGGCGGAGGCCGCGCTGCCGCAGCTCCTCCTGCTCCTTCGTGAGTCTCCTGCCTCTTCGCACGTCTCTCGTCTTCATGGAAGCCCTGGTGACAGGCGCCGGTATCGCGGTGATGCGCCGGGTACTAGGATGCATCACGTGAGCCGGCCGTTAGTGTTGCAGTAGTCTAACGATAGTGCATACCTATAGACAAGGCATATGTGGGCGGTATCGGTCACCTTCTTGACAAGTGTTGCCTCTGATACGACAATCGCTGCTCAAAGATTGACCAGCGCAGAGTGGGTGCAGTAGTACAACACATTGCGTTGCACGGGGAGACCGACATGGACGAGCAGAGCGACCGGGGAGAGGAGCACATCGGGCAGACGCTGAAGCGGCTGCGCGGCGATACGAGCATCCGCGCCGTGCAGCGCCTCACCGGCGTCTCCAACGCGTATCTCTCCCAGATCGAGAAGGGGACGCGCCATCCCGGCCCGAGGCTCCTGCGCCGGCTGGCCGCGCTCTACGGCGTGAGCGTGCATGACCTGCTGCGCAAGGCGGGCTACCTCGATCGGGAGGACGAGGAGCAGCATGTGGACGAGGAGGCGGAGGTCGAGCGCGCGTACCAGTTCGTGCTCGCGGACCCTGTCTTCCGTGTGGGCACGAGGCCGCGCGGCCCCCTGTCGACGGAGTCGAAGCGCTTCATCGTCGAGCTGTACGAGCGCTACAGCGGGAAGAGGTTGCTGCCATGAACGGGACGCTCACGCTCGACGGCTTCTGCCACCGTCTCGCCGCCGATCCGCTGCGGTACCGCAAGCTCCACCCAGTGGCCCTGGCCGGGGAGTTCGTGGACCACTTCGGCGTTCCGCCGTTCCCCCGCATGGAGGGGATCGCGGAGCTCCTGGACCGTTCCGGCATCGGGACGGTCGTCCTCTCGCACGAGACCGGCGGCCTCCGCGGCTACCACGTGGGAACCAGGGACGGCGGCTACCTGATCCACGTCGACGCATCCGAGGGCAGGGTGGGACAGGAGCACACGGCCCTGCACGAGGCGTACGAGGTCGTCCGCGAGCGGCTGCACGACCTGCATCCCCGCATCGGGCTTGCCGCGGGCATATCCCTGTGCCGGCAGGCCGACCGGTTCGCTGCCGCCACGCTCATGCAGCCGTACTGGTTCGCCATCTTCGCAGAGGCATCGGGCCTCGACGTGGTCGCACTTCAGGCGAGCTACGGACGTTCGTACGCATCGCTGACGATCCGGCTCGCGGAGGTGATGCGCCATCAGCCGCTGCTGGCCGTACTCTACGAGCGTGGGCAGCAGGCCGAGCGTCCCCTGGGGATGCCCGGGCAGGTTTCGGAGGGCCTGCGCGCCACGGTGGTGGCGAGGACGCCGGGGTTCCGGCTGCGGATGCAGCGGCGTCCGCTGTCGGCACTGCGCGGGCTGCTGCCGCAGCGGGGCGCGCCGCCGCCGCCAGGGTCCGTGGCGGAGCGGGTGGCGCTGACCGGCAGGCCCGCAGCGGTCGACCGGGTGGGCGGCTACGACCTGTGGCAGGCCGACGACCTGGCCGTGCTTGCCCGCCCGGTCATCTGGGGCGGGCAGGTGGCGAAGGTGTCCGTGATCGCGGTGCCGTATCGTGACCGCTCCGTACTGCTGCCCCAGTTCGCCAACGCTTCATTCGAGCGCATCGCCCAAGCGCACCAGGTGCTGTAGAGGCACAGGATGAATCGGGAAGTCAGCTACGCTTGTGGCATCGGGTGCCAAGTCCTCCCCGCCTGCCTAAACGGACTGGGCGGGAATGCCCTCAGTGGTCGTTCGGGTTGTTCTCTCCTCTCTCAACGTAGGATAATCGTTGCGTGACCAGCCAGGAGTTCATCAGGAGAGCGAGGGCCTATGCCCGGCGTACAGGACAGAGATTCCGCTTCGACCCCAAGCATGGAAAGGGCAGCCACGGGAGAATCTATGTCGGAAGCCGGTTCGCCACGTTGCCACGCGGGGAGCTGAAGAAGGGCGTGCTGGCCGCGATGCTGCACCAGTTGGACATCGACCGGGGAGAGTTCTGAACATGATCTACGCGTACCCATGCCAGTTGACCCCTGATGAGGACGGAGGTTTCGTGGTCACCTTCCGCGATGTGCCGGAGGCCATCACTGGCGGCAAGGACCATGTCGAGGCATTGGCGATGGCTGAGGACGCACTCGCGACCGCTCTTGCCGGCTACGTCCACGAAGAGTGGGAGATTCCGATGCCCAGCGGTATCGAGGAAGGGCAGGTGTCCGTAGTGGTGCCGAGCGTGGTTGCGGCCAAGCTTGCGCTGTATTCGGCCATGAAGGCTCAGCGCGTCAGCAGAGCAGACCTTGCCCGTAGGCTCGGCATCAGCGAGGCGGCGGTGCGCAAGATGGCCAACCCCGACGACCGCTCCAACATGGATCGGGTTCAACAAGCCCTTAGGGAGTTGGGGCATAGCGTGAAGGTCGAGGTCACCGCCGCTTGAGTAGCAGGTGTAGGAGAGGCGACCATCGAAGAGGACGAGTCTACGGATGACACTGTGGAGTGGCATCAGGCGTCGCGGGCGCAGAGGGGCAGCGGCCTCGATGCAGAAATCGACGGGAAGAAGATGAACTTCGATTTCTCTAAGCTCGACGTAACCGGCCAGCAAGCCAGACCCATCGACCCTATCGACATTTTTCAGGGGGCTGCCGTCACCGACGGCAACATAAACGACCTCTGGCTCGGCCAAGGGGATGCTTTGCGGGGGTGGAACGCCCACAGGGATAAGAGCGACGTGGCGGTCGCCCTGAACACGGGGGCTGGGAAGACCTTGGTGGGTTTGCTGATCGCTCAATCGTTGGTCAACGAAACCCGCCGCCAGGTAGTGTATGCCTGTAGCTCGATTCAACTCGTTCAACAGACCGCCAGCAAGGCCCAGGGCTACGGTTTGCCTGCGGCTACATATTTCCGACAGAAATTCTCGCAAGGTGAGTTATACCACCGCGCTGAGGCGCCTTGCGTAACTACTTACCAAGCGCTGTTCAATGGGAAGAGTCGGTTTGGTCAAGACGACATAGCCGCCGTCGTATTCGATGACGCCCACACCGCCGATCAGATTCTACGAAACCAATTCTCATTGTCGATTAGTCGCAGCGCAATGGCCAGAACTTTTGACCAGATATTAGCAATGTTTCAACCGTATCATAACGCAGTAGGTCTGGCCAGCAGTTACGCCGAGATTGTCAATGGTGTGGGTTCCCGCGAGTTTCTAATCCCTCCGTTTGAAGTACAGCGCAATTTGGCCGAGTTGCGGCGACTGCTTGTGGAAGCCAGCCTTGGCGAGTTCACAAATACGAGGTTTGCCTGGGAGTTCATTCGTGACCACGAAGACCTGTGTTGCCTCTTGATTACCAACAAGGAAATAACATTCACGCCCCCTGTCGTGCCGGTTTCTTCGCTGCCTTGCTTCAGCCCAGAGGTCAGGCGCGTTTACTTGTCGGCGACTCTGAGTGCTCCGGACAGCTTTGTGAGAGCGTTCGGCCGAAAGCCTGACTACATCGTAGCCCCTTCCACTACGGCGGGTGAATGCGAAAGGATGATTCTGATCCCATCCACGGTAAGAACCGTGCGTGACGATATAGCATCCGCCACAGAGGTCATCAAGGAGCATAAGGCCCTGATACTGGTTCCTAGCTTTCATAGGGCGGAGAGATGGAATGACATTGCCGAACCTCCTGCTACGGAGGACGTCTCGGCTGCTATTGATTCATTCCGAGACACTAGCCTGCCTGAGAAGCTCATACTCGCTGCGAGGTACGACGGACTCGACCTCCCCGGCGACACATGCCGAATGCTGGTGTTGGACGAACTCCCACACGGTGCGGGGCCGCTGGAACGGTTCCAATGGGAACGGTTAAACATGCAGAGCAGCTTGCGAAGTCTGCTGGCATCGCGCATTGTTCAGAGTTTTGGACGCATCTCAAGAGGTATGAGCGATCATGGCGTCGTAGTCCTTACAGGGAAGGGATTGGTGGAATGGCTATCCGTTCCCCGCAACCGCTCTCTGCTGCCCAAGTTCCTGCAAAAACAGATAGAGATCGGGGAAAGCCTATCGAGAGGAGCACCAGACACCGACAGCCTCAAGTCGATCGTCTCCGCTTGCCTAGCGAGGGACTCGGGGTGGGTCCAGGCTTACACGAGGAACATGCAAGAATTACCGCCGGGAAGCGCATCGACCGACCAAGGCAAAGCTGTCGACATCGCACTTGCCGAAGCTCATTTCGGAAAGGCTCTATGGGAACGAGACTACCAAAGTGCAGCAAGGGCGTTGAACTCCGTTCTTCAAATTGCCTACGAATTCAGCCAGTTCAGTGGAGCATGGCTGAGCCTGTGGCTGGGCTATGCTCTTGAAATGAGTGGCGATCGTGAGAATGCGTCGCAGTTCTACAGAAAGGCTCACTCAAACCAGTCCAACATACCGCGTCCTACTCCGCTCCCCGAAAGTGTCGGCACTTCAGTCCCGGCACAGGTGACCCGCATCTCCGAGCAAATGCGTATCGGATACGCGGAGTCGATTCATGTTGAGCCGCCGAGAACGCTCGTGCAAGACCTTGCACCGCTAAATGGAAACGGTTCGTCGGCTCAGATAGAGGAAGCGATCCGTTGCCTTGGTCAGTTCCTCGGCTTGCACTCCACGAGACCCGACAAGGAATTCGGGACAGGCCCCGATGTCCTGTGGATTGGTCAGGAAGGACATGCTTTATGCATCGAAGTGAAGGCCGACAAGCAGGACTCCTCGCTATACCGCAAAGACGACGTAGGACAGCTACACAACCATATTCAATGGGTAAGAGACAACCACGAAGTATCGGATATCGTTCCAGTGTTCGTAGGGCCTATGCTTCCTGCATCCAATGAGGCAAGTCCAAGATCAGACATGAGAGTGGTCGAGTTGCGACGGTTGGAGGAACTCGGTCAGCGGTTGGTGGCTGCATTGCAGGATGTAGCCCAACACGCACTTCCATTGAGTCTTGAGAATGATCTGAATCACGCTATGAAGCACCGGAACCTAATGTATCCTGAAACATTCTCCAACTTGGAAGCGGTCTTCTTGGTCGACATTCCTCGACCGAGTTGATTCATCTAGCCCACCGTCCTCCGAGTGCTGGAAACCCATCGCGCTGACTTTCCACGAGTAGCACCGCCCCGAGGACAAGCGAATACTCCAAGGCACACAGGCTTCGGCCACAGACACGCGCCCGTTGACGGCCTCCCGGCGGATGCCCCACAGTGGGGCGTATGGCGGGAGGCCAAGGCAGAACCGGATAGGAAGGGACAGCCCGCCAGAGACCACATAGCGAGGAACTAGCCATGAACGAGAAGCACATCCACACACCCGCAGCCGTCTACGCACGGGTCTCCAGCGACCGGCAGGACGTCGACCTCTCCGTCGCCGCGCAACTCCGCTCCCTCCGGGACTACGCCGAGCGCAACGGCTTCATCATTGTCCGCGAGTACGTCGACGAGGCCGAGAGCGGACGCGTTGCGGACCGCCCGCAGTTCCGGGAGATGATTGAGGCGGGCAGCAGCGCACAGGCCCCGTTCAGCGTCATCCTCGTCTGGAAATTCTCAAGGTTCACCCGCAAGCGCGAGCACGCGGTGGCTTTCAAGTCGATGCTGAGGAAGAAGGGCATCCGCGTCGTCTCCATCACCGAGCACGCCGACGACACGCCCACCGGCAAGCTGATGGAGGCCATTATCGAGTCCGTGGACGAGTTCTACAGCGAGAATCTTGCGGAGGACGTCGTGCGGGGGATGCGTGAGGCCGCGTCCCGGGGTTACTTCTTGGCGTGCCGCGCGCCGTTCGGGTACAGGCGCGTGAAGGTGAGCGACGGGGTGAAGGAGCGCCCCACGCTGCAGGTCGACCCGTCCGCCGCCCCGATCGTGCGTGAGATATTCGAGAGTTCGCTGCGGGGTAACGGGCTGAAGGAGATCTGCCGGGAGTTGAACGGGTGCGGCATCAGCAACCGTGGGAAGCGGTGGTACAAGAACGGGCTGCACCACGTGCTGACGAACGAGGCGTACACGGGGACGGCGGTGTGGGGCGTGAAGAGCAAGGGCGATAAGGCGAAGGAGCCGGTGCGGGTGGAGAACGCGTGGCCCGCGTTGGTGTCCAAGGAGACGTTCGCTGCGGTGCAGGAGGGGCTGCACGCGCGGGCGCCGAAGGTGCAGCGGCCCGCGCGTGTGGGGAGCCAGTACCTGCTGAGCGGCCTGCTGAAGTGCGGGGTGTGCGGGAGGCCGTACTCGGGACAGGGGGCGAAGGGCGGGAGGTTCGCGTACTACATCTGCGGGACGCTGCTTCGTGACGGAGCGGGGAGTTGCAGTGCGCGTTACCTGAACGCTACGCGGATGGAGGAGTTCATCGTCGAGCGCATCCGAGAGCGGATACTGACGGAGGACACGATCGTCGAGCTGGTGAGCTTGGTTGCGGAGGAGATCGACGCTGTAGCGGGCGAGGCGAACGGGAGGCTGCAGGCGATCAACACTGAGCTTGGGGACGTTGAGATGCGGCTGGAGAACCTGTACCAGGCGCTGGAGACGAAGCAGTTGCCGATGGATGTGCTGTCGCCTCGGATACTGGCGCTGAAGGGTCGTCAGGACCAACTGACGGCAGCGCGTGAGGAGGCTGAGGGTCAGTTGGAGCAGCGGCGGATGGATCTGCCGACGAGCGAGGAGATCCGGGGATACGTGGCGGACTTCCGGGAGTTCCTGCAGGAGGGGACGTTCCCTGAGCGGAAGGCGCTGCTGCGGAACTTCGTTGAGGGGATCGAGATCGTGGGTGAGGAGGCGGTGCTGACGTACACTGTCCCCATGCCGCAGGACAGGGTGATCCGGGAGTCGGCGTCGGTTCTCGATTTCGTCCAGAGTGGCCCACCACCCGTTACCGATTTCATAACACGACGGCTGAGGGTGACCTCGGCCACATCTGCCCCGTCGATGTCGTTGTCCATCGGGGTTGGGATGGCGTAGTGGATCACCGCCCTCCCGGGCCGGACCGTTATCTCCTTCACGAACGACCGGATGAAGGACTTCGTCTCGGTCAACTCGCTCTCCATCAGGAAATCACTCATTTCCCGCGCGTAGGCCGCTATCCGCTCCACATCCTGCACGTCGGCTCGACGCAGCGCCAACAGGGCGCGGGCCTCATCGGCCGCCTGCTCCAGCCGCTCCTGGTTCTCTAGGTGATGGCGGATGCGCGGGAGGATCTCCTCGGTGGTGAGGTCCGTCTTCTCGACCAGCTCCCAGAGGCGGTCCATACGCCTGCGGATGTCGGCGAGCTCGGCGTCTGCTGCCTCGACGCGCTCCTGCTGCTCCCTGATGACGGAGTCCATCTCCTCGTTGACCATCTTGACGAGGTCGCGCATGTTGGACTCGGTGAGGATGTGCTGCCTGATCTGGTCGACGATGAGGCGCTCGAAGTGCTTGGCGTTGAGTCGCGGCGTGGAGCAGGTGCCGCTGCCGCGCTTGAGGAGGGAGTGGCAGACGTAGTAGGTGTAACGTCCGCCCTTGGCCTCGGCTGCGGAGAGGGCCTTTCCGCAGGACTGGCAGGTGAGGAGCCCGCTGAGGAGGTAGGGGCTTGCGGTTCGGCGCGGGTGGGTGACTTTGGGGGCCTTGGACTTGAGCAGCCGTTGCACCTTCTTGAACTCCAGTTGTGAGACGATGGCGGGAAAGGCGTCGTCGACGCGGACGGGAGGTGTGTTGTCTTTGGCGGTGGTTCCCCATACGAGGGTTCCCGTGTAGGCCTCGTTGCCGAGCATGCGGTGGACGGTGGTCTTCATCCACCGCTTGCCGTCGGGGGAAGAGATGCCCTCGCTGTTGAGGACCTTGGTGATGTCGAGGATGCTGGTGCCGCAGAGGGCCATGGTGAAGATGCGCTTGACGACGGCATCGAGGGGAGGATCGAGTTCGAGGACGGGTCGCTTCTTGACGCCATCCTGAACGTGGACCTTGCGGTAGCCGTAGGGGGCTACTGGTGCGACCCAGAATCCGCGTGATGCAGCCTCGCGCATGCCCCGGATAACCTCCTGCGCTAGGTTTTCCGAGTAGTATTCGTCCACGCTCTCGATGATGCCCTCCAGCAGCCTGCCGGTGGCGTTGTCCTCGGCCTGCTCGGTGATGGACACCACGCGGATGCCCTTGCGCCGCAGTTGGGCCTTGAATGCAACGGCGTGCTCGCGCTTGCGGGTGAACCTGCTGAATTTCCAGACGAGGATGATGTTGAACGGGGCATGGTTGCTGCTACCCTCGTCGATCATCTTGCGGAACTGGGGCCTGTCTGCGACGCGTCCGCTCTCGGCCTCGTCGACGTACTGGCGGACGATGGCGTAGTTGTTCTTCTGAGCGTATTCGCGGAGCGCGCGGAGTTGTGCTGCGACGGAGAGGTCGACGTCCTGTCGTTCGCTGGAGACGCGCGCATAGACCGCTGCGGGTGTGTAGATGCTCTTGTCGTTCATGAGTCGATTCCTCGTTGTGCGTTCTCTTGGATGTTCTCGCTCTTCTATCGGCTCTGTGTTGGCGTGTCCGCCGTGCATCTACTGTGAGGCACCCGCATGGCCACCGTCAACGGGCACATGTCATTTCTCGCTTCTTCACTCTCACTCCTGAGCGCACGAGCACTGATCGTCGAGGTTCGAATGGGGAAGGTTTGCGTAACGTGTCTATGGTATGGCGGAGCGACGCGCAAGATGTATTGTCGGCAGGTTCGCCTTGTTCCAATTTACAGGCCGAGGCCTACCAGGACTCGGAGGTTTCCATACCGCAGGAGTTGCACCTGACGGCGACAGGCGGCAGAGCGGTGGCGGCACCTGCCCATTCACCGTACTCGTCGATGAAGCCGACGGTCCATGCGCCGCAGGCGAAGCATGGCCCTTTCTGCTCCTCCATAAGCTGGACGAACTCGAGCTTGGTGCCTTCGTGGTGTGCTTCCAGCAGTTGGCTGTAAAGTCGCTTTACGTGGTAGTGCTGCGCGTGTGGCAAGTCACTATGGTGGCACGGGATGAGTTCGGCTGCTCCGCATGTGGGGCATGTAATCCTGAGCGCGATTTGGTCAAGAGCATCGAGATTGAGTGCTCTCCGGCGGTAGCGTTCCAGGTGCCAAGCGTAGATGAGGACATTTCCGTCATCGTCCTTGCAAGGCATGCCCGGCACTGCTCCGCAGTCGTTGCATGGCTGTTTGCTGATTCCTTCGAAGCCTCGTCGCCGCTCTTGAGCGCATCCCGGGCAGTCCACCTGTTGGATTGGTGCTTGTTGAGTGAATGGGATGTTGCACGTTCTACAGCGAAGCACGCCTATGTCTTGGTCTCGAAGATTAGCCAAACTGGAGAGGATGGCGCGTTCCTGTGCTGATTCCGCACGCTCGTCGTGCATGGCACTGTAGGCCGTGTAGTCGTCGTTGTAGCATTGCATACCGGGAATGACTCCGCAGACCGGACAGTTGATGGTTACGACTTGATCGAACTGTTCGGGGTCGCGATATAGATGGTACCTCCCGCGCGGGAGCATAGCGCCGTCCTCAAACCCGATGCAGGGTTCGCCGGGCTGTGCGTTGCATTGTGCGTGTGGACATGTGCGGGCCTCCGCTAGGTCTTGTCGTCGTTCCCACTGCTCCCGTTCGCTTGGTGACCAGTACTCTCGTATGACCGGAGCGTAGCGTGAAGCGTGGAAATTGTTTGGAGGATTGCTGACAGCCATCCATTCTTCGACTACGGATAGTGTCCAGGTGGGTTTGTAGGGCTCCACGTCCTCCCCTACGCAGGGTATGCCTGGTGGTGCTCCGCAGTCGCGGCAGGGCAACGCCAGCATCTTGGCGTACTGCTCTTCCTGCAGGCGCTTCGCCTCCCTCTGCCGTGATTGTCGGTAGCACCACCACGTTGACAATAGGAGAATGGCGACTACTCCAAACGAGACAACGACGAGTTCCATCTTGACCACTTCTATCCTTGTTGCTGTAGAGCCGCTCCCTGATTGGAGCCTACGTACTTCACCAGCAGCCTAGGTCACGAGGCAAAGCAGCGCAAGGCTCTGAAGTGGACAGTCCAGACCGGATGGCGGGACAAAGCTTGGGGTAAGCTGGATATCGCAATCCCTGTCCTCTCTGTCGATGTCCTGATTCGTGGACTGCGTGTTATTGCGCATCGGGATCTGGCCTTGACCACAGCTGAATGGTTTTGCTTTTTCGACACTCGATTGACAAGTATGTTTCGTGTGCTATCGTGAGTATGAAGCTCTGGGAGGTGTGCGTTCTACCTTCAGAATCATATCGGAGGTGTATGATGAACTTGCGCTGGACGAACAAGCTGGTGTCGCGAGTGTCTGAGGAGCCCAATGGGTGTTGGGTCTGGACGGGTCCAACTACCTCCGATACTCCTAGGACGTACTGGATGAAGACATCGGCGCACCCGGTGACAATGTTTGCCTTCTTGGATAAGGGCATTGCCAGAGAGGGTACCCCTTGGGCGAAGTGCGGCGAGCGGTTGTGTGTGAACCCTGCTCACTACGACTGGGTCGATCATGGAGAGTTCCTGAGGCGCTGGCACGAGAAGCGTGGAAAGCTCCGTGATTTCGTGCGGTTGTACGAATCGATGGATCCTGAGCAGCGGCGTGATGCGATGAAGGCTCTCGGAGTCAATCCTTCATCCCTGCAAGGTGGGGTGGGCTTGACAGCCGCTCCACGTCACGATCCCGCGAAGTCAAACCCTTGATGCCCGCCGTACCCAGCCGGCTACCATGCCGCTCACAACGTCTCACGGCACGAGGTATAGCGAGGAGCGATGCGAGTCATAATCCTTGGTTTGCCCATTCTGGTACTGGCAGCGATGGGGTGCGGCGACTCAACGCCCACAGCTACACCATTGCCCACACCAACACCTACGCCCGTCGTGTGCGAGTCCGGCAGTGTGACATTCGAAAAAAAGGGGGATGTCCATGACGACTATCAAATCATCTGCGTTGAAGAGGGCGGCTACTACGTCATCTTGACTCTGAACAACGAGACGGAGCAACCCTTTCGCCTATTCCTGAAGCAAGGGGATGCAGAATCTCAACAACTGTATGAAGCGAACAGGAAGTCTCTCGATACAGGGGAAGTTAAGTTGATCGAGGTTTGCTCATCCGGCTGCGATGCAGCCCCGGGGCGCTTGCGCATAGAAGTCGACGCTCCAGATGCCCCAGCGAATGTTGAATGGGCAGTCCGCATCGAGAAGAAGATCGACTCAACGTAGACGGCCCTCGACCTCGTCCGCTGTGCGCGCATGCGCGCAGCGGACCGCGCGACTGGGGATTGGAATGAGCGGTGGGCAAAGGGGCGGAACTGCTCCAACCCAACGACCTTATCGAATGGCCTGTTGCTTATCCGACGTGGCAGAATGTACGCACGGAGGGGTTTCTCACGCCCTCCGGGGGACTCCGCTCGCCGTCAGGGGACAATGGCGGCGGGCGGTTCCATCGTATCGAGGTCGACGCCATGCCCGACATGCAGCAGGTCCTCGTGTGGGCCATCGTTCTGTTCATGCTGGGGGCAGCCATGCTGTCCACGGGACTGGCGCGGCTCCACGGGGCGAGCCGCCGCATCCGTGCCTGATCAGGACTGACCCGACTGCGCCTGTTCGGTATCCCTATTGCTGGGGTGTTCCAGATGGTTCTTCGTCTTCTCGTTTTGGCGTTGGTCTGCGTTGCGATGGCGTCCTGCACGGAAGTGCAGCAGACCGATGACGAACCCGGGCTTACCCGGGAGCCTACCCGTAAGGATGATTCGGAGAAGTGTCTGCTGACGCTTTCGAATGCCGACTCCACCGGTCCGCGTCTATTACAGTGCGGGGCGGACGAGGTGGCGACTGATGATCATCCCTATGCTGCGGACCTCGCCTTCGGCGATCCCCTCGTGCTCGGCGTCATCGAGCGTGGTGCTGGTTCGTGGCGGGATGTCGACGACTACGACCGTATTCCCGGCCTGTACTTCCAGTACTGGCTCGTGGGCGATGTTCCTGCGGAAGCGTCTGGTCGGTGGCATTCCCACGCGGAGTTGCCTGTGGGCAATGTGGTGGTCAGGCTCAGGGTTCCGCCTGGCTTTGACCCTGCTCGCGCCCGTCTGTCCCTTGCGTTCCCCCGCGTGAGCGGGGATGCGCCGGCGGATGTGTCGTATGTGGCGGACTGGACTCCGGACGATGCCTCGAACTACTCGGATTACGCCCTATCGTTGAATGACTACTACGTGAGTGCTCCCTTCAGCTCGAACGGCGAGACTGCGACGCTGCAGCGCCTGGGCTACACCTACACGCTCGTTGATGCCGGTTAATCAGTCCGGTATCTTCTCCATGCTGACACTCCCATCCTTGGGCTACACCAGCCCCCTACATCTTCGGGTAGTTCTTCCGCTTCCGCTTGCTCTTTCCCGAGGGTTTCTTTGGCACAGCCTCGCGGTGCTGCATGGCAGCCCACTCGGCAAGCCGCTGCTTAATCCGTTCCGCATCGTATCGCTCGCGCTGCTCCGGGTCGCTCAGGACCCGGTATGCCTCGTTGACTTCCCTGAATCGTTCCGTCGCATCAGCCGCCTTGTTGCGGTCTGGGTGAAGCTCCATCGCCTTCGCATGGTAGGCATGCCGAATCTCCTCCAGAGTCGCATGGGCGTGTATCCCCAGCAGTTCATAATAGTCGGCCTTTCCCGGGACGGACATTGGCAGACCCTCCTTGTGCAAGTCGCGAAGGAGAGGTGCTGCTGATCCGCACGACCTCAAGCCTTCGACTACAGGCTACCCGGCTCCTACCGAGAGGCGATTCCTCTACGAACAGTATAGCGGTCATGGGTCGCGCGGAACTCGGTTATTGATTCTCCTCGTGCGAGATGGGTGCTGCCCTCTCCCCGAGAGGTGCCGTGCCACAGGGAGAGAAGGCCGAGATGGCGGTTATGCGAACGTTCCAACCACCTCGGATGTGAGAGCCAACGGAATCAGCCAGCGCTTCTACGCCACCAGCCGCCAGACCACGAGCAGGCTGACGGCCAGCAGGACGACCAGCACAGCGCAGACGACGGCCAGCCTGCCCACCCATCGACTCATCCGCTCGTGCTCCGCGCACTCCCTCAGGTACTCCTCCTCCAGCTTCTCGTACCCGTCTTCCCAGCCAGCAACCTCACGCTTCGCCTCGTCGCGCTCCCGCTCCAACTCCGACGCGATGCGCACCCACCGCCGCACCGCATCCTCCAGTTCGTCCGTCCTGTCCTTGGCGCGCGGCAGCAGCTCCTCGTCGCTCAGGTACTCCGGGCCATCCACCTGCACGTACACGCGACGACCCTCCCGCAGCACTTCGACCTCACCGTTCCTGATCTTTCCTGTCCAGCGTCGAGAGCGATACCTCCAACTCCCGCGCCGCCACGTCTTCGACACCCACCTCACCGGCTCATCCATCGCGTCTCCCTCCCCCTACGGGCCCCCGAATTCTTTGTTACCCATGGGGGTAGGGATGTAAGTCCCAACCTATCTTGTGGTAGGATTCGGGTATTCCGCTAGAAGCGAGAGTGACCATGCACTCTGTGGGCTATGACTACGTCATTGAGATTGACAACTACACCCACACACTGACCTTGCATGGTGCAGATACGGCATGCCGGCCTCCGCGCCTATCATTCCTCGGTAATCTGATTTCTAGATGGTCGGGTAACTATAGGGAACCTTCGACATGGACGATGCGAGTATCCAAGGACGACGCGTTTTCTGCGATAAACGGTTTCAACGAAGCTAGAATCAGGGCGTTTGGTGGAGTGTTATCACCTTACAAATTCGTGGAGTGTCGTTGCGCTCGATGATTGCAACATAAGTCGCATCGTGCTCGCGGTAGAACGATGCTAGCAGGCTGCGGAAGAAGGGGGCTCAGCGGATTATCCACTGCGCGTGGGGGCGGTTGGGGTCGCGCATGAGCCCTTGATGTGCATCTGTCCGCCCGCAAGGAGGTGAAACCAATGCCCACGTTCAGCATACTACCCATCGCCGAGGCCCGCGCGAGGAGCGCGACCGGCAAGCGCGCGATGCTGCTGCAGGAGTACGTCGGCTACATCGAGCGCGTCGCTCCGGGTGAGGCGGGGAAGCTCGAAGCTGGAGAGGGCGAGACGACACAGGCGATCCGGCGCAGGCTGAACGCGGCCGCTGACGCACTGGGGAAGCGACTGGAGTTCCGACGCACGGATACTGCGGTCTACTTCTGGTCGTCGGATGGTCGGCGTCGCGGCAGACCTCGCAAGAACCCGGTCACGTAGGGACCCGTACGACTCGCGCGACAAGGAGTCATCCCTCCAGGTGTGTCCAAAGGCGTTGCAGTTCTTGGGATGCTCGGTCGAAGTCCTGTTGGTGTTGGGTCAGGGTGCCTTGGCTCTCTTGGAGGACCACCAATGTTCTCAGGCATTCGAGCAACTCTTCTTCGGAAAGGTTGAGAGACGTAGCCCTTATCGAATGGTCATGAAGCCGGATGTGGGCCAGAGTCACCTGCTCAGGCTCTTGCCATGATGTCAGTTCCACCGCTGCACCTGCTCCGGCAATGTCCGCGTGCATCTCGTGTCTTGGCGCGCGCTCGATCTTTTTGAAGTTCCAATGTCGATAGAAGTCCGCACGGTCATCTACGATGCCCCTGATTGAGCCCAGGGCCTCCACATCCATGTCCAGATAGTCCAGCAAGGGCCCCTGCCGTAAGTCGACTACAGGCGCCCCGAGAGCGCGTCTCCGGAGGTGAAGAGGCCCCGCCTTGTAGCTGAAATAGATGTGCTCGATCGCTCTTCCGCTGCCCCCATGGCCGATGCCGGTAAGTCGAAGACCAAGGGGACCGCCATTCATGCCGTACACCTTGAAGGGCATCGCAGCTACCAGTTGGAGGACGTCTACGCTCCCGTCGGCTCGACTGTACTCAGGCGCATGCCTTCTTCTTCGCAAGCGGTCCACGAAGGGAATCCTGCTGAAAGATCTTCGGAGAAGCCGGAGGACGCGCACCGTTCGGCCTGACGAGCCGAATATGATCTGGCTGACCGTCCCACCATATTCATCCCCGCAACCCGAACAAACCGTATCGATACCCCATTCTGAGTGCCTGTCGAGGATCCCGACGCGCCGCTTCCTGTTCGATCGGACGATCAACTTTGCACCGCACAGGCGGCAATGGGTGTCGAATGGAGGTTCACCTGCCGGACTGTGCATCTCCTGCTCCTACCGTCACCCGTCCCGTGTCATGCGAACTGCAAAGCTGCTGACATCCGGGGCACCGTCGCGCGCCCTGTCTATGCCCATTGCGAGCGCCCATGCCACAGTGTTTGCAGTCCTTGGCGCGGAGCAGCAGCTCCTCATCGCTCAGGTACTCTGGCCCCTCCACACGCGCGTACACCCGGCGTCCCTCGCGCAGCACCTCGACCTCACCGTTCTTGGTTTTCACTTCAAGTTGAGCGGAGCGAACGCGACGAGAGGTAAGCCACGATGTTCGTCCCACTCAGTATCGCCGCAAACAACCACAACGCCTCCTGCGCATCTAGCAGCAGTGCTGCCGCACCTCCAATCAGCCACCCCAGCGGGCCGATGCTGCGCGTCACCACTGTCAGGACGCTCATGGCTCTACCCCGCATCTCCGATGCCACTGAGAGCTGCACCCCGGCCGTGAGTGTGTTGAGCCAAATCGGCGTGAGAATCCCAATCGTCACCATAGCTGCAGCTGCAGAATAGACGTCCCTTGCGAAGCTCAATCCAACCAGACTGGCTGCATAGAGAGTCGCTGTGACGACTAGGACAAGTCCTAGCCTGCCGTTGACTTTCAAGAACGAAGACACGGGAGACCCGGCTACAGCTCCTACTCCACGACACGTCCAAAGCAATCCGAAAACATAGGCGCCTGAGTCCAATGTGTCACGGACCACGATGGGGATTAGCGGAAGGTAGGCATTGGCAAAGGCACCGAACACTCCAAGCATCAAGAAGCCCCGAATTCTTGGAGTGGACAAGGAGTATCTAATGCCATTCACAAGATCTGTGGCAAGTCCCTTTGAGTTAGTGTCTGGGGGGTGCATGCGTGGCAGGAGGGCGACCAGCGAGACGACTATGCAGTAGAGCACTACGAGGAGCACGAAGAATGCGGTGATGCTCCACCATCCGACCAAGACACCAGCGAGTGCTGGGGCCGCCGTGCCTAAAGAGTTCCTAAACAGAGCGCTGAGAGAAAGTGCCCCAGCCAAGCGTTCTCTTCCAACCAACTCAAAGATCAGCGATCGAGAGGCTGGGAGTCCGAACGCGTGAATGCCGGCTAGGAGAACTGCAACAAGGGCTACCGCGTAGAGAGAGCTGGCTCCTGAGCCAGACACCAAAGCCCATGCGCCTGCGACCAGCCCTGCGGATATCGCAGCGTAGAACATCACAGGTCGGCTGCCCACCCGGTCAGAGTGCACTCCTCCCAACAGAGAGAGGGTGATGATTGCAGGGAGAGGCAACCCACCGACCACTCCGACCCAAAAAGTCGAGTCCGTGAGTTCCAGTACCTGCCAGCCTAGGAACAGAGGTGTGACCAGCGCAGCAGCCTGGCCGAGGCTCGCGGCAGGCAGATAATAGAGGAACCCTGGCGCTCGGAGTGATTGAAGCACCGAAGCGTTCTCCTGCTAGGTTGACCGGCGCGCCGGCCCCGTGCCTAGGGATGCTCTGAATAACCCGTCAACGTTGAGTTGAGCGGATGGACG
>JAPPHT010000009.1:0-56092 GCA_028874795.1 Chloroflexota bacterium
TCGCTGAACGGCCCGTAGAAGTCGTGGAGGAAGGCCACCCACTCCTGCTTGCCGTTGGCGACCTCGTCCAGTTGGTCTTCCATGCGCCCGGTGAAGTTCACGTCCATGATGTCCGGGAAGTGGGAGACCAGTTGCCCGCAGACGAGTTGTCCGAGGTTGGTGGACCGCAGCACGCGCCTCTCGCGCGTCACATACTTGCGGTTGACGAGCGTATTGATGATCGCGGCATACGTGCTGGGGCGTCCGATGCCCTGCTCCTCCAGCGCCCGCACCAGGCTTGCCTCCGTGAAACGCGGCGGGGGCTGTGTGAAGTGCTGCTCGGGGGTAAGCCCGGCGCAGTCGAGCGGCTGTCCCTGCTGCAGCGGGGGCAGCACGCGGGAGTCGTCGTCCTCCGCGTCGCGTTGGCTGCCCTCGTCGCGCTGTTCCATGTAGAGGACACGGAAACCGGGGAAACGCACGACGGAGCCGGACGCTCGGAACAGGTACGCGGGCTTGCCCGCTGCCGCCGCGTGGACATCGACGCGGGTCGAGTCCAACACCGCGTCGGCCATCTGGCTGGCCACCATCCGGTTCCAGATCAATTCGTACAGACGAGCCTGTTCGGAGGTGAGGTGTTGCCGGATGGACTGGGGCGTACGCCTGATGGCGGTCGGCCTGATCGCCTCATGCGCCTCCTGAGCGACCTTGGACCGTGAGGTGTAGCGCCTCGGCGTACGGGGCACGTAGTCCTTCCCCCAGCGCTCCTCGATGTAGCGGCGTGTCTCCTGGATGGCGCCGGGCGTCACCTGCGGCGAGTCCGTCCGCATATAGGTGATGAGCCCCTGTCGACCCTCCGAGCCGATAGCGATGCCCTCGTAGAGCTGCTGGGCGACGGTCATCGTCCTCGTTGCCGAGAACCCGAGCCGCCGTGACGCCTCCTGCTGCAAGGTGCTCGTGATGAACGGCGGAGCGGGCCGCCGGTTCACCTGCCGCGTGGTGACCGAGTCCACGCGGTAGGCCGCGCCCTCCAGGTCGCTGAGCACGGCGTTGGCGGCGGCTTCGTCCGGCAGGGAGATCTCGTCTTTCCGGTCGACGAGGCTGCGCAGCGAGGCGGTGAACGAAGCGTTATCTCCTGTGAGGAGGGCCGCCTCGATCGACCAGTACTCGACAGGGACGAACGCATCGATCTCCTTGTCCCGCTCCGCGACGAGGCGAAGGGCCACGGACTGCACGCGTCCAGCGGAGAGGGCGTTGCCTGAGTCCAGGTCCTGGGCGTTCAGCATGTTCCGGCTGCTCAGCCGGTTCAGCTCCTGCCCCACCAGCGGTTTGAGGAGCGGGCTGAGCTTGAAACCCACGAGCCGGTCCTCAATCCGGCGCGCCTGCTGCGCATTCACGAGTTCCATGTCGATGTTGCGCTCGTTGGCGAACGCTTCCTTGACGGCGTCCTCGGTGATGGAATGGAAGACGACGCGGCGCACCGGCTTGCTCCGCCAGCCCGCGGCCTCCAGGACGTGCCAAGCGATCGCTTCGCCTTCGCGGTCAGGGTCGGTTGCGAGGAAGACGTCGTCAGCGCTCTCGCCCGCCGCGCGGATCTCGTCGACGACCTTGCGCTTGTCCTCCGGCACCTCGTACCACGGGGCGAAGTCCCGATCGGGGTTCACGCCGAGCTTGCGCTTCGGAAGGTCGCGGACGTGACCCATCGATGCCTTTACGGTGTAATCGCGCCCGAGGAACCTGCCGATCGTGGCCGCCTTGGCGGGGGACTCCACGATGACGAGGTGGCGCGATGCCGTGTTGCCACTGTTGGCGCGCGCGGTCCGCCCTGCGCGGCTGCTTCTCTTGCCGTATGACGTCTTTCGAGTGGTGGATGCTTTTGCCATGTTTCCAACATACGGGCAGGGGCGATGCTGTTGTCAAGTGAGTTAGGAGACGGATGCGGTCCTGGCCCGTATGTAGTTCATCCGTCCCACCTGTAGAGCGGAGCCCTTGATCTCCATGACGGCGAGGGTGCTGCTGGCCTGGGTGATGGGTATGCCGGTGCTCCGGCTCAGGTCGTCTATGTGCTGCGGCTCGTGGGTGAGTACATCGAGCAGCCGTGCCTCTTCTTCCGTATCAGCAGCGATGCCGGGAAGCGGCTCCTGTCGAGGCGCCCCGCTGACGTGCAACTCCTCCAGCACGTCCTCGACCCCCATCACGAGCTTTGCGCCTTCCTGGATAAGAGCGTTGGTGAGTTCGCTCTCCGGTGAGTAGATGCTGCCGGGGACGCAGAGTACCTCCCGGTTCTGCTCCAGAGCCGAACGGACGGTGAGGCGTGCGCCGCTCTTGAGGCCGGCCTCGATGACGACTGTCGCGGCGCTGAGGCCGCTGAGCAGCCGGTTGCGGCGAGGGAAGTGCTGCGCGTCCGGCTTTGAGCCGAGAGGGTACTCGGAGAGCACTGCCCCGTTGCCCAGGATCCGTTCGAACAGCGACCGGTGTTCGGGCGGGTAGACGACGTCCAGGCCGGAGCCGATGATCGCGACCGTTCTGCCTCCCGCCTTGAGGGCTGCGTCGTGCGCGACACCGTCTATGCCCCGCGCAAGTCCGCTCACAACGGCTACGCCCGACTCCGCCAGCCCGCTTGCAAGCTGGCGGGTGACTTCCTTGCCGTACGGGGTGGGGCTGCGCGTGCCGACGATCGTGGCGCGCACCTCGTTGTCGGGCTGCAGCGTTCCCCTGACGTAGAGGATGGGGGGTGGGTCGTCTATGTTGCGGAAGAGGCGGGGATAGTCGGAATCATGCCACGTGAGCACTGTTACGTCGGCCTTGCGCACCTGTTCGAGCTCGCTTTCGGGTTCGACGACCCGCCGCACCTGCTCGATGGCGCTGACGACTGCCGGGGTGAGGCCTGACGAGCCGAGCTCGCTTCCTGAGGCTTCCCACGCAGCCCTGAGCGAGCCGAACCGCTCCTCCAGCAGGCCGATGCGGACGCGTCCCACCGTCGGTACGCGGGAGAAGGCTATCCAATACGGGAGGTCGTGCTCGATCGTGGTCACTGCGTCTTCTGCCGTCTGATGCGCCGCATGCGGCGTTCTGCATGGCGCCGCTGGTCAGGAGGGAGGTCGTGCACTGCGAGCACTCGCTCTACGTCCTCCTCCGATACGCCTTCCGCGTGGCGCACGTCGCTCAGCAGCCGGATCGAGATCCGGGCGGGATGCGGTTCGACGAGCACCGCCTCGTCGCCTGTTTGCACCGGTCCCTCCTCCAGGACGCGGTTGTAGAAGCCGACGCGCCCGCTTCTCCGGAAGCGCGCCGCGAAGTAGCGTATGCCCATCTTGTGGTCCAGCTTGTAGCAGGGGGACCGCGGCTCAGTTACCTGGAGCAACGCTCCGCCAACCTGCCAGACGTCGCCGAAGCACATCACGTCGGAAGAGGCGCCCTGCACGGTGAGGTTCTCGCCGAACCAACCGAAGGAAGCGGGCTCGCGCTTCAACTGCGCAGCCCAGAAGGCGTAGTCCTCGAACGCATACACGTAGACTGCCGCATCAGGACCGCCGTGGACGGTGGGGTCGCCCTGGGCGTCGCCGTCCACGTTGAGGCGGCGCACCATCACCGGGCCCTCAACCGGGCGCTTGTGTATGGCAGACATGACGTCGCCCCTGGCGGTCCCCTTCAGCAGTCGGGGCCTGGCGACGTTGACTGAGACGAGTTGCATGTCCGTTCCGCTGTGATCCTTGGATGCGGCGTATTCTGGCGGATGTTGGAGCGCAGGTACAGTGGCGGGTGTCACATGCTGGCGGAGAGGGCGGGATTCGAACCCGCGAGAGACTTTCGGCCCCTACACGATTTCCAGTCGTGCCCGTTCGGCCACTCCGGCACCTCTCCGCGCTGCGTGAAGCGCGCCGGATACAGGAACCGACTATCCGGCGGGTGATGTGTTGCGATGGCTGGCGGAGAGAGTGGGATTCGAACCCACGGTGGAGGAAGCCCCCACAACGGTTTTCGAGACCGCCGCCTTAAACCGCTCAGCCATCTCTCCGTACCAGTCGATTCTATCACGGGGCGGAGGGCTGGTTGCTGCAGGCGGGACACCGCTTCCTTGACACTCCATCAACCTCATCCGTACCATCGCAGCGTTGGCGGAGCGTATCCGGCAGCGGCCCCGTGGCGCGATCCCGGGGCGCTGCACAGCGAGGCGGCGACAAGAGTCCGTCCGCACAGGAGTTTAGAGGGCTCGCGACCGGAGTCGGTCGCCGATGCAGACAGAGATGGGTGCTTGGACAGCCATCGTGCTGGCAGCGGGCAGGGGCACTCGTATGAGGTCGTCCCGGCCTAAGGTTCTGCATACGGTAGCGGGCGTTCCGATAGTGTCCTACGCGGCCGATGCGGCGCGTATCTCCGACTTGAACGAGGTCATCGTCGTGGTGCGGCCCGACGACCGTGAGGAGGTCTCTTTGGCGGTTGGCGGGGGCGCCGAATGCGTTGAGCAGCCGGACGCTCTCGGTACGGGCCACGCACTGACCACCGCGCTCATGGCCGTCTCCCAGGAGTCCCAGCATGTGCTCGTCATCAACGGCGACGTACCGCTCGTTCGGCGGGAGACGGTGCAGGCATTGGCCGCGTTGCACGAACGGCGAAGGGCGACCGTCACGCTGCTCTGCTGCGTCATGGATGCAGTCTCGGTCCAGCAGGTTGGACGCCTGCAACGGGGCGCCCGTGGCAAACCGATAGGCGTGGTCGAGGCCGAGGACGCACCGATGCCTCCGAAGGGAGAGGTTGAGGTGAACGTCGGGGTCTACGCGTTCGAAGCGCGGTGGCTTCGCCGGGCCCTGGCCGATCTGAAGCCCCGACACAGCGGCGAGTTCTACCTGACCGACCTGGTCCCCCGCGCCGTTGCGGACGGGAGACGTGTCGAGGCATACGCGTCGCAGGACAAGGACGAAGCGCTGAGCGTCAACACGCGCCATGACCTGGCGCGCGTGGAAGCGGCCGCTCAGCGCCGCCTGCGAGACGAGGCGATGACCGCCGGGGCGACGCTGGTTGACCCGGCAACGGTGTACCTCGACGCAAGCGCGCAGTTGGGAGAGGACGTCACGGTGCACCCAAACACGTCCATACGGGGAATGTCCCGCGTGGGGCGGGGAGCGTCCCTGGGCCCGAATGCCTTACTACGGGACGCAGACGTAGGACCGGAGGCGCACGTGGGTCCGGCCGTGGTGGAAGGTTCGGTACTGGGACCGCGGGCCAGTGTGGGACCGTTCTCGCACATCCGTCCAGGGTCGGTACTGGAAGAAGATTCTTACGTCGGCTCGCACGTGGAGATCAAGGCGAGCAGAATCTGCGCAGGGGCGCACGTTGGCCACTTCAGCTACATCGGGGATGCGGTGGTCGGTGCGGGCGCCAACATCGGCGCCGGGACGGTGACGTGCAACTTCGATGGTAAATTCAAGCATGAGACGGTGATAGGAGAGGGCGCTTTCATCGGCAGCGACAGCCTGTTGATCGCACCGGTGAAGGTGGGAGCTGGGGCCCTTACGGCAGCAGGGGCGGTCGTGAACAGAGACGTGCCGCCGGGCGGGCGGGTCGCGGGTGTTCCCGCGAGGCCGCTGGGATTGAGGAACGGAAGGGCGCTTGTACAGAAGGAGGAGGGAGTATCCCTTGGATAGCGGCGATACGGCATTAGGAATCCTACTGATACTTTCGATAGTGGTTTTCATGGGGCTGCACGCAGGAGTTGCGCTGTTGCCCCTGCTGAGGCGTGCAGCCGTGCGCGACGCCCTGCCCCGCTGGGGCGCCAGCGTGTCGGCGGTGCGCCACCTCCGTACCCGGCGCCAGGCCTACGAAGAGTTGATCTCGTTGCTGCTGCTCATGAGCGCGGCGGCCATATCCGCATCTGCGCTGGCGCTGGTCATCAGGGCGTTCTCACTGCACTGGACGGCGTTGGCCGGTGTGCTGATCGGCCTCTGGCTGCTCTTGCTCCTGCTCGTTCCGCTGGTGAAATACATGGTCGAGCGCCTGCCCGTGGCGCAGTTGCTCATGCTGTGGGTCGTCGGGCAGACGTTGCTCTGGCCGCTCCTGCCCATCCGGCGGTTCTTCCGCTCGGGCCTGCGCTTTGCCGGCGCCGAACAGGAACCGGACTCGAACGGAGGCAACGGACACGAGAACGGGAGCACGTCCCGAGACGTACATGAAGAGATCGCCGAGGAACAGCTCGCCTATCACGAGCAGGAGATGATCCACGCGATACTCCACCTGGACGAGACACTCGTGCGGGAGATCATGGTGCCCCGGGTGGACATCGTCAGCGTGGAAGCGGACACCTCGGTGGAACGCGCGGCGACGCGGATGCTGGACAGCGGGCACAGCCGATTGCCGGTATACGAGGACGTGCCGGAGAACATCATCGGCATGCTCTACAGTCGGGACCTGCTCGCCGCCGCGCTGGCCGGCGTGCCGGACCAACAGCTGCGCGACCTTATGCGGCCTGCGTTCTTCGTGCCGGAGAGCAAACGAGTGGACGAGATGCTCACAGAGTTTCAGGCGCGTCGCATCCACATGGCCATCGTCGTCGATGAGTACGGCAGCACGGCCGGCATCGTGACCGTCGAGGACCTGATCGAGGAGATCGTCGGTGAGATCGAGGACGAGTTCGACAAGGGCCAACCGGACATCCAGTGGCTGTCCGAAGAGGCAGCACTGGTCGAGGCCAAGATGCCTGTTGACGATTTCAGCGAGAAGTTCGGCGTCTCGGTGGAAGCTGACGGTTTCGATACCGTCGGGGGCCTGCTGTTCAGCCGTCTCGGGAAGGTCCCGGCCGTAGGGGACCTGGTTGTGGAGAGCGGGTTGGAGCTTCGCGTGATGACAACGATAGGCCGACGCGTCAAGCGCGTCAGGGTCTCGCCCGCTCCCGCGGACGTCGTCGCGTCAGAAGCAGGCTAGAGACCACGAGGCAAGGTTCTCACGGCTCCGCCCTGGTCCGGGCACGGGCTGGGTAGCACACCATGCGTCGCAAGACGAGACCTATCCTTTGCCTGTGGCTCTAGAGGCTGCGCATCGCCTGACTTCGCCCCGGCCATCGTCCATGCCCGTTCGTAGTCATCTGGACTCCAGTGTTGCCCAGGACGAGAAGGATATGGGGGCAGATCCCCGATACCGGTGTAGGGGGCGTGTTCCCATGTCTGTGCTGAATGGTGGGAACGGCTGCATTGGACGAGGCGTGATCCCGCAAGGGTCTCAAGGGCGGAAAGAGGCCGGACGAAACGGCCGAAATGCGGGCTGAATGGATCCTACGGGCATGCGGCAGGCGTCGGAGGCGAAGCCACTCTGTGCGTGGGGCCAGACCTTCAACATGGCCCGTTCACGGCACAACAAGAAGAGGCTCGGACGTATCCGGGCCTCTTCTGTGTGGTGCCTCTTCGTTCTATGTGGGGGTTACTTGACGGTGAATGAGGCGCTGGCCTTGCCGCCGCCGTCACCGACGGCAACAACGGAGTAGTGGCCTTCCGCCAGCCCACTGCTCGTGAGCTCGACGGAGCCCATGCCGCCATCATTCGCCGTTACCGCGCCCAGGGACGCCGATGAGCCGTCGCCTGCCATGAGCTTGACCTCGACCGACTCTCCCGCGAGGAAGCCGGACAGGAGCACCATGTCAGCGATGGGCGTGTCAGCCGAGAAGTTCAGGCGCAACAGCGTCACGCCCGCAGTGGACGAGTCGCCGTCAACACCCGGGACGCCGGGGATACCGGGAGCGCCGGGAGCACCGGGAGCACCGTTCTCGCCGTCGGCACCGTCCGAACCGTCATCGCCAGCAGGGCCAGCGGGGCCGGCGGGGCCAGCGGGACCAGCAGCGCCATCGGCACCGCCAGGGCCTGCAGGACCGGCAGGGCCTTCGGGGCCCGTGCATGCGGCCAACACCAGGCCGAAGATTGCCACGAGGAGTACCAGGGACATGCTCTTGAGGCTGAAGCGGTTCATCGAACCCCCTTTCCGAATCGTACGAGGTGGCCATCCGGGGGTCAGCTTCTTCTTTCTGAAGCCCACCACCATCAAGTCCTTTACGAACAACCGTCATGAATCATAGTAAGGCGATACTCGCAGGTCAATAGTTTTCGACGCGCTTGTAGGCCGCTTACGTGCATAGCCGATTCCGGCGCTGTCGTGGAGCGCACGGTGTAAGCATACACCATGCCGCGCCGCTGGCGATACGCAGGTGGCGCACAGATCAGGTGCGAACGGTGCTGTGTCGGCCTATTTCGAGGGGTCAACAGCCGGCAGGGAGGACATCTGCGATGGGTTCAGGTGGTTCCCCGGTAGGCTATACTTGGCGCATGCCCCCGTAGCTCAGTGGATAGAGCACCGGCCTCCGGAGCCGGTGGCGGGAGTTCGAGTCTCCCCGGGGGTGCCACCTTCCGCTCCGAGTTCGCCGGAGCCGCATGAGGTTCTTCATGACCACGACGCCGTCCACCCGCCTGTCGGAGAACGTCCGCCCGGTGCACTACGGTCTGACCCTCGAACCAGACCTCGACGCGTTCACGTTCACGGGACGGGAGGAGATCGAGGTGACGATCGAGTCGCCCACCGCCGAGGTGACGCTGAACGCGTCCGAGTTGAACGTGTCCAGCGCCTTCGCGGACGCGGGGCAGGGCGCGACGCTGGAGGCGAGCGCGATCGAGCAAGACGAGGAGCAGGAGCGCGTGACGCTGCGCTTCCCGTCGGCGCTTCCGGCAGGAAGCGCCCTGCTGCGCCTCGAGTTCACCGGCGTGCTGAACGATCAGCTCCGTGGCTTCTATCGCAGCACCTACCCGGACAGCGAGGGTGTCGAGCGGCGCCTTGCCACGACGCAATTCGAGGCTACGGACGCCCGCCGCGCGTTCCCCTGCTGGGACGAACCCGCGGTGAAGGCAACCTTCGACGTCACGCTCGTCGTGCCGGAGGAATTGGAGGCCATCTCCAACATGCCTATCGCTTCGACGGCATCTGCCTCCGGTGGACGCAAGGCCGTCACTTTCGAGCGCACGCCAGCGATGTCCACCTACCTGCTTGTGTTCGTTGTGGGCGACATGGCGTGCGTACAGGGCAACGCGGACGACGGCACACTCGTGCGCGTGTGGGCGACGCGGGGCAAGGAGGAGTTGGGCCGCTTCGCGCTGGAGAACAGCATCGCCGCGCTCCGGTACATGAACGACTACTTCGGTATCCCTTACCCCCTGGCGAAGATGGACCATATCGCTGTGCCGGACTTCGCCGCGGGCGCCATGGAGAACTGGGGCGCCATCACCTACCGGGAGACCGCGCTGCTCTACGACCCGGAGAACTCAGCGCCGCAGGCGAAACAGCGGATACTGGAAGTGGTCGCGCACGAGATGGCACACATGTGGTTCGGCGACCTCGTGACGATGGAGTGGTGGGACGACCTCTGGCTCAACGAGTCCTTCGCCTCCTGGATGGGCGACAAGACGGTGGACCACCTCTACCCGGAGTGGGAGATGTGGACGCAATTCGTCTCCCATGACACGAACTCCGCGCTCGGGCTGGACGGCCTGCGCAACTCCCACCCCATCGAGGCGAACGTGGACGACCCTGCGGAGATACGGGAGCTGTTCGACGCCATCAGCTACAGCAAGGGCGGCTCCGTCCTCCGCATGTTGGAGGACTACGTCGGACCCGAGACGTTCCGCAAGGGGCTGCATGCGTACCTGAGCGGACACGCCTACGGCAACGCGCGCGGGGAGCACCTGTGGGCGGCGATCAACACGGCTGCGGAGGAAGAAGGACTGGGGCTTGGCGTGCCGGTCGTCCCGTTGATGGAGGCGTGGATCAAGCAGACCGGGTACCCCGTGCTGACCGCTGACATAGCGAGGACTGCGGAGGCGGCAGAAGCGGCGATCGCCCAGTCCCGCTTCCTGTACGACCACCTGCTCGGCGAGGCTGCGGACGCGGCGCTCTGGCCGGTGCCCGTTTCGATAGCGCACGGCGGAAACGGAGCGCCCTCCAAGCACGTGCTCTCCGACGAGAGTGCGACTCTCGCAGCCGGCGCCGGTGCGGGCTGGGTGAAGCTGAACGCAGGGCAGACCGGCTTCTTCCGCGTCGCCTATTCCGAGGACGAATGGCGAAGGCTAGGCGAGGCCATAGCTGAGGGTGCTCTGCCGCCCGTCGACAGGCTCGGCCTGCAGAACGACGCCTACGCACTGGTGAAGTCCGGCCATCTGCCCGCGACCGTGTTCCTGGAGCTGGCCGAGTCGTTCGTGGGCGAGACGGACGCCATCGTCTGGGGCGACCTCGCGGCGAACCTGCGCGGCCTGGAGAGCCTGCTCTCCTCCACACCGCACCTGGACGCGTTCCGCGCGTACGCGCGCTCGCTGTTCGCACGGATCGCGGCGCAGGTGGGCTGGGATGCCCAGCCCGGCGACGGTCACCTTGAGTCGTTGCGGCGGAGTATCGTGATCAACCAGTTCGGCGGCTACGGGGACGAAGGAACGCTTGCCGAGGCGCTGGCGCGGTTCCTCCGTCATGCCAGCGGCGAGGAGACACTCGTGCCGGACATGCGCGCCGCCGCATTCGGCCTCGCGTCGCAGCAGTCGGGACGGGACGTGGCGGATGCGCTCTGGCGGCTGTACGACGCCGCAGACCTGCACGAGGAGAAGGTGCGTATCCTGGGCGCGCTTACACGCACGCGGGACAGCGAGCTCCTCGCCGACCTGCTCGACAGGTCGCTGAGCGACCGGGTCCGCTCGCAGGACACGCCAATCGTCCTCATCCAGGCGGGCGCCAGCCCCGACGGGCGCGAGCAGACCTGGCGGTTCGTGCAGGACAACTGGGGCGAGCTGGACCGGCGCTACGGCAAGGGCGGGTTCGCCATCATGCGTCTCGTCGGCATCGCCGCGGGGTTCGCGAGTGCCGAACGCGAGGCCGAGACGCGCGAGTTCTTCGAGAAGCACCCCGCTCCGTCCGCGGCGCGTTCCATCCAGCAGTCGCTGGAGAGCATACGGCTCAACACGAAGTGGCTGGAGCTCAACGCCGACACTGCAGGCGCGTGGCTCGCATCCCGTGTCCGGCTGGACGCCTGAGGCGCCGCGCCTGCCGCGTCCCCACGAGCGAGAGCCCAGGCACGTGGTTTCATTGTTCGTGGAAGGGCGGCTTTGCTATAGTGGTTAGAACGTTTCGAGATTCCCAAGGCAGGTGAAGACGACATCCATGGTTGACCATGACGTTCTGGTTGTGGGGGCGGGGCTGGCAGGCATGAGGGCCGCGATCGCGGCGCACCGGGTGGGCGCGAACGTGGCGATGATGAGCAAGGTGCACCCGGTGCGGAGCCACTCGAATGCGGCCCAGGGGGGCATCAACGCAGCGCTCCGCGGCGAGGAAGACTCCGTCGACTCCCATATCTTCGACACAGTGAAGGGCTCCGATTACCTCGGAGACCAGGACGCCATCGAGTACATGTGCATCGAGGCGCCGGGCGAGATCATCGCGCTCGAGCACATGGGCGTAATCTTCAACCGCGACGACGAGGGCCGGCTGGGGACGCGCGCATTCGGGGGCGCCAGCTATGCGCGCACCTTCTTCGTGGCCGACATCACAGGGCAGGCCATCCTGCACGTGATGTACGAGCAGATCATGAAGGCGGGAGTGCGTTCCTACGAGGAGTGGTTCGTCACCGACCTCATCGTCGAGGACGGCCAGTGCCGCGGCGTCATCGCGATGGAGATGCTCACCGGCAAGCTCCGGGCGATCACGGCAAAGGCAGTGATCCTCGCCGCGGGCGGGGTCGGCAGGGCGTTCGAGCCGAGCACCAACGCTCTCATCTGCACGGGCGACGGCATGGCGCTTGCGTACCGCGCGGGCGCGACACTCCTGGACATGGAGATGGTGCAATACCACCCCACGACGCTGGCGGGCAACGGAGTGTTGCTCTCGGAAGCCGCGCGCGGCGAGGGCGCGTACCTGTTGAACTCCAAGGGAGAGCGCTTCATGGAGCACTACGCTCCCAAGATGAAGGAGCTGGCCTCCCGCGATGTCGTGTCGCGCTCCGAACAGACGGAGATCGAGGAAGGGCGAGGGGTAGACGGCTGCGTGCTCCTCGACCTGCGTCACCTGGGACGCGAGCTCATCCTTACGAAACTCAAGTACATCCATGAGGCCGCGCGCGACTATGCAGGCGTGGACATGGTGGAGGAACCGGTGCCCATCCGCCCCGGCCAGCACTACATCATGGGCGGCATCAAGACGGACGTGGACGCCCGCGCGTGGGACATCACCGGGAGCGCCGGATGGGACGGGCCCCGCGGCCTGTTCGCGGCGGGCGAGACGGCATGCGTCAGCGTGCATGGCGGAAACCGCCTAGGCGCGAACTCGTTGCTGGAGACGGTCGTCTTCGGGAAGCGCGCGGGCGAAGTCGCGACCGCCTATGCACAGGAAACGGCGGACTTCACCATCTCGGACGCACACTTCACGGAGGCCGAGGCGCGAATCAAGGCGCTGATGGACCGCCCGGATAACGGAGAGATGACCGCTGCATTGCGCCTCCAGATGGGCCGCGTGATGAACGAGCACCTCGCGGTGTTCCGCACGGAGGAGGGGATGCAGACCGCGCTCAGCAGCATCCATCTGCTCAAGGAGCGGTACGCTTCCCTGCCGGTAAAGCACAAGGGGAGCGTGTACAACACGGACCTCATCTTTCACATGGAGCTCGGCTACATGCTGGACGTGTCGGAGACGATCGCGGCGTCCGGCCTGCTGCGCAAGGAGAGCCGTGGAGCACACTTCCGGCGGGACATCCCGGAGCGCAACGACGTCGACTGGCTGAAGCACACCACTGCGCGCCTGAGCGACAGTGGCGCGGAAGTGGGAACGCTGCCGGTTGCCGTGACGCGATGGGAGCCGCAGGCGAGGGTCTACTAGACGCGCACAGCTTGCGCTCCTTGAGCCGGTCAGGGCGGATCCACAGTCGTTGTTGAGGATAGAGGGAGGAATCGAGACCACATGCAGGCGAAGATACGGGTCCAGCGTTACGACCCCGAAAGTTCCGATCAACCCCATCTGCAGGACTACGACGTGGACGTGCCCGAGCACTTCTCAGTGCTGGACGCGCTCGTCAAAGTTCGCGAGGAGATAGACCCCAGCCTCGCGCTGCGTTGCTCCTGCCGCGCGGCCATCTGTGGGTCATGCGCCATGCGCGTCAACGACAGAGCGCGCCTCGCCTGCAACACGCGCATCACCTCCGTGGTGGACGAGAGCGGCGAGGTCAAGGTGGAGCCGATGGGCAACCAGCGGGTCGTGAAGGACCTGGTGATCGACCTGCAGCTGTTCTGGGGCAAGGTTCGCGCGGTGGAGCCGTACCTGCAGCCGGACCAGGAGCCGGAGGAAGAGTTCATCGCCTCCAACGAGTCCATGCTCAACCTGCTCACGCCCATGGGCTGCATCATGTGCGGCGCCTGCGTGTCGGACTGCACGGCGCTGGAGGTAGACCAGAACTTCCTCGGCCCGGCGGCGCTCGCGAAGTCTTACCGGTTCGTCGCCGATCCGCGGGACGATCAGGGTAAGCAGCGCCTGAGCACGCTCAACGAGTACGGCGGCGTGTGGGACTGCACGCGATGCTATATGTGCGTCGAGGTCTGCCCGAAGGGCGTTGCGCCGATGGACCGCATCATGGAGCTGCGGGAGTCGGTAATGCAGTCAGGAGCGCCGAGCACGCCGGGAGCACGGCACGTGGAGTCGTTCAGTCGTTCGGTAGCACGGACAGGCTGGCTCGACGAGGCGATGCTCGCAGTGGACTCCTGGGGCAAGTTCAACGTGCCGAAACTGTTGAGCGAGGCGCCGCTGGGCATCCGCGCGCTACGCAGGCGCAAGTTCCCGCTGCCCGCTCCGTTCCACCACAAGCGCCCCGGACATGAGAACGTGCGCCGCATATTCGAGCGCGCGGAAGCTACCAAGGAGTGACGATGAAGTACGCTTTCTACCCCGGATGCGTATCGCGCGGCGGAACGCCCGAGCTGTACACGTCCACCATGGCCATCGCCAGCGAACTCGGCCTGGAGCTGGAGGAAATCCACGGCGCAGCCTGCACCGGCGCCGGCGTGCTGCAGGAGAAGGGCCAGAAACTCGGCGACACGCTCAACGCCCGCACCTTCGCCATGGCGGAGCGGATGGGGCTGACGACCATCCTCAACATCTGCTCCACCTGCCAGGGGGTGATGGCGCAGGCGAACCACCGGCTGCTTGCGGACCCGGACTACTTGGCCGACGTGAACCGGGAGCTGCGCTACGAAGGGCTCGAGTACACCGGTCGCGTCGTCATCAAGCACCTGGCCTGGGTGATCGTGGAAGAGGTGGGGCTGGATGCGCTGAAGAACCTCATCCGGAGCCCCCTGCGAGGACTGAGGGTCGCGCCGTTCTACGGCTGCTACATCCTGCGCCCGTCCTGGGCTCTGGGGTTCGACGAGAACCCCGGCCGCGAGCAGTACCTCGAGCAGATCATCGAAGCGTGCGGCGCGGAGCCCGTGAACTTCCCCGGACGGACCAAGTGCTGCGGCTTCCCCATCATGCTCATCAACGAGCGCAACTCCATGCGGATGGTTGCGAACCACACGACGAGCGCCCGCGAGCACGGAGCTGACACGATGGTGACGCCGTGCCCGCTCTGCCATCTGAACCTGGACGGCCAGCAGCCCAAGGCCGCCGCCCAGCGGGGCGAGAAGATCAACATGCCCATCCTGCACCTGCCGCAGATGATCGGCCTTGGGATGGGCCTCTCACCCAAGCAGTTGGGCATGGGCCAGCACATCATCAGCACGAAACCGCTGCTGGACAAGGCCAGCGTTCACGCGTAGCACCACAGGGCACGCTCGCCTGCCATACAGAGGAGGGGCGGTAGATGATGTCGAAGGCGATCGCAGGCGTATCCGTCGTTGTGGCCATCGTGGCCCTGGCCGTGGCCGTTTATGCATTGACGGGCAACGGCCCCCAGGAGGCCGCTCCGACCAAGGCCGACCGCGCTGCTTACACGGTCGCGTACGTGGACGAAGTGCTGCGCCGGTACGAGGAGGACGGGCTCGATGCCACCATCACGTACTACAACTCCCAGGAGAGCGTGGACGGGCAGTGGTACGGCATCATCATCGACGAGAACGGCTACACCATAGGCCATCCGCGCGAGGAGATCCGCGGGCGCGACCCGAGCCTTCGCGTCGACGCGACGGGCTATTTCTACGGCGACGACCTGTTGGGTGTGGGCGAGGACGGCGGCTGGGTGGACTATGTCTTCCTGAACCTGTCGACGGGCAACCAGGAGATGAAGCACACGTGGGCTGTGAAGCGCGACGGGCTCATCTTCGCATCGGGGTGGTATGAGCGTTACATCGGAGCGCCGTTGAGCAAGTCGGACCCCGCGGCATACACGGTTGCGTACGTGGATGAATCGTTGCGCCGGTATGAGGAGGACGGCCTCGACGCGACCATCGCCTACTACAACTCTCAAGAGAGCGTGGATGGTCCCTGGTACGGCTTCATCATCAACGAGAACGGCTACACCATCGGCCACCCTCGCGAGGAGTTGCGCGGGCGCGACCCGAACCTGCGCGTTGACGCGACGGGCTACTTCTACGGCGACGACCTGCTGGGCGTGGGTGAGGACGGCGGCTGGGTGAGCTATGTCTTCCTGAACCCGTCGACGGGGCGTGAGGAGATGAAGCACACGTGGGCTGTGCAGCGCGATGGCCTCATCTTCGCCTCCGGCTGGTACGAGCGGCACATCGGTGAGCCGCTGAGCAAGTCGGACCCGGCTGCGTTCACCGTTGCGTTGGTGGACCAGGCCATAGACCGCTATGAGCGCGAGGGACGCGAGGCGGCGTTCGCCTGGTTCGACAGCGAGGAGAGCGAGGACGGGGCGTGGTACGTATCTGTGCTCGAGAACGGGCGCATCGCGGCTCACCCAACGGAGGGCCTGCGCGGCGATGAGGTGGCGCCTTTGACCGACATCAACGGGTACAACTTCGGGCCGGACCTTCTCGCCGCAACGGAGGAGGGCGCCTGGGTTACGTACGTCTTCCGCAACCGGGAGAGCGGCCAGGACGAGCGCAAACACTCCTGGGTCGTGCGCCACGACGGGCTGCTCTTCGTCTCCGGCTGGTACGAGCGGGACTACTAGGACCCGCCGGGGTCACACGGTGGCGAAGCCGATGTCCGCTTCGTAGGCGGCCATGATCTCCGCTGCGAACTCCTGCAGCGACTCGAACGGGGCCGGGCCGGGAGGGACGTCTTCCTCGTCCGGCTCTTCGGCATCGAGCTCCCGCACCGCCTCTTCCTGCGAGCGGTTGAACGCGTTGCGCAGCACCAGGGCGGCTGAGCGCCGGACGTGGGCGAGGATGAGGCCGTACTCGAAGCTCATGCTCAGCGCGTTCTGCGCAGTCTCGATGTCGGCGTGCTCGGACTCTTCGAGGGCCTGCAGCAGGTCGTCGATGAAGTCCTCGGGCTCCAGCGGCTCGGTGGAGCGCCGAGCAGCGCCGACCTGTTGTTCCAGCGGCTCCCGGCACTCGGCGATGATGTGCTCCACCGCATCAGAGTGCGTCTGTTCGAGGATCTGCTCGATGCGTTCAGGGAAGTCGACGCCCACCGCGCAGCCAAGCGCGAACGAAGCCACCGCGGCCTCGGTGAGCGGGCCGCTGTCGAAGAACGGTTCGCCGTCGTGATCGTGGCGGGGCAGACCCTCCAGGTAGAAGACGACGATGACGTCCGTGAAGGCGGCAGGGCCTTCGGAGCCGCCGCCTTCGACGGGCTCCAGAGGGATGATGCGGTCGGACACGGCCTCAGCCCGCAGGCGCGTTCGCCATCACGTCAACGAGCTCGCGGACCGCGTCGGCGGACTTGTCGAGCAGCGCCTTCTCGTCGTCGGTAAGGTCGAGCTCAACGACGCGCTCGACGCCGCCTGCGCCAAGGATGACCGGCACTCCCATGTAGATGCCGTCGATGCCGTACTCGCCCTCGAGCAGCGCGGCGCAGGGCAGGAGGCGCTTCTGGTCCAGCAGGATGGCGTCCACCATCTCGGCCGAGGCGGCGGAGGGCGCGTAATAGGCGCTGCCGGTCTTGAGCAGCGTGACGATCTCGCCGCCGCCGCCCTGGGTACGCTTGATGATGCGGTCCAGCGCCTCGGCGTCCAGCAGCTTGCTGATGGAGACGCCGCCCACCGTGGTGTACTGCGTGAGCGGCACCATCTGGTCGCCGTGCCCGCCCAGCACGTACGCCTGCACGTCCTTCACGGAGACGCCCAGTTCCCACGCAAGGAACGTGCGGAAGCGGGCGGTGTCCAGCACGCCGGCCATGCCGACTACGCGGTTCTTGGGGAAGCCCATGCCGGACGCGATGGAGTAAGCGTGCTGCACCATTGCGTCGAGCGGGTTGGAGACGACGACGATGACAGCGTTCGGGGAGCGCGGCGCCACCTCCGACACCACCGAACCCACGATCTTCATGTTCGTGAAGAGCAGGTCGTCCCTGCTCATGCCCGGCCTGCGGGCGATGCCGGCCGTGATGACGACCACGTCCGAGTCTGCAGTCTCCTCGTAGCCGTTCGAGCCCGTGATTGTCGCGTCGACGCCCAGCACCGGGCCGGACTGCGCGATGTCCAGCGCCTTGCCCTGCGGCATGTCCTCGACGACGTCCACGAGGACGACATCCATGTAGCCGCGCTCGAAGAGACGCTGTGCCGCGGTTGCGCCGACGTTTCCCGCGCCGACGACGGTTACTTTCTTGCGTGCCATCTGTTTCGTTCCCCTCAGCGTTCTACAAGTCCCACGGGGTACCAATCCGCAGTACCCTCACCCTCACCCTCTCCCCTTGTAGGGAAAGGGGACCAAACCCTAGTTCGCGTAGACGTAGCCTTCCCACTTGCTCTTGAGGCCGGAGTCGCTGACCGTGTCAACGACGTAGTCGCCGAACTCGCCGGTGGTCGCGCCGGTGTTGCGGCCCGTGGTGACGGCCTTGCGCTCGTACTGGCCACAGACGTCCAGCGCCATGTTCACCTTCTCGGCGACCTCGGGGAAGCCGATGTGCTCCAGCAGCATCGCGCCTGCGCGGATCATGGAACTGGGGTCGGCGTACTGGGCGCGGCCCTCGGTCACCATGCGGGGCGCGCTGCCGTGGATGGCCTCGAACATCGCGCTGGTCGTGCCGATGTTGGCCGAGCCCGCGGTGCCAACGCCGCCCTGGATCTGCGCCGCCTCGTCGGTGAGGATGTCGCCGTACATGTTGGGGAGGGCGAGCACCTGAAAGTCGCTGCGTCGCGCGGTGTCGATGAGCTTGGCGGTCATGATGTCGATGTACCAGGCGTCCCAGGAGATGCCGGGGTAGTTCTCGGCGACCTCGCGGGCGATGTCGAGGAACTTGCCATCGGTCGTCTTGACGATGTTCGCCTTGGTGACGATGGTGACGCGCTCCTTGCCGGTCTTCTTCGCGTGGGCGAAGGCCGCGTCGATGATGCGGCGGGAGCCCTGCGTGGTGATGACGCGGAAGTCCATGGCGAGGTCGTCGGTGATGTTGATGCCGTTGGAGCCGAGGGCGTACATGTCCTCCGTGTTCTCGCGGAAGAAGGTCCAGTCGATGTTCTCGGCCGGGATGCGGACGGGCCGGACGTTGGCGAAGAGGTCCAGCGCCTTGCGCATGGAGACGTTCGCGCTCTCGATGTTCGGCCAGCCGTCGCCCTTCTCAGGGGTGTGCGTCGGGCCCTTGAGGGTGACGTGGCACTCCTTGATCTCCGCGAGCACGTCGTCCGGGATGGACTGGAGTTTGGCGGCGCGGTTCTCGATGGTGAGCCCCTCGATGTTGCGGAACTGCACCTTGCCGCTCTTCACCTCGTCGTCCAGGAGCTGTTCGAGGACGCGCTGGGACTCGTAGGTGATGGTGGGGCCGATGCCGTCGCCCCCCAGCATACCGATGACGATGGGGCTGATCTTCGAGTAGTCGGTGGGCGCGGGGGCCTGCTTCAGCCGCTCCACGCGCTCCAACTGCTGCTCCACCAGCCCCCCGAAGTGTTCCTTAGCCCTTTCGATAACGCTGTTGTCGGCCAAACCGCCACCTCTTTCTCCAGTTACGGATGGGCTGCAGCCCGCGCGCTGCCGCACGTTGCGAACAATCCAGTGGAGCGCGGGGGGCCGCTGCGTACGCCTGCCGTCCAACTGCGCGCCTTCACGACAGGCGGGGAGATTATACGGAGGAGCAGGTGTACCGGGCAAGCGCGGCGGGTCTGACCCGAACAAGGTGTCCAAACGGCCCTGGAATCTGCACACCTTGTTGCTGGCGCTACGAGTAAACCTGGGGCTCCATTTGAACACCTTGAGCACCTTGCGTTGCTCTGCGTAAGGCCACGGCCTGCTTCCTGCAACAAGTGAACAAGGTGTGCAAAGATTTCAAAAGTTGTGCCGTCAACGGGTGTCTCATCCTGTTGCATCGTGTTGCATCGGGCCGGGATGGGATGGAGAACGGTCATGCAAACCAGCGTAAGGGTTGCGGTGGCGACTACGTAAGGGGCGGGTGTCAGCAGTTGAGGGCGACAGGGCCTACTGCTCGCGCTCCCACCCGTCCAGCAAGCCGTTGCGCACCGCCCAGACCACCAGTTCCTGCTTCGTCTCGATCCCCAGTTTGTCCTGGATGCCGTAGATGGCGTTACGGACCGTCACCGGCTGATTGCCCCTGGTCTCGGCGATCTTCGCGTATGACAGCCCTTGCGCGAACAGCGTGAGGATCTCGCGCTCTCGCTCCGTGAGGCTGCCGGACCCCCGTGTCTCTTTCGGCTGCGCCGTCGCCCGGAGTCCGGCGAACGCGCGCCTGACGACACCGGCCGGTACGCGGTATTCCCCGGCGGCGACGTCGCTGACCGCGCGCAGCAGGTCACTCTTGCCGGAGTACTTCTGCAGGTATCCCATCGCGCCCGCGGCTACTGCCTCAACCGCGGCATCCTCTTCGGTTGCGGCGGTGAAGACCAACACTCGCGTGTCCGGCAACGCCTCGGATATCTCCCGGCAGGCGTCGATGCCGTCCTTGAGCGGCATCATCACGTCCATGAGGATCACGTCCGGCTTGATCTCCCGGGCCACTCTTACGGCGGCCTCGCCGTCTCCGGCCTCCCCCACGACCTCGAAACCGCCGGACCGCTCCAGCGCTTCGCGCAGGCCGTCGCGTACTATCTCGTGGTCATCCACAAGCATCACCCTGGTCCTTGTGACCGGCGCCATCTATGTTCCTCCCCCGTGCGTGTCATACGGGACCACGCACGTCACGGTCGTGCCGCGTCCGGGGTCGCCGAGGACCACTTCGAGGCGCCCCCCCAGCCGCTCGGCGTCCGTCTGCATGTTCCTGAAACCGTGACCGCGCTCCGCGTAGCCTTCGGGCAGGCCGACGCCATCGTCCGATATGGACATCCGGAGGCCTTCGTCCTCGAAGTCCAGGGAGATGGTGACCTTTCCTGCCTGCGCGTGCCGGAACGCGTTGGTCATCGCATTGTGGGCTATCGAGAAGAGCAAACGCCGGGTGACGGTAGGAAGCGGCGGCTCCCGGCCTGACTGGACCAGCTCTGTGGAGATCGACGTGATCGTGGCGAACGTCGCGGCGTGCGAACTCAGCACCCGGCTCAACTCCCGCCCCTCGAAGATGGGGCCTATATCGATGGGATGTCTCAACTCCCACGCCGTGGCCTTCGACAGCGCATGCGTAGCGTACAGCTTGGCGCGGAGCCCATCGCGGTCCTCATCCTCGCGGGCGTCCGCCAGTTCGATGGCGGTCTCGATGCCGATACCGATCATGTAGGTGGACTGCGCGATGGTGTCGTGCATGGTCTGGGACAGTCCGATCCGCTCGCGCTGGAGCTCCCGTTCCCGCTGCACGGCCTCTCTCCTCCTGATGCGCTCGAACCGGGAGACGAGGTTGACCGCTCCGACCACCCCGTACATGACGACGATCCTGGTGAACAGGACCTTCTCCTCCTTGATGTCGAAGTCGACCCCCGGCTCCAGCAGCAGACTCATGGCCGCGTACCCAACCGCGACCACCGTAGCGCCGGCGAAGCTGAGCCTGGCGGACGTGAACACCGCAGCGAACATCGCCAGAGTGGGGTAGTAGAGCACGAAGAAGGTGTTCTGAAACCCGCTGCCGGAGACCACGATGCCCGACGTAATCATCGTCACGTCCAGGATGCTGAGGGCAAGCGCCCAGCGCCACGTCACCGGCCGGCCGGACAGGACGCGGTAGTGGACGTAGGCGTTATAGGCCAGCACCGATACGGCGAACAGCGTGGTCGGCAGATAGGCGGGGTGGGCGAAGTTGGGCCGGTAGTTGAACTGCAACAGCCAGGCCAGCAGGAGGAACCATCGCACCCATAGCGAGACCCTCACCCCATACAGCAGGTCGTCCAGACCGCCCTGGTCGGGAGTCCGGCGGGAATCGTCAACGGTATCGCGCGGCATGGTCCGCAAATGCAACTCCTCTCACGCTGTGTGGGTCCGCCCGGCGTGACGGTACTGCGATATGCGCCTTGTACGAAAGGTAGAAAGGTACCCCACCGGTGAGGGTGCGAAGGAACCTTACGGCCCGTCACGAAAAGAAACAACATCGCCGGGCCAGGCCGGAACGCCGCACGAGTAACAGGAAGGGAGACTGGCGGATGGCAACGATGTCAGCCGGTGAATGTCAGCATAGCGTAATGACAGGCTCCCGGAAAGTCATCCTAACGTCATATACGTCTGCTGCGCGAGCACCGGAGCGCTCGCGCCCCTGCCGGCGCAGAGCAGCGCCGGACTACGACGCCGATAACGATGGCCCGATAAACGCCACCGAGAAGCAGTAAGGGGGCTTTGAGATGAAGAAGGCACAGGTGGGAACAACCTTGCGCAGCACGCTCTGCTGGGCGTTGCTGCTGCCGCTTGCCGTTCTGGCGACGACCGGATGTTTCCGCATAGAGATTGCGTTCCTGGTGAACGACGACGGGTCAGGCGCCATCAGATACACCGTTGGCGTCAGCGACCAAGTGACGGCAATGATGGAAGCCGAAGGGATGGAAGCCGAAGGGGGCTCCCTCGTGGAGGAGGAAGACCTGCCACCGGGCGCTGAGGTCCATGACTACAGCGAGGATGGCTACACCGGCGTCGTCTTTACCGTGCCGTTCACCGACTACGCCGAGATCAAGTCCATCATGGAGTCCGTCGACGAGACGGACCAGGGAAGTGGATTCGGACTCGACCCGCCCGATATCAGCCAGGATGAGAATGGCGACTGGCGCTTCTCCATGCTCATGCCTGCTGCCTCGGAAGACGACGGTTCCGGGGACCTGCTGGGTATGGATGCCCTCTTGGGAGAGCTCCTGGCGGACGGGTGGTTCCGTGTGCGCGTCAAGCTCCCCGGAGAGCTTGCGGACCACAACGCTGACCGTGTCGAAAACGGCGAACTGGTCTGGCAGATGGGCCTTGACTCCACCGAGGAGCGGCAGTTGACAGCCCGCGCCACCTCGGGCGGCGGACTATCGATAGTCGCCATCGGCGCTGCTGCAGGCGTCGTGGTCATCGCCCTGGCTGCTGTCGCTGTCCTGTTCTTCACCAGGCGCGGTCCCGCAGGGAGGGCGACGAGTTGAGCGCCAGCAGGGCGTTGCTGAGCGTGAGCGCCGGAGCGCTCGTCCTGCTCGCGCTGCTCTTGGCGCTGGCGGCCGGCGCGGTCGCGCTGGCGCAGAGCAGCACCGACTACGACGCCGATGACGACGGCCTGATCGAGGTCGCGAGCCTGGCGCAGCTGAACGCCATCCGCTGGGACCTGGACGGCGACGGCACGCCCGCTTCGGCCAACGCGTCGGACTACTCCTCGGCGTTCCCCAACGCGGCGACCGGCATGGGCTGTCCGCAGGCGGGTTGCACCGGCTACGAATTGGCCGCCAACCTCGACTTCGACACCAATGGCGACGGCAGTACCAACGTGGCCGGGGACGCCTACTGGAACGACGGCGCGGGATGGGAGCCCATCGGGACAGAGAGCGAGTCGTTCTCCACCACGTTCGAGGGGAACGACAACACTATCGTCGGCCTGTTCATCAACAGGCCGGCAGCCGATCGAGTCGGGCTGTTCGGGGTTGTGAGCAACACAGGCGGCGTCATACGAAACGTGGGGCTTACCAACACGAACGTGACTGGCCGGGACTGGGTCGGTGGGCTGGTGGGTGAGAACTGGGGAACGATAAGCGCAAGCTACTCAACCGGAGGCGGGTTGGCCGGAGATCCCGTGTTCGGGTTCTATGTCACATACGGCGCCAGGGGGAATTCTGCCGGCGGGCTGGTGGGTAGGAACTACGGGACAATCACTGCCAGCTACTCGACCAGCTTGGTGTGGGGGGGAGAGGCTGGCGGATTAGTTTCGTATAGCGAAGGCACGATAGTGCTCAGCTACGCAACCGGCGGTGCGGCTGGAGAGAGCGGCAGTCGCGTTGGCGGGCTGGTCGGCAGCAACAACGGAACGGTAAGCGCCAGCTACGCAACCGGCCCGGTGAGCAACATCTATCATGCCGAACCCTTCATCAGTTCCGCTGGTGGGTTGGTGGGCAGCAACGACCCCCGTGGAACGATAAGCGCCAGCTACGCGACCGGCGCGGTGAGCGGCCCGGCTGATGTTGGGGGGTTGGTTGCGCTGAATTTCGGAACGATAGAAGCCAGTTATGCAACTGGCGGGGTGAGTTACACTCGCCAGGGTGGACCGGTCGGTTCTGACGACGACGTTGGGGGGCTGGTCGGCACGGTCGGTGCTAGTTATCGCGTCCCAACGACAACTTCCAGCTACTGGGACACCCAGACCACTGGCCAGTCCACCAGCGATGGCGGCGTTGGAAAGACGACCAGCGAGTTGCAGTCGCCCACCGGCTACACGGGCATCTATGCCGACTGGAACGTGGACCTGGACGGCGACGGCGACGGCGACGATCCGTGGGACTTCGGGACCTCTTCCGAGATCCGGTCATCGACTACGTCCCGAGCGTTCTCGCTACCCCCACACCAACCCCTACACCTACGCCAACTCCTACGGCCACGCCCACGCCAATCCCAACCTCCACGCCCACGCCCACGCCAATCCCAACCCCCACGCCGACGCCGACACCTACAGGCGCCGACTACGACGCCGATGACGACGGCCTGATCGAGGTCGCGAGCGCGGCGCAGTTGAACGCCATCCGCTGGGACCTGGATGGCGACGGCACGCCTGCTTCGGCCAACGCGTCGGAATACACCTCGGCGTTCCCCAACGCGGTTGAGGGCATGGGCTGCCCGACCTCTGGCTGCACGGGCTACGAGTTGGACAGCGACATAGACCTGGGCGTTGCTCCGTACAACACGGGCGCGGGATGGGAGCCCATCGGGACTTGGAGCGTGTCTCGGGATTTCAGGGCCACGTTCGAGGGGAATGGCAACTCGGTCTCCGGCCTGTTCATCAACAGACCGTCAGCCAGTTTCGTCGGCCTGTTCGGCGGGGTAGGGATGGACGGTACGGGGACGATACGGAACGTTGGGGTGACCGGGGTGGACGTGACGGGTTCGGGCTACGCAGGCGGGCTTGCCGGGTGGAGCGGGGGAACGATCAGCGGCAGTTACGCAACGGGCACGGTGTCTGGTTCCGGTGAACAGGTGGGCGGCCTGGCCGGTTACAACGGGGGAGCGGGCACGATAAGCGCGAGCTACGCCGATGTGGCGGTATCAGGAAGCCAGGATAGCGTTGGCGGGCTGGTGGGCCACAACGAGGGGACGGGGAGCATCACTGCCAGCTACGCCATCGGCGCGGTATCCAGCAGCGGCGACTTCGTCGGCGGGCTGGTGGGCGCGAACTTCAGCACCATAAGCGCTTCCTACGCAACCGGTACGGCGTCCGGCAGGTCCGGGGTTGGCGGTCTGGCGGGCTCGAACAATGGAACGATAACCGCCAGCTACTGGGACACCGAGACATCCGGCCTGTCCAGCAGCGACGGCGGCGAGGGCAAGACGACCTCTGCGTTGCAGTCGCCCACGTCCAATCACGGCATCTACGCCACGTGGGACAGCGACGTGTGGAACTTCGGTACGTCGAGCCAGTACCCGGCGATCAAAAGGCTTGGCATAAGCGTTGCCGATCAGCGCAGCAGTGCAAGCGGCGCTCGGGGGAAACAGGGGGCGGCAACGCCTACTCCCACGCCAACACCGACCCCGACGCCCACACCGACACCTACGCCTACACCTACGCCTACACCAACGCCTACACCAACACCTGCGCCTACACCAACACCTACGCCTACTCCGGGGGCAACGTCCGGTATCGACCGTGCCGCCCTGGAGGCCCTCTACCGCGCCACGGGCGGGGACAACTGGACGAACAATTCGAACTGGTTGAGCGACATACCGCTCGGCCAGTGGCACGGCGTAACAACGGATGCCCAGGGGCGCGTCACGGGGTTGGACCTCAGCGGTAACGGTTTGACTGGAACGATTCCGTCGGAGTTGGGCAGCCTTGCCAGCCTGCAATCGCTGTATCTCAGCGGGAATGCGCTGAACGGAGCGATCCCGGAAGCACTGGGCAGCCTCCCACCCGGCCTGCGATACATGTCCCTCTCCGGCAACGCATTGACCGGGTGCATACCCATGGGCCTGCAGGACCTGGAAGACGACGATTTCGGCAGGCTCGCGCTGGAGTTCTGCACGTCCGCGACGCCAACACCCCCGCCGCCCACGCCGACTCCTACGCCCACGCCCACGCCGACTCCAACGCCCACGCCGACACCCACACCGACTCCAACGCCCATGCCGACGCCTGCGCCTGGTGGGGGTCCCACGGTCGTTCCTCCCTCGTTTCCGGTCCCGCCGGACGTGACCGTGGCGACCCCCACGCCGACGCCGACAGCAACGCCGCGGCCCCGCCCGACGCCGACGCCCAGGCCAACGGCGACGCCTACACCTACTTCGACGCCAACTCCCGTGCCCACTCCCACGCCCACGCCCGCGCCGGTGGTACACCGCGTGGATACGTCCACGCCGACGGCGGTGCGGTCCGACGACGGACAGGTGACGCTCGATTTCCCGGCGGGCTCGCGAGACGGACCGTTCGGGGTGAGCGTACACGCCGAGGAGGACGAGGAGTCGTGCTCCTCCGAGGGCGCCGCGTCTGGCCTGGACCTCCCGTGCGTCACAGTTGACCTGTTCGACGCGGAGGGCAATGCGGAGACAGACGTGCAGCTGGACGCTCCGGCGGCGTTGACCTTCCAACTGGCCCCCGAGCAGGTGGCAGAAGTGGGCGGGGCTCCGCTGTTGACCGACCTGCACGAGAAGGGCGGTCTCCCGGTTCTGACGCGCCCGAGCGTCACCGAGGAGTGGGCGGAGATACCCTCTGCGCTGTTGCTGGACGAGAGCGGGGGCGCGGCGCTGACTGCGCCGGTGATCACTCTTGCAACGTTCACGGTCATCGTGGTGCGGGAAGTGCTCGTGTTAGTCAGGGAGGAGTCTGCCGTCGTACCCACGCCCACGACGCCGCCCGCGGCTGCCCCTGTGGCCACGCCGACGCCAACGCCTACAGCCACACCCACACCGGAAGCGGCGCCCGCCGGTTCGAGCGGCCCCCCGGTCGTGCTCCTGGGGATCGCGGCGCTTGCTGTCGCGCTGGCGTCGGCTGGCGCTTTCTGCATCATCTGCGCCATCACACGTCGGAGGCGGAAGACCAAGGATGAGAAGGACGTGGAGGAGACCGCAGAGGACGCGGCTGGTGACTCACTGGACGATGCGGCCGAGGAGAGCGCGGCAGAGGAGGAGACAACAGAGGAGGATGGTGCCGAGGAAGACGTAGCCGGGGACTCGGGGGCTAATGCCGAGGAAAACTCAGAGGAGTAATCTCTGCCGTGCAATACGCGCGGGCTTGCCCTCAGCCCCCCGCCATGGGGTTAAGGGGCGACTCCTCCAGGGGCACGACGTCCTCTCGGGTTGTGGTGCTGCTGTCCCACTCCTCGTAAGGGAGCTCCTCGGCGGCGTCGGCGGCCTCCTTCTCGTTGGAGGCTTCGACGGTGGTCCTGAAGAGGACCTCATGGCTGACCAGGAATTTCATGCTGCCAGACCTGAGGGTTCGCGCCGCGGGAGCGTCACAGCGGGATGTTGCCGTGTTTCTTGGGCGGGAGGGTGTCGCGCTTGTTCTGGAGGGCGTCGAGCGCGTGGATCAGGCGGGGCCGCGTCTGTGCCGGGTCGATCACGTCGTCGATGAAGCCGCGCTCAGCGGCCTGGTAGGGGTTCGCGAAGTTGGCGCGGTACTCCTCGATGAGTTCCGTGCGGACGGACTCCGGGTCCTTGGCGTCCGCGAGCTGGCGGCGGTGGATGATGTTCACAGCGGCGTCCGGACCCATCACGGCTATCTCTGCGGACGGCCAGGCGAGGTTGATGTCCGTCCGCAGGTGCTTGCTGCCCATGACGACGTAGGCGCCGCCGTAGGCCTTGCGGGTTATGACGGTGATCTTTGGGACGGTGGCCTCCGCGTAGGCGTAGAGAAGCTTGGCTCCCTGACGGATGATGCCCCGGTGCTCCTGGTCCTGCCCCGGCATGTAACCCGGCACGTCCGCAAACGTGATGATGGGGATGTTGAAGGCGTCGCAGAAGCGGACGAAGCGGGCAGCCTTCACGGAGGCGTGGATGTCTATGACGCCTGCGAGGTAGGCCGGCTGCTGGGCGACTATGCCGACGCTGCGCCCGCTGAGCCTGCCGAAGCCGACGATCATGTTGGGCGCGAACTCGTGCTGGACGTTGAGGAACTCGCCGTGGTCCAGCACCCGCTGGATGACCTCCAGCATGTCGTAGGAGCGCGTGGACTCCTGCGGCACGATGTCGCGCAACTCCTCGTCGGAGCGGTCGGGGTCGTCGTCCTGGTCGCCCATGGGAGGGTCATCCAGGTTGTTGAGGGGGATAAAGCTGAGGAGGATGCGGATGGTCTCCATGCACTCCTCTTCGGAGTCGAGAGTGAAGTGGGAGACGCCAGACAGGGTGGCGTGGGTGTCCGCGCCGCCGAGGGCCTCGTGCGTGATCTCCTCGCCGGTGACGGCCTTGATCACGTCCGGCCCGGTGATGAACATCTGGGAGATGCCGCGCACCATGAGCGTGAAGTCCGTGATGGCGGGGGAATAGACGGCGCCGCCCGCGGACGGGCCGAGGATGGCGGAGATCTGCGGGACGACACCGGATGCGAGCGTGTTGCGCATGAAGATCTCGCCGTAGCCGGCGAGGCTCACCACGCCCTCCTGGATGCGCGCGCCACCGGAGTCTGATATGCCGATTATGGGCGCGCCGTTCCGCATGGCGAGATCCATCACCTTGCAGATCTTCTCCGCGGCGACCTCGGAGAGCGAGCCGCCGAAGACGGTGAAGTCCTGCGAGTAGATGTAGACGGTGCGTCCAGCGATCTTGCCGTAGCCGGTTATGACGGAGTCGCCGGGAAACTTCTTGTCCGCTGAACCGAACTCGCTGGAGCGGTGGGTCACGAACGAGCCGAGCTCCTCGAATGAGCCGGGGTCCACGAGCAACTCGATGCGCTCGCGGGCGGTGAGCTTCCCGCGTGCATGCTGTTGTTCCGCGCGGGCGTCTCCCTCCGACGAACTGATCCGCTCCTTGCGGCGCCTGAGTTCCTCCAGAGCCTTGTTGGTGGTCTTCTCGGCGGTCATCGCATCTCCCCGGCGCGTCAGCGCCGTATCTCCGAATCCTACCATCGGCCCGTGCCCAACGAAAGCGGCGCAAGAGCTTGCGGAGGTCACGGCCGTCGGCAAGACACTGCTTCGGGAACTGTGAAAGCCGTGGCCGAGGCATCGCGCACCGCGCCCGGGACGATGCAAGACGGCACCGGGCCTGTGAAGACCGCGGAAGCACCGGTCCAACGTCGCCCCCGAAACTGTGAAGGAGGGGCGCGCAGACCGTTGCGCGCCTGTGAGACGCCAGCCAAAGAGGTGACAAATCAGGCGTTGCCGTAGTAACATTGTCGTTTGGAGTAAGGTATGGCGGATAGCGTTCACAGGGCGGGACAGGCATGACGAGCCACTACTACCAGTCCGACGAGGAGATCATCCGGCGTCTGCAGGTGATCCTCCACGACCAGGGAGATGCGTCACAGGACCGCACGCGTCGGGAGAGCGGGATCCGCGAGGTACGCAACCTGACCGCCGAACTGGCGGAGCGCATCTACAGGGAACCCGATGCGTGGGGCATCGACGAGATCCCCATGGAATACCGTGTGGACGCCGCTGCGGACACCCTGCTGCAGATGCTCTCCCGTGTGACCACGATGGGCAGCCCCAGGAATATCCGTGAGTGGTTCGTGAATGCTGTGGAGGACCGGTTCAAGGAACTGTGGAGCTCCGCGGACAAGGAGACCAGGGCGCGGGAGACCGAAGAGGCGACCGCGCGTTCACGGGAGAAAGCCGCGGAGACCGGACAGGGCGCTTCGGTCGTCTTCGAGGAGAACGCCGAGCTGTGGCAGCGTTTCGAGGGAGAGTTTCCCCGTGACGCGTTCGCCCTGCGGCTGCGTTACGAGTTGAACCGTACCCCGGATGAGATGGCTGTGATGTTGGATGCGCCGAGTGAACGCGCTATCACGATCCGTCTGAACCGGGCCAAGGAACGTTTCCGCATGTACTGCGAGCAGGCCGGGCTGAGCCAGCGGGAAACCGCGGGGATACTGGCACAGTTCGCTGAGGAGCGGACTTCGTGACACAGCGTCCTTCCTCCAGCACTTTCCGCTCAGGGAGGGGCCCCTGGGTGCGTTTCGCCATGGGCGCGGGAGAGCGCTGGTTCAACCTCTCCGGGCGCGTTACGACCGAGATGCGGCAGTTCGGCGCCTACCTCCGCCAGATGCGCTACCGCCAGGGGTACACCATCCACGAGCTTTCCGACGAGTTGGACCTCCCCTACGAGGAGATGCTCCTGCTGGAAGTGGGCCTGTTGAAGCCCTCAGAGGTGGCATCTCCGACCTGGGTGCGGCTGATGCGTCTCCTGGAAGGCAGGGAAGTGCTCGTTCGCCGCGAGCGCCAGGAAGACCCGGACTTCGATGAGCTCGATCCGGACGAGGCATGGGCGGCGGGCGAAGACGAGGCCGACACGTTCAGCGGGACGGCGCTGGGCCTGGGCCAGGCGCTGGGCATGGCCAGCATCAAAGTGGTCGGTGTGGGCGGCGGCGGCTCCAATGCTGTGCGGCGCATGTACCAGCAGCGCGTCCCAGGCGTCGAGTACATAGCGGTCAACACGGACGCTCAGCACCTCATACGGCTGGACGTACCCCGCAAGGTGCGCATCGGAGACCGGCTCACGCGCGGCCTCGGTGTGGGAGGCAACCCCGAGCTGGGGCGCGAGGCCGCGGAAGAGTCCCGCGAGGACCTGTACGACCTGCTCAGCGGGACCGACCTCGTGTTCGTGGCCGCCGGCATGGGAGGGGGCACCGGGACCGGGGCGGCACCGGTGATCGCCGAGATCGCCAAGGAGGTTGGTGCGCTCACCATCGCAGTGGTCACCAAGCCGTTCGGCTTCGAGGGACAACAGCGCTCCATCCAGGCGGACGAAGGCATCGTTCGCCTGCGCGAGCACGTCGACACGATGATCCTCATTCCGAACGACCGGCTCTACGCGGTGTCGGACGAGCGAATGACCGCCGAGAACGCGTTCCGGATCGCAGACGACGTGTTGCGCCAGGGCGTGCAGTCCATCGCCGAGCTGGTGATGGTGGCGGGAGACATCAATCTGGACTTTGCGGACATCCGCGCGGTGATGGCTGGCGCAGGCTCCGCCTGGATGGCGATAGGCCACGGGCGCGGCAAGGACAGGGCGTACGAGGCCGCCCGCGCGGCGATGGCGAGCCCATTGCTTCACGTGCCTGTGGAGGGCGCTACGCGAGTGCTGCTCAACATCACGTACGGGCCGGACGTCACACTGCAGGAAGTGTACGAGGCTTCCGACATCATCAAGGGACTGGTGGACCCGCACGCCAATATTATCTTCGGCATGATCACCGACCCGAGCATGGAGGACGAGGTCCGCGTCACTGTGGTGGCGACCGGCCTTACCGGCGGCGACAGCGTGGTCTCACAGTCGCTCGACGAGATACTCCAAGGGGCTCTGGATACGGAGGACACGGGTAGCACCATGCCGGGGTTCCTGCAGCGCATCGCCCGGTTCTTCAGCAACCTGTTCGGTGGGAGGCGCAACTAAGGTTCGCCGTAGACCGTCGTGTGCGGCTTGAAGGCCGCCCACGCGAACCAGAGGTGGTCCTGGGCGTTCACCCGCTCGAGTTGACGCCCGGCCAGCGGACCGCTCACCGCTCTCCCGAGCACGTTCCACAAGCTGCCTGTTCCTTGGTCCGTGATGGCGTTCCCATCGGAGACGAACGTGAGTCGCTCGCTGTCCAGCGTCGGGCGGAACACTCCCGTGGCGCCCACGTCCTCGGCGTCCGGGATGGAGCGCGCGCCGATCGCCGAGGTTGTGCCGAACTCGAAGAAGACGACGATCTCCTCTCCTCCGACCCGGTGATGGACAACTCGTTCCTGCGCGAGGCGTGAGTAGGGGAAGGCGACGGCCTCGCCGTTGATCTCGACGGCTGCAACACGCAGTTTCGGCGGCAGGCGCCGGTCTGCTTCGCCGCGGAACAGGAACGGCTGGGAGTCCGGGTTGTCATAGTTCACATACGGGTTGGTCCCGTAGCGGGAGCTGAACCCGGACGGGGCAAGAGTGAGTCCGTCCAGGTGCTCTGCTGCGAAGGTTGCCCACGAGACGATCTGCGCGGGCACGAACCGGAGCTGCGCGCCCGCGAGTTCTCCCGCGATGGCCTCTCCAGTGAGCTGCTGCCACCAGCTCTGCGTCTGCCGGTCCCACATGACGAGATCGCTGTTGCGGAGGTTGCCGGAGACGCCGAAGTCGTAGACCGTCCCGTCCAGAGTGCGATCGAAGACGACGGCGGAGTTGCAGAGCGGGCAGTAGGTCGCGCTGACGGGGACTCCTCCGAGTTCGTCGTTGACGATCTCGTGCCGGGTGAGGACCTGCAACGGGTATGCCTTCGCCTCCCCGTTCAACTCGAGCGCGATGACGGGTTCCGCGTCGGCGAGCCACTCGTTCGCCTCCGTCACGGAGACGAACCGGGGGTCGTCTATGGGCGGGATGCCGTCGCGTCCCACGCCACCGGAGATGACCTCCTCGTACGGGACGGTGTGGAAACGGAAATCGGTCTCCCAGACTCGGGTGGATAGGTGGGCGAGGCCGTCGGCGTAGCTGGCGTCGACCGCGACGCCGTAGGCGTTGCAGCCGTCGCAGGGCTCGACCACCGGCGTCGGGACGAGGGCTGACACGGCGGCCGTCGGCGTGGGAGACGAAGAGGGGACGAGCGCGGATACTGCAGCTGTCGGCGTCGGTGATGACGAGGGAACGAGCGCTGAGACAGCGGCGGTTGGCGTAGGCGCTCCTTCACCCGCGGAGGTGGGGATGCGCGCTTCGGCGGGCGTCGGCAGCGTGTCGGTCGAGACGCAGGCGCCGAAGGCGACGGCGAGCGCGGCGCACACGATGAACAACGCGGGCGCCGTCGCACGCCGGCGAAGTATCGCCAGATGCTGCATGGAGCTACGGGGCCTGTGCTGGACGACCGCCAGCGGGCCAGGGATTGTGGAACGTGATGCCGGATGTGATGTACGCACCCTCTTCGTCCGCGCCGGTGAAGTCCTTGAGGATCTGCGTGATGGTCACGTCCAGCGTTGCGAAGTACTCTCCGGCGCCTGTGAGGTGCGCCGGTATCTCCTTCGCGGCGCCCTTCACGTAGTAAGTAAAGCGTTCGTCCACGAAGACGATGGTGATCTTGCCGTTCTCCCGCATGTTGCGAGTGGTGGTGCTACCGTTGTAGGTGACGACGCGGATCGTGTTGGGGTCCCGCGCGCCCACCTCGCGGAAGGAGAGCAGGGCGGGGTGCGGCCATCCGTTCCCATCAGCGGTGACGATGAGGATGGCGCGCCCGCGCTCAGTGGTGACGTCCTCGTACCAGAGGGCGTCGAAGAGGTCGGAGGGAAGTTCCGTGCCGATATCGTCGGACATGACTGTCTAATCGCCGGAGGAGGGGTCCTTGCCCTCCCAACGCTTGAACTGGGTGTTTTCGATGCCGAGGAGGTCCAGCACCTTTCCGACAGTGTGGTTCACGATATCGTCTATCGTCTGGGGGCCGGAGTAGAAGCCGGGGATGGGTGGCAGGATGACGCCGCCCATGTCCGTGACCGCGAGCATGTTGAGGAGGTGCCCGCGGTGGAGCGGCGTCTCCCGGGCAACGACCACGAGACGCCGGCGCTCCTTGAGGCAGACGTCTGCGGCGCGGGTTATGAGGTCGTTGTTGTAGGAGTTGGAGATGCCTGCGAGCGTCTTCATCGAGCACGGCACGACCACCATGCCGTCCGTCTTGAAGGAGCCGCTGGAGACGCTGGCGGCCATGTTCCGCGGGTCGTGGACGACATCGGCCATCGACTTGATGTCGTCTATGTTCCACTGCGGCGCTTCATACCTGATGGAGAGGTGAGCACCTTCCGAAAGGATGAGATGCGTCTCTACGTCCGGCATGTTGCTGAGCGCGCGCAGCGTGTAGATGCCGTAGATTGGGGCCGACGACCCCGTGATGCCGACGATGATTCTTGGCATGGTTCTCTCGCGTGCGTCTTGTGTGGGGAGACACCCTGGCCGGCGTCTCCCCACACGCATGACCTACGGGAGGCCGAACTCGTCCCAGCGCTCGCCCACCTTGTCCAGGATCGCCATCGTGGGCTTGGACGGCGGCGGGACCGGGAACTCTGTCGTCTTGTGCTCGCGCGTGGCGTCGATGCCCATCCCCTGCGAGGGCGGGATGAAGTCCATCTCCCCGGGGCGTCCGAGCGGTCGCGGCAGGAAGGCGCCCATGTGGACGTGCTTCGACGGCTCCGCGAACGAGACGATACGCCACCAGACGTCGTTCCAGTCCCGCACGTCGCAGTCCTCGTCCACGACGACGACCCATCGGTAGCGGAGGTGGGAGTAGGCTGCGTCGATGATGTCCTTGGCTTGGCCCTCCTTCTCAATGGCGGCGCGAACGATGATGACGCCGCCCGCGCCCGCGTCCGGGAAGTGGACCTCCCTGATGTTGGTGAGGCCCGACTTGCTGACGAGCGTCTGCAGGATGGAGCCGGAGCGCATGAGCGGACGAGGGTAGTCCTCGATCCGCCCGCAGATGAGGCCGAAGTTGATGGGGTCCTTCCGGTGGGTGATGGCATTCACGCGGAAGACGAAGACCTCGTAGTTCTTGTTGTAGAAGCCGGAGGACTCTCCGTGCGGCCCGTCGTAGTAGCGCTCGCCGGCGAGGATCTCGCCTTCCAGGATGTACTCGGACTCTGCGGGCACCCAGACGTCGATGGTGTCGCACTTGACGAGCTCGACCGGGCGGCCTGCCCACGCGCCTGCGGCCTCGTACTCGGAGAGGCCGCTCTCGTTCTCAGGAACGGCAGTGCCTGCGGCGAGCACGAGCAGCGGGTCCATGCCGATAGCGATGGCACAGGGGGTGTTCTTCCCCTCGGCCTCGTTCTCCAGCACGTGGACGGCTCCGTTGCGGTCGCCGGCGCCGCCGTACGATGAGCCCCTGGGCGGGGCAGCGCCTACCTTGAAGTCGCCCTGGATCTTCACGGTCGTGTGGTTGCGGTCGATGATCATGGAGCGGTACTGCCCCATGTTGTGCGCGCCCGTCTTGGGGTCGACGGTGACGACGCCCGCCGTGGTGGCGATATAGCGTCCGCCGTCAAGCTCGTGCCAGAGCGGAGTGGGGATCTCGCCGAGGTCGACGTCCTCACCGAAGACCTTCACCTCTTTCACGGGGCCGTCGTCCACCTTGACGGAAGGGAGGCGGTCGGCCATGCCTTGCTTGACGATGTCGTGGAGCTTTACCCAGTCCCTCGGCCCGTTGAAGGCGATGGAGAGCTGGTCCAACGAGTACATGATGTTCGTGACCAACTGCTTGTCCGGGTTGTCCTTGATGTTCTCGAAGAGGAGACCGGGCCCTGTGCGGACGAGGTCGCGGTAGCTGATCGCGCCGACCTCATAGTCGAGGTCGACCTCGGCGGTGATGCGCTTGAGCAGGCCGCGCTCCTCCAGGATCATCATGTATTCGCGCATGCTCTTGTATGAAACAGGGTTTCTCTGTGCGGTGGTGGTCAACTCTCTCCTCCTGTGTTGTTGGATAGCCTGAAGCGGGGCACGGCGCTGCCGTGGTTGCAGCCGGGCCGGATGTTACGGGGAGAACTGAATGTCGACAGTGATGCGTTCGGGCAGACCGAACATTATCAGCAGCAAGACCGCCAAGGCCACGACCGCCAGGCCGGCCAGCCAGAGTCCCATGCCGAAGCAGAACCCGTTGCAGAAGTTCAGCCCTGCGCCTTGTTGCTTGCCGCCTTCGCTGTCTATCAACCTCTCTGCCACATTTACCACGTCTGCCCTCCGTTCGTCAGCGGGGGTCTAGCTGAGGCCGAGCTCCTTCCAGCGGCCCGCGACATGCTCCATCATCTTCATACTGGGCTGCGCCACGCCGGGGCGCGGGTGCTCGTACTCCTTGAACGGGTAGGTAGCGTCGAACGCCATACCGTAGCTTGGTGGGATGAACTCGACTGCCCCGGGGCCCGGGGCCCTGAAGACGTATTCGCGTCCGCGGTACATGTCGCGGTCGGGCACGACGGACGAGACGATGCGCCAGAGCACGTCGTTCCAGTCGCGCACGTTGCAGTCCTCGTCCACGACGATCACCCAGCGGTAGCGCATGTGCTCGTAGGCGGCGTCGATGATCTGCTTCGGTTGTTCAGGGCTGGTGATCTGCGCGCGGATGATGAGGAAGCCGGAGCGTCCTGCATCGGGGAAGAAAACTTCTTTGATGTTCGTGAGGCCGGACTTCGCGACCAGCACGTCCAGCAGTGTATTGGAGCGCATGAGCGGGCGGGGGTAGTCCTCGACGCGCCCGCAGATGAGGCCGAAGCTGATGGGGTCCTTCCGGTGCGTGATGGCCTTGATCCTCACCATGAACGTGGAGGTGTACTGGTTGTAGAAGCCGGTCGACTCGCCGTGCGGGCCGTCGTTGACGCGTTCGTAGGGGACGACCTCTCCCTCCAGCACGATCTCGGCGTTAGCCGGCACCATCAGGTCGCTGGTCTCGCACTGCACGAGGTCGACGGGTCGGCCTGCCCAGGAGCCAGCGGCCTCGTACTCGCCGTGGCCGTTCTCGTCGTGGGGGACGGCGGTGCCGCAGGAGAGCGTGAGGAGCGGGTCCATGCCCAGCACGATGGCGCAGGGCGTCGGGAGGCCGTTCGCCTCGTTCTCGAGGACGTGCGTCGCGCCGTTGCGATCGCCGGCGCCGCCGTAGTTGGAGCCGCCAGGAGGCTTGGCGCCGACCGGCCATTCGCCCATGATCTCGACGGTCGTGGTGTTCTTGTCGATGATCATGGAGCGGTACTGCCCCATGTTGAGGTTGCCGTTCTGCGGATCGCGCGTGACGAAACCGGCGGTCGTGCCGATGTAGCGGCCGCCGTCCTCCTCGTGCCAGCGCGGGGTGGGGAGCATGTCGAGGTCGACGTCCTCGCCCATGATCTTCACGTCCTTGACGGGGCCGGTGGAGACGGTGCGCGTGGCGGTGCGGTCCTGCATGCCCTCGTGGATGATGTCGCGGAGCGCGGCCCAGTCCGGGTCGCCGTTGAGGGCGAGGGCGAGCTGCGGCTCCGTGTACATGATGTTGGCCACGAGCGGCATGCCGGGGTAGTCCTTGATGTTCTCGAACAAGAGGCCCGGCCCCTCGCGGACGAGCGAGCGGTAGGCGATGGCGCCGAGTTCGCCTTCCAGGTCCACCTCGGCGGTGATGCGCTTGAGCAGGCCGTTCTCTTCCAGCAGCTTCAGGTAGCCGCGCAGGTCGTCGTACGGAACACGTTGGCGCGTCGTCATATGGGCGCCTCCTCCTTCGCCGGTCGTTATGGGCGTGGCGAGTCTAGCATCGCGTGTCTGTGAGCGGCAAAGTCGCATCAAGGGCGGGGCTAGAAGATGCGGGTGAACATCTCGCTGAACGGGTATGCCACGCCTATCCAGCGGAAGAACAGCGGTTCGAACCAGAAGATATCGAGCGTCAGGTCCAGGATGCCGACGATGAACGCCTCGAAGCCCAGCCCTGCGAGCAGCCCGTAGTACCACTTTGCGCGCGTCCAGAAGAGGAGGTAGGCGAAGACCCACAGCGGCAGGCCGATGTGGAAGCCGATGAGCCATACGAGGATGACGAGCACTACGATGGTGCCGAAGTAGAGCGCAGCGCGCCGCTTCTCTCCCTCCGGGTCTTCCCCGAGGCGGAAGCCGAGGTCCATGATCATGCCTTGCTCGATGGCCTTGCGCCTGCTCAAGACGGTGTACAGCCGGATGAACCAGAGCGGGGTTGCGATGGCTACGGTGATGAAGGGGAGCCAGCGCCCCTCGATGCGGTGCGTGAGGTCGTTGACGAACACGATCGCGAGGACGGCGATGATTCCGAGCAAGATGAGCTCGCCAAGGACCTCGGGCGACCGCCAGGAGACCCTGCGTTGCGCCTGCGCGTTGTCGCGGGAGTCATCAGGACTCTGCGCCACCGGCTGCCTCCTTCGCAAGGGTCTGTTCCTGCAGGCGTTGTGCCCCGCGCTGTACGCGGAGCGAGAAGAAGACCGCCGCAACGACCACGACGAGGATGGCAAGGAACGGGATGCGGGTCACCATTCCTATGCCCTCCGTCTGGATCGCCCGCGACATGAACGTTTCGAGCGGACCCGCGAGCACGACGGCGATGAGGATGGGGGGCCTCGGCCATGCGTACGCCTTCATGAACATGCCCAGCGCTGCGAAGACGATCATGACGGTGAGGTCGGATATGTCAAGGTTCGCCTGGAATGCGGCGAGCGTGACGATGCCGAGGACGAGCGGGGCGAGTACGAGTGGCGGGACCGCTGCGACTTTCGTCAGCAGGGGAGAGAACCGCAGCACGATGGGCACTACAAGGATGTTCGCCAGCACGATGACGTAGACGAGGGAGAGGGTGAGGTTGAGGTGGAGTTCCGGGTTCACCATCGCAGGACCGGGCTGGACGCCGACGATGTAGAGGAACCCCAGGACGATCGCCATCGGCCCGCTGCCGGGGATGGCGAAGATCAGGGTAGGCATGAGGACGCCGCCGTCGGTTGAATTGTTGGACGATTCCGGGGCGATCACGCCGCGGATGTCCCCGGTGCCGAAGGTCTCGACAGCGCCCTTCTCCGTCTGCCGGGCCTGGGCGTAGGCTAACCAGTGAGCGGGAGTGGGGCCCAGGCCCGGCATCGCGCCGATGAAGACGCCGATGAGCGACGAGCGAGTGATGAGCCACTTGTGGCGCAGCGCTTCGCGCATGCCCCTGGCAACATCACGGTTGCCCTCCTTGAGCATCTCGCTCAGTCGTTCCTTCGCGACCGGGGTGTTGCTGATGACGAGGTCCGCAATCTCCGGTATGGCAAACAACCCCACCACGACAGGCACGATGTTGATGCCGTCGTAGAGATAGTCGATCCCAAAGGTCGCACGGGTCTCGCTGGCGATGTTCACAAAACCGATCATCCCGATGAACAGGCCGAGGCAGGCGGTGAGCATTCCCTTGACGAATGCCCCTGCGCTGACGATGGCGACCGCGCATATCCCGAGCAATGCGAGCAGGAAGAACTCCGCGGAGCCGAAGTGGCGCAGCAGCTCCCGAGCGAACGGGAGCACGGCAAGCAACGCGAAGCCGCCGATGATGCCTCCGATGAGCGAAGACGTGTACGAAGCGCCGAGCGCGTATCCGGCGTAACCCTGCCGTGCCAGCGGGTAGCCGTCGAGTATCGTCGCCTGGGACGAGCGCGCGCCCGGTATGCCGAGCAGTATGGAGGGTATCGGCTCCGTCAGGTCGTTCGCGGCCATATACCCGATGACGACCGGCAAGGCGATGAACGGGTTATCGATCTCGGTGGCAAAGGCGAGCACGACGACGAGGAAGGGGAGGCCGCCACCGGGCATGAGGCCCGAGATGATCGCGATCGGAATCATGAGGACGAACGCAATCATGGGCCAGGAGACAGGGATGCTCAGGCCGAACAGCGAAACGTGGTCGTGGAGGCCGAAGAGCCGGTTCGCGCCGTCTGCCGCTGCGTCGAAGAACGCCCGGTCGACCGTTATCACATAGCCCCACACGAAAACGGCCAGAAAGACGATGCCGATGGTGAGGGGGATACGGTTGACCATGAAGACGTTGCCTCGACCCGGGTAAGGACGCTTGCGAAATGCGCCGCTACGCTACGCGGGGTGTGGGAGCGCGTCAATAGCGTTCCCCTCCGCCGTCGCTACGGAGGAAGCTGAAGTCCAGGCGTGTGCATGGGCAGCGAGCGCATGCCGCGACGAATGGCGTGCGCGTTGCAAGGAGAGGGCGGGCTCGCAAGCCCGCCCTCTCGTCCGCGCTAGCAGTTGCGCGATTCCTGCGGCACGCCGTAGAGGTCGGCGAACAACTGGCACGCCCCGGTACTGAAGTCCTTCGCCTTCTCGATGTCGGCCTTGAGGATGGTGGGGTCGCCGTAGTTGACCTCTCGCGAGAGAGCGGCTGCGTCCGCCTGGAACCCAGCGTCCTCCGTTACATCGCGGAAGACGCGCCGCCAGGTCTGCACGATCTCGTCAGGCGTTCCGGGTGCGAGGACGAACATGCGGGTCATGGACTCCAGGTTCTGCGCGAGCAGGAAGGCCGCCTTCTGCTCATCGTTCGGGTTTACCGCGTCGAACAGGTGTGGAACGTCCTCTGACCGCAGCCCTGTGTTCATCTGGTCCAGGAAACTCTGGCTGATCGGCGTGCGCCAGTAGAACAGCGGCATCAACTTCTGCTGCTCGTACCACTCGGGGAAGAACGGGTCGATGAAGAATGTGTCGCACCGGTCGGTCGCGTCGAGTTCGTTGCGGTCGATCGCCGCCTGGACGTCCGCCGTTCCTTCGTAGCCGAGGACGACCCTGACGGGCGCGCCGAGAGCTTCCGCGAACTGTCCGCCGATGGCATTACCGCCAAGCGCCGACGTTCCGAAGGTGATGGGCCTGCCGAGGGCAAGCACGTCGTCCCAGTTCTCGGCAACCTCACGGCGGACGCACAGCGCTGCGTGCGTCTGGATGAAGTTCGGAGTGCCGAGCATGATGACTGTGTTCAGGTCGAAGTCGTCCAGGTCTGCGCCTGCTGCCTCAGCCGCAGGGTGACGGTTCGCCATCGGGTGCGTGGTGAGTCCGTCCGGCCGGGAGCGCATCGTTTCCTGGAGGGCGCGGAGAGCGCCTCCGCCTGGCAGGTTGGAGACGATGACATTCGGGTTGCCGGGCATCAGCCGCTCGACAGCCTTCGCGACCAGCCGGGAGTAAGCATCGTAGCCGCCGCCGGGTGAGAAGCCGACGATGATCTTGATGGTCTTGCCGGAGAAGTAGCCCTCAGCGTCAAAGCCTTCGACCACGGGGATCGGAGTCGGCGTGGGGCGCTGGGGAGCGGCAGTCGGCGCGGCCGTGGCAGGAGCTGCCGTCGCACCCGCGGGCACTGGCGTCGGTGTGGCGGCTGGGCCCGAGTCCGGGGCTGGGTCTGGGGCCGGAGCATCCGGCACCGGCGTCGCGGTTGGCTGTGCGGGGGCTGCGGGCGGAGAAGTTGGGGTTGGTTCAGGATCGCCGCCGCATGCAGTCAGACCGGCAAGCACGGCGATTCCGAGCACCAGAAGTGCGATGGTTCTGCTGGCCCAGGACATGAATCTCCTCCCTTATACGCGAAAGCCCGCGCCGGGCCTGTGCCACACGCGCGGATGTGCGGATGCTAGCATCCCATTTCCTGTACGGCAACCATCGTCTGCGGTGTCGATGCAGGTATGGAGGAAGCAGTGACGACTGAACGGGTCTACGACGCTATCGTGGTCGGGGTGGGCGGCATGGGCAGCGCCACGGTGTACCAACTGGCGAAGCGCGGGCTCCACGTGTTGGGGCTGGAGCGTTTCCGCATCCCGCACGAGATGGGATCGTCCCACGGCATCACGCGCATCATCCGGCTCGCGTTCCACGAGGGTCCGGCGTACGTGCCACTCGGTCGACGGGCGTACGAGCTGTGGAACGAATTTGAGGAGCAGTCGGGCGAACGCGTGCTGCACGTCACCGGCTCAGTGCACGCCGGCGATCCCGGAGCGTTGGCGTTCGAGAACACGCTCCGGGCGTGCCGTGAGCAGGACGTGCCGCACGAGGTACTGACGAGCGCGGAACTCGCCGCTCGCTTTCCCGGCTATGGCCTGCCTCGTGAGATGACAGCGATCGTCCAGCCGCAGGGAGGCTTTCTCACGCCGGAGCACTGCGTCGAAGGGCATGTGGCCGTGGCGCGCGGCCTGGGCGCCGAGGTACACGAAGAGGAGCGTGTGCTGGACTGGGCGGCGTTCTCCGGCGGCGTGCGGGTACGGACCGAGGCTGACGTCTACGAGGCGGGTTCCCTGGTGCTCACGACCGGGGCGTGGGCGAGCAGGTTCCTGCCGGAGCTCGCAGGCGTCGCCGTGCCGGAGCGCCAAGTTATGGCGTGGTTCGAGCCCGACGACCCCACGCTGTTCGCGCCGTCCCGGTTCCCAGTCTTCATCGTGACGCTGGACGGCGACGAATACTACGGTTTCCCGGAGTTCGGCGTGCCGGGTCTCAAGCTGGGTAAGTTCGACAACACGGGCATCGCAGCCGATCCCGACGCGCTCGACCGAGCGTGGCGCGCGGACGATGAGGAGATGTTGCGGGACTTCCTGCGCCGTTGCCTTCCACGGGCGGCGGGGCGCCTGCTGCGGATGGCGGTCTGCATGTTCACAAACTCACCGGACCGGCACTTCATCATCGGGCAGCATCCGGCTTGGCCGCAGGTGTCGTTCGCTGCGGGGTTCTCAGGGCACGGCTTCAAGTTCAGCAGTGTGATCGGTGAAATCATGGCGGACCTCGCCGAACGGGGAGAGAGCCGCCACGACATCTCGCTGTTCGCTCCAGCGCGCTTCACGTCGTAGCGTGGGACCGAGGGGAGGCCGCGTCTGTGAGTGGCGTCCTGGGCGGTCGGGGCTTCGGCGACAGTGCCAGCAGCATGAACCCCACCAGCAACCCGCCTGCGGCCGCGAGCCATCCCGTGGCGAAGCTCGTTGTGTCGAAGAGGACCCCCAGGGCAGGCGTGCCCAGACCGGTCATGAAGAGGGTGAGCGGGGTCGCCGCGCCCCGTACCGCGCCGATGTGGTCGCGGCCGTAGTAGGCCGGCCAGATGTGCGTCTGCATGAGCATGCCCACGCCCAGGCCGATGCCCACGAACGCCGCGCCCGCGAAGCCGTGCCACGCCGTCGAGGCGACCGACGCCACGAGCATACCCGCGGCAACGGCGGCGAAACCCGCCATCGCAACGTAGCGGGCCTGCAGGCGGTCTATCCACGGGGCAACGAGGATGGACGCGCCCACCTGTGTGAACGCCTGGGTTGAGAAGGAGATGGCGGCCACCTGCGGTGGGATGTCCAGCGACCGCAGGAACGCGACCCAGAACACACCGATGGTACCCATCGCAGCCATGAGCAGCCCGTACGCGACGCTGATGCGCCAGAAGGCGCCGGTGCGCATCGCCTCCCGCACGGTCCAGGAGTACTCCGGCCGGCGCGAGCGCCAGGCGTGTTCATCGGTCTCAAGAGAGATGGACTCGCCGTCGGGCAGCAGGCCGAGGTCGGACGGCTGGCTGCGTATGAACACCAGCGAGATGGCCGCGATGGAGAGCCCGCCCACTGTCCCGAGGACGAGCCACGCGTCCCGCCACCCCACCGCGTCGATCAACATCTGGGTGAGCGGACTGGCGATGCCTATTCCGAACGGTATGCCGGGGAAGAAGAGCGACATCGCCCTGCCCCGCTTGCGCACGAACCACTTCGCGATGGGGATGGTCAGGAAGAGCGTGCTGCTTCCCCAGAAACCCATCAACCCGGCGAAGAGGGTGAGGCCGATCATCTGCCAGCCCGCGCTGATCATGCCGAGCGCGGCGGCGCTGCCGCCCAGCATGACTCCCCCGACCGCGAGCGGTACGCGGGAGCCGCGGCTGTCGATGAGGCGTCCGATGAACGGGCCGGAGGCCGCGAACCCCAGGAGACGCGCGGAGAGCGCCCAGCCGAATGCGCTGTTGCCGAGGCCAAGCTCCTCGCTCATGGGCGCAACGAAGATGCCGAAGTTCCCGACGCCCAGGAACATGCTGAAGCCGCCAGCTACGCTCAGGGCAGCGACGATGACCCAGCCGTAGAACGGGCCCGACGAGCGGCGCGCCTGCCTTGTCGCGATGATCAGCCCCCTTCGCCGGTTCCTGCGCCGGGAGACGCTTCCGGCTCCCCTGCGGTCGCCGATATCACGGTCTCCTGGGAGTCGAGGACCCGTTTGCCGTCGTCCTGCACCGTGTAGCGGCTCGTCCTGATGAGAAGCGGGTTCGTCTCCGCGAACTCGATCACATAGAGCGACACGCGTGAACGGTCCTCATAGCGGAAGCCCGGCTGGCCGTTCACGAAGGACCTGCCGACATAGGTGTAGCCTCGCTCCTCCTGTAATATACGGGGGAACTCCAACCGGGCGCCCACCCATCCTGCCACGTCCCACCGGTCCCCAGGTTCGGTGTATTCCTCCGGGGGGCACGGGTCTTCCAGCGGCCCGGTGATGATGGAGTCGTCGAGGAGGGACCTCACCACGGGCGGCGTGCCGTCAACGGCCCGGATATCTCCCGTGACGTCCGCTACGAGTCCATCGCTGCCGGGCGTGATGACAGTCATGGATATCACGCTCTCCGGGTAGATGGCGACGTAGTTGCTCATGCAGTCGAAGCGGCCGAATGTGTGTCCGCCCTTCTCGAACATCTCGGTCACGAGTACGAACGGCCTCTCCGGGCTGATGTCCGGCAGCAGTTCCGCGCTGACTCTGGCTGCGCTCCGTTCCAGGGCTTCCAACGCCTCCGGGGCCGTCGGGGGACTGTCTCGCGGCACCTCTGGCGGCCACGTGGCCTCTGTCGGCGTCCTGCCGGGCGCAGACGGACTCAGCAGCGCGACGGCGGCCGCCGCTGCGCCGGCGAGGGCGATCAGGACGCTCAGCGCTGTTGCGAGGTTCAGTCTCATGAGGCGCATGACAGACGACAGCCGCGGCCGAATGTCGACCGGACTCCCGGCATACGGACAGCTGCAGGGGACGTTATTCCTTCTCTTCCTCGGCGGGACCGGTGAGCTTGCCGAGAAACTCCTCGACGGAGGGCGGGAGCGGTGGGAGGTCCTTCTTCTCCTCGGCCTGCCTCTGCTGCTCCCGCCTGCCACGCCTCGCGTCGTAATCGGACTCCAGCCGTTCGACGAGCGACTTCACCTGGGCGTTCCGCTGCATCTCGGCGGTGACGCGCGCGTACTGCTGCGTGTCGCGCTGGCTGACGGCGTACTCGGCAGGGAAGCCATACAGGGTGCAGAGCACCTGGAGCATCTTGGAGCGGCCCGCGAAATCGGCCTCGAGTTCCACGTAGTGTGGGAGCCTGCACATGAGCATCATGTTGTCTATGCCGCGTTCGCCGATGCGGTCGCCCACCATGTTCATGATGGACGTGGGCCCCTGGTACGGCCTGCGCCGGTTGCCCTCCACGCCTTCGACGTCCTCCAAGGGCTGTCCGTTGAGGGTGCCCATCACCAGGAGCGGTCGAGTGTGTGGGACAGCGTCGTACATCGCGCCGATGCGGCAGAAGCGGTCGACATTGAGATACGAGATGACTTCGACCAGCGCGTCGATGTACTCCTCCGCGTTGGAGTGCGGCTCCAGCATGTGGAGGAAGATGAAGTCGTGCCCTCCGAGGCCGGTCGCCCAGCGCATGTCCGCGTTGGGGACGCGCATCTTGCGCTTGCCGTCCTCGTAGTAGACAACCGGGCGGTAGCGTGTGAAGTCAAAGTAGTGTCCCGGCTTCGCGAGCGTGCCCAGATCACGGGCCCGCATGTACCGCTCCAGCCGCTCGATGCTCAGGGAGCCCACGCTTCCGGCGTCGATCCACGGCGTCAGAGAGGCGATGATATGGGGCGACCGCAACTCAGGCAGAGGCTCTTGTAGCTCGAACTCGCCGACTCTCATAGCCCTATGGTGTTCCCCTTTCGTGAGATTTGCAAGTGCTGTGGAGCACCGTAAACCGGGACCCGCGCGCTTGCTTCACTCTCCTTGGAGGAATCGCATGATGATGCCGGCCACCAACTCCGGTTGATCGCTCTGCACCTGGTGGCCGGCGTTCGGGATCCAGTGGAAGGGGACGTGCGGCAGCATCTTCTCGAGTTGCCTGCCGTACTCCGGTGAGGCGAAGTGGTCGTTCTCTCCCCACAGGAATATCGTCGGGATGAGTTTCGTCACCCAGGGAAGCGTCTCGCGCATCTCGTAGCCGATCTTGAGCAGCGGGTCGTTCTGGAACCGCTCGTTCGCTTCCTGGAAGCCCTTGTTCGTTTCCTGCAGTCCCGGCCGCCGCGCGACCTCCAGCCGCTGGTCGATGACCTGGTCGGTGATGGCCTCGTCGCGGTGGATGATGGCCTTGATGCGCATGCGCATGTCTTCCCGCGTTCCGCCCTGCCCGTAGTTGGCAGCCAGGTCAGTGCCGGCCATGCGGATGCGCTCTATCCCCATCGCCACCGCGATCGACCCGCTGCCGACCAGCACAATGCGCTCGATCCTGTCCGGATGGAGGATGGCGTAGCGCGCCGCCGTCCATGCGCCCTGGGAGTTGCCCATGATCGAGAACCTGTCGAGGCAGAGCGTGTCGACGAAGTCTTCTAGCTGGTCCACCCTGCTGTGCAGGCCGCGCGGCGTCGGGACCAGGTCTGTGAAGCCATAGCCGCCGACGGCGTCCGGCGCCAGAACGTGGAAGTGCTCGCCCAACGCGGGCATGATCGTGTGGTTCGCTGAGACGCCGGACTGAGCGTACCCACCGCCGTGCAACTGCACGAGGACCGGACCGTCTCCTCCCGCTTCCACATAATGCGTGCGGAACGACCCCGTCCTCACCCACCTGGAGCGCCAAGCCTTCTCTGCCATCTCTGCATCCTCCGGTAGCGACTGCTTGCCTGTGCCCGACCTCGCGACTCTTACGGGCTGTTGTCGTCCGTGGGGCCGAAGCTCTTTCTCAAAGCCTTGATCTGCGAAGCCATCGGGACGCCCGCCGACCCCGCCGAGCGATCGTCTTCCCTGTCGATGACGAGGTTGACCAGCACGGGACCCGGCGTGTCGAGTATCCGCGGGAGCTGCTCCTCGAACTCGTCCCTGGTGCTCACACTGAAGGCGCCCTGGTACCCGGCCCCGGTTGCCAACACACAGAAGTCGAACACCCCGGCTCCGGGCAGGGGCTGGTTGCCTGTGGTCTCGTGCACGCCGTTCGCGAAGATGAAGTGGTAGAGGTTCCGCGGCCTGGCGTGGGCGATGCTGACGAGACTGCCCAGTTGCATCAAGAGGCTTCCGTCCCCATCGAGCACGAAGACGTTCCTGTCCGGGACCGCGAGAGCGAGTCCCAACCCGAGCGACGAAGCGCTTCCCATACACCGCTGCGCGTCGAGATGGTCGAACTCGCCCTGGCCCGCGTTGTGCCAGGGAACGATGGACTGCATGGTCGCGACGCTGATTGCGCTTCCGCGTCCGTTCGCAAGGACCTCGATGGCTTCCTGCCGTCGCATGACGTCCGTGTCCTCCTCCCGACCGACAGGGGCCGGACGACCCTGTCAGCTCGTCGGCGCTCCGATGATGACTGCGGCGGGACCGGAGTCCCGGTGCGCTCTCTCGAAGGCGGCCGCGATGTTGCCGATGTCCTCAGGCCCTTCGAGCGGGTAGTGCGGCACGTCCCAGGCTTCGAGCGTCGGGGCGAGCAGCCTGACGGCGCGGTTCCGGCTCTCCGATGCGGGAAGTCTTACGTCCCGTCCGAATTGGCCCACAAGCATGAGTGTCGGAGCCTGGGCGTCCAGTGTGATCGCCTTGATGGCGTTCAGGGAGGCCAGGACGCCGTTGTTCTGGATGCACAGCATCGCGTTCACTCCGCCGGCGTAGAGGCCCGCATTGACGCCCATCGCCTCGTCTTCCGTGCACACGGTCAACAGCCGGGGCTTTTCGAGTTGCGCCAGCAGCTCCAGGACGGTCCGCTGCACCGAGTCCGGAACGGTGATGACATACTCGATGCCCAGGCGCAGTATCTCGTCCACGACGGCCTGGCCCGGCACCGGGCGTGCCACGGCTTCGTCCTGCGTCGTCAATCTGCTCTCCAACCGTGCGTGCGGCGCTTCATCGAGCCCCCGCAGTGCCCACCAACGCTACCTCGACGCCTTCTTCCAGTTCGGCTCCGGCGACACCGATTGCGGGGCAGTCATTCCCGAAGACGTTCTTCGCGATCTCGATGAACTCGTCCTCGAAATAGATGTCCCGCAGGTGTACCTCTATCGACAGCGTTCGGTCCATGCTCGTCCCGGCGCGCGCCAGGACCGCTTCCAGGCAGCGCAGGGCCTGGCGGGCCTGAGCCCGCTTGTCCGCGCACAGTTCGGGCAGCAACGCGCCCGAGTCCGCGTCCCGGTTGCCGGCGAGGCTGCTGACGAAGACGAGGTCGCTCGCGATAACCGCCTCCGCCACGTCCGTGTCGTGGGGCGCCCAGCGGACCTCCTTGTCCACTCCGGGCGCCACGGCGACCCCTCCCAGTTGGATGAGCCGGTTGGCCAGTTCCCCCAGCGCCAGCGCGAAATGGGCGAAGGGGATGCGGCCGCCGAACATCTCCTTGGTACACGTCCGGAAGGAGCGGGCGTCCTCGACGTTCCTGCGGAACCCGGCGTCCAGGCGCACGAAGTCCGTCAATGGAGCGGGCACCTCGTCCATGTAAGAACGCAGCGTCTCGAAGTTGTTGAAGTGTTGGCGCCGGAACGCGTCAGGGGCGTTGATGGGCACCTCCTCGCCCGTGAACGGGTTGGCGAACCCGCCAACGCCGAACGCGTAGAGGAAGTCGCCGGCCCGGACGAGCCGTGCCGATTGCCCGCGCCGGGGTTGGGGGACCACTATCTGCCTGGGGACGTCGCGCGTGAGACCGATCGCCATGGCGGTGATGGCGTTGAAGTCCGCCATCTTTGCCTGCGCGCCCCAGGCGACCGCTTCCGAGTGTCCAACCTCGCCGAAGTGGTCCGGCCAGACTGCCATGCGCTTGAGGCTCCACTCCTGGCCGCTGGTGAAATGCAGTATGCGAATGATGCTGTCGCCGCCCATCCCGGCGCGCTCCAGGCGACGCCGGATCCGGCCGAAGGCGTTTTGGCACTGTTCGATCGGCTTGTAGACGAGGTCGAATTGAAGCTCCTCCGTCTCCGGGTCGCGGCAGCCGTCGGAACCCGAGAGGAACAGGTGAGGGCCGTACCGGACGAGGGCAGGGAATCCCCGGCCTCGCTCGTCCCACAGCAGTATCTCTTTGTCAGCCACAGGCATTCTCCCTGGCGTGAGTCGTGTTCAGACCGCGGACTCCGGCGCCAACTGTTCCGCCTCCAGGTTGTAGAAGTCCTGGACGACCTCGACGTACGGCGTGTCGCCCGCGGGACCGGCGCCTCTGGAGGCCTCACGATAGGCTGAGAAGGACGGCTCGTCGTCCCAGCCGGTTATCGTGACGAGCTTGTGATCGTTCTCCGCAGCGACCGTGCGGTACCGGAACACGAAGCCGGAGGACGCTCTCATCCGGTCGCCGTTGGCGTCGAGGCGTTCTTTGGCCTCGTCCAGCCTTCCGGATTTGATCAGATGGGTGCCGACTACGAGGAACATGGACGCACCCTCCCTTCGGTTTATCGGGTCCCGCTTGTGAGGCGTGAGGCTCAGGCCCCGTTCTGGTCCGGGCCCTTGATGTTGAAGAAGGCGGCGGTCCTGTCCCACACGACCGTGCGCTTGAGCGCCGGGTCCATGCCAGCGAACATCTCGTCCAGCGTGCGCTCTGAGTACGGCCACGTGCCCTGCTCGTGGGGGTAGTCGCTGCCCCAGACGGCGCTGTCGCAGATGTAGTAGTCCGGGTCGGCCAGCATCTTGGTGCCCAGAAAGTCTTCCTCGAACGTAAAGGTGATCTGTCGCTTGATGTACTCGCTCGGCATCAGGGTGAGGTGGACGTCGGACTGCGGCTCCGCGGCGTTCAGGTAGCGCTGCTCCATCGTCCTGTCCATCCACTGGATGTCGAACGGGATCCACCCGAGCCGGCATTCGCCGAAGGAGTAGCGGAGGTTGGGGTGGCGCTCGAACACGCCGCTGAAGATCAGCTGCGCCAGATAGGGCGAGATCGACTTGGGGGCCTGCGGATAGTGAGCGAGCCGCGCTCCGCGGCGGTAGGGCGGCCGCGGCGTGCCCTTCTTGTCGCCGACATGGGAGCAGATCACGATCCCGGTCTCTTCAGCCGCGGTCCACAAGGGCTCCCATGTCTCTTCGAAGATGGGTTCGGGAATGTCGAAGAGCACAAACTCGACGGCCTTCGCTCCCTTGTCCGCCATGCGGTAGACCTCAGGGGCGCAGAGCTCCGGGAAGCTCGCTGTCAGCGTTGGGAGGACGATCAGCCGGTCGGGGCTCGCCGCCGAAAGCTCGAGCACCCAGTCGTTGTGGATCTCCCAGTAGGCCTTCTCCAGTTCCGGGTCCCTGAACGTCTCCTTGCGCGTGTTGCCCGTGTAGAAGACGCCGGCGTAGGTGCCGTCCATGTCCATGTGCCGGAGCATGATGTCCGGGTCCGACCCGAACTTGCCCTCTTCGACCTCGATGACGAGCGCATCCGCTGCGCGGCTCGCCCGGAAGTGTGTCCTGGCGTGTTTGGCCCTGTCGTTGCCGTCCGCGGCGGCAGCGTGGAGGTCTCCCTCCCACTCCCACATCGTGCCCTTGTCCGTCTCGACGACCTTCGGGCCTATGTCGCGGAGCCTTGCCGGCAATCGACTCTGGAAGAGGTCGCCCGGGTACCAGACGTCACTCAGGTGGTTGTCTGCCGAAAGGTTGGTGTACTCCATAGCCGGTGCCTCCTTCGCCACCTGACCATCGAACCATCCGCCTCCGTCACCCACTGGTCCCAGCCGGTCCATGCCCTCTCGCGACCGGACTCTCCCCCTCCGGCACGGTGCCCATGGGGAGTGGCCGCAACGTACCATCGGCCCCTGGGCGTGTCAACGCGAGGCAGCCCGTTCGAGCGAGGGGAGACGCCGCTGTGGCGCTACCTCTGCGCTTCCCGCGTGGCGCGCCAGACGCGCTCCGGGGTGAACGGGATGTCCACCATGGGCGCGCCGATCTGGCGCAGCGCGTCGTGGACGGCGTTGGCGAGGGCGGCGGGACTCGCGCACGACGGCATCTCGCCGATGCCGCGCACGCCCATCGCGCCGTTCTTCGCTTCTGTCGCATGGGTCTCGACGACCATGTGCGGCAGGTCTTCCGCCAGTGGCATCGCGTAGTCCATGAACGACCACTCGCGCGGGCGGCCGTCGTCCGCGTAGGAGACGGCCTCGCACATCGCCTCGCCGAAGCCCTGCACGACGCCGCCGTGGATCTGGCCCTCCACGATGAGCGGGTTGACGAGGTTGCCGACGTCGTGCACGGCAACGAAGTCGCGGACCCGAACGTCTCCCGAGTCCCGGTCGATCTCCACGTAGGCGATGTGCGTAGCGAACGCGAAGCTTCCCGGCGGCAGCGTGTAGGTCGAGTAGTGGCGGAAGCCGCCGTCCGCGCTCCCCGCCATACCGGCGAGCCTGCCGAGCGGCACCGTACGGGACGGGTCCGATCGGGAGACCGCGGCACCGCCTTCGAGCGCGACGTCGTCCGCAGGCGTTTCGAGCAGGTGGGATGCCGCGTCGACCAGCTTCTCACGGGCCTGCTGCGCGGTCTGGTAGACAGCGTGTCCGCCGATGACGAGCCCCCGGCTCGCGTAGGTGCCCGCGCCGGGCCCGAATGGCACGATGGCCTCCGTGTCGCCGTGGAGGACGCTTACCTCGTCCGGCGCCACGCCAAGCGCGTCCGCCGTTATCTGGGCGAACGTTGTCGCGTTGCCCTGCCCGTGGGGTGAGATATCCGTAGTGAGCCGGACGAGGCCGTCCTCGTCAACCTCGACCGCGGCGGCGCTGGATCGCGCCGCGTCGCCTCCCGTGCCACCCGAGCCCTTCGTGGAGAGAGCGATGCCGAGCCCAACGGTGCGCCCCTCGCTCCGCTCGCGGTCGCGCCGCGCCACGAGGTCGCCGTACCCGGCGACCTCAAGTGCCCGGTCGAGGACCGGCTCGTAATCGCCGTCCACGTAGGGCGTGCCGGAGGCGGTCGTATACGGGAACCGGTCCGGAGGGATGAGGTTGCGGCGGCGCAGTTCGACGGGGTCGATGCCGAGTTCCTCGCCGACGAGGTCGAGGATGCGCTCCATGCAGAAGGTGCCCTCCGGCTGTCCCGCGCCGCGGTAGGACGTGATGGGAGGGCGATTCGTCATCAGGCAGACCTGCTCACCGTCGTACGCGGGGACGTGGTACGGGCCGGTGAGACGCTTCGCCGCGTTGTCCGGCGATGTGAACGCGCCGCTGATCCAGTACGCGCCAAGGTCGGACAGGAACTGCGCCCGGATCCCCAGGACGAGACCGTCGTTCGTCACCGCCGCCTGCACGTGCGCTTCCAGCCCGCGCGCGTGTGACGAGTGGATGTTCTCGCTGCGCTCCTCCACCCACTTCACGGGCCGCTGCAGCCGCATCGCCAGGAGGATGGCGGCGACCTCCTCCGGGTAGACATGGTGCTTGTGCCCGAACCCGCCGCCCACGTCCGGCGTTATGACGCGCACGTGGCCCGGCAAGGTGATCGCCTCCTCGATGTGGTGGGCAGTGTCGTGCGGCGACTGGTTGGACGACCAGAACGTGAGGTCGCCGGACTCGTCGAACCGGGCGATGCACCCGCGACCTTCCATCGGCATCGGCGCGAGGCGCGGTATGACGAATGATCCCTCGACGACCCTGTCGGCGGCGGCGAACGCACCATCCACGTCGCCGTCGCCCGTGCGCTGCGACGCTCCGACATTCGATCCGATAGCGGGATGCATGGTCGGGTAGCCGCCTTCCGCCGCGCGCCGCAGGTCGTTGATCGCCTCCAGCGGCTCGTAGACGACCTCGACACGCGCCGCGGCGTCCGCGGCTTGGGCGGCGGTCTCCGCCGCCACGGCGGCGATGGGCTGCCCGGCGTAGAGCGCCCGCCCGAGCGCGAGGATGGGGTGCGCGCCACCCCGATTGACCTGCAACCCCGGCCTGCCGATGCTCTCCAGCACGGCGCCCTCTTCGACGTCGTCCGCGGTAATGACGGCGAGCACGCCCGGCATGCCGAGCGCCGCGCTCGCGTCGATGCGATCGATGCGCGCGTGGGCGTGCGGGCTGCGGACGATGGCGGCGTGCGCCATGCCCGGGAGCGTCATGTCGGCGATGAAGGCGCCGTCGCCGCGCAGCAGGCGGTCGTCCTCGAATCGGAGGATGCTGCGCCCTGTCCAGGGCGAGCCGGTGTAGGGAGCTTTCGTAGTCATGCGCGGATTCTAACGGCGTTTCTCATGACTGCACAGGACAGGGTTGAGAGGTGGGACATCAAGGTGGCCAATCGTCTCCGAATCCTGGCCATCTTAATCGCTTCTCACGAGTAAACCGAGCAGTCAATCTGGCCACTTGGCCACCTTAATCGAGGGCATTTCCAAGGCCACGGCCTGCTTCCCGCGATCAAGGGGGCAAGGCGGCCATACAAAACAAAGTCTGGCGACGGAGCCATAGACTTCGTTGATAGCTGAGGACTCGAGCTATAGGCGCGGTCTATAGGTGCAGCGTGGGCGACGGTCATGCACCCAGCGTAGCGGACGCGGGGTCGACCGGGTAAGGGGCGGATGTCACAGGACGAGGCAAGAGAGACAACAAGGTCTGTCGTCCCGGCCGAGGAGAATACGTGTCGTTGGGCCCCTTGCGGGTCTCAACGGAGCACGGGGCCGGCGAGCCTGGACCGCAGGGAGCGGACCGCGGGCACTCACTTGCAGACGCGATAACGCTACTCTAGGATACCGAACGCCTCGTAGTCTCCGCCGGTGTTAGTCGAGTCTGACGACTGGAACAGGAGGACGGTATGGCAACGAATCTGCGGGGCAGGTACGCAATCGTGGGGGTTGGCAACAGCCCGCTCGGTAAGGTGCCGGAGATGAGTTCCCTCGATCTCTTCGTCATGGCGGCGAAGCGCGCGATCGACGACGCAGGGATCAGCAAGGACGAGATCGACGGCCTCATCACCCGTGGCCCGGACGACGTCAACGTCCACCACCAACGGGTAGGTCAGCTGCTCGGCCTCAACGTCGATTTCAGCACGAGCACGGACAACGGCGGCGCCAGCCAGATCCTCAACGTGGCCATGGCCTGCATGGCGATAGACGCGGGGATGTGCACGACGGTGCTCTGCGGCTACGGCCGGGACGCGTGGTCGCGCACCCACCGGAACGAGACGGCGAGGATGCGCGTTGCGACCACCGACCCCTCGCTCGCAAGGCAGGAGTTCGGGCCGGAGTTCGGGCTCTTCGGGGCGCCGGCCAACTACGCACTGGCAGCCCGCCGCCACATGCAGCTGTTCGGCACCACGAAAGAGCAGCTCGGGTCCATCGCAATCGCATTCCGCGAACACGCCGCGAGGAACCCGGAAGCGTTCGTCCGCGACCCGTTGACGATGGATGACTACCTGTCAGCCCGCTTGATCGTGGACCCGCTCAGCTTCTACGACTGCAGCATCTTCGCGGACGCCGCCGGGGCGGTCATCGTTACGTCGCTCGAACGCGCCCGCTCGCTCAGGCAGCCGCCCGCTCATATCCTCGGGTTCGGCTTCGGAAACAACCTGCGCGGCTGGCACCACGACGAGAACATGGTCGACACAGGCGCCAGGCGGGCCGGCGAGACGGCTTATCGAATGGCCGGGGTCAGCCCGGGCGACATCGACGCCGCACAGATCTATGACTGCTTCACGCACATGGTGTTGCTCCAACTGGAGGACTACGGCTTCTGCGAGAAGGGAGAGGGCGGGCCGTTCGCCGCAAGCGGCGCATTGACGCTCGAAGGCCGGCTGCCGACCAACACGTCAGGCGGGCAACTGTCCGAGGCACACGCGGAGGGGATGCTCCAGGTTGTCGAAGGGGTGCGACAGGTCCGTCACGACTATGGGCCGGACCGCCAGGTCAGGGACGCGGAACTGGTGCTGGTGACCGGACACGGCGGAGCCACGGTCTGCCAGTCCGCGCTGGTCCTGGGGAGAGACCGCTGATGGCCGACTACGCCAAACCGGTCCCGGCCCCCTCCACGTCCACGCGGTTCTTCTGGGAAGGATGCCGGGCCCATCAGCTCGTCCTCCAGCGGTGCTCCTCCTGTGACGCGTTCAGGTTCCCGCCCAGCGTCATCTGTCCCGAATGTCTCAGCACGGACTGGGAGGTGGCGCCCCTCAGCGGACGGGGGACCGTACACACTTTCGGCGTGTACCACCGCCTGTATCACAAGGCCTTCGAACCTGAACTGCCGTACGTGGTAGGCATCATCGAGCTGGAAGAGGGGCCGCGGCTGTTGAGCAACGTCGTCGGCTGCCGCCCCGAAGACGTGTACTGCGGGATGTCCGTTCGAGTCGTCTTCGAGGACATCACGGATGAGGCAACGCTGTACAAGTTCGAGCCCGACAGCCCACCGTAGCTCACGGGACAGGAACGGACCCGAGCCGCGCAGAACGTTGTAGAGGGGTTCCCGTATGGTCACAGCCCTGGAAGGCACAGTCGTCGTCGAAGTGGCAGGACATGTTGCCGCGCCGTACGCGGGCAGCCTGCTGGGCGACCTGGGATGTGAGGTGATCAAGGTCGAGTTGCCCGATGGGGGCGACACTCACCGAGGCCGTAATCCCAAGTACGAAGGCTACGGTCCGAGTTTCCGCGCGCTGAACCGGAACAAGAAGAGCCTCACCCTCGACCTCAAGAAGAAAGAGGGGAGGGAAGTCCTGCTGAAGCTTCTCGACAGGGCCGACGTGTTGATCGAGAACTTCAGACCGGCCACCCGCAGTCGCCTGGGCCTCGACTACGAGGCGCTGGCCAAACGCAACCCGCGACTGATCCATTGTTCCATCTCGGGATATGGACAGAGCGGGCCATATCGTGACAAGCCCGGCTTCGACACCATCGCCCAGGCGCTCAGCGGGATGCTCAATCTCGTGACCGACCGGGACGCCCCCAAGGTCGTCGGCGTCTCGCTCACCGATCACTCCACCGGCATCTTCGCGACGTACGGGATAATGGCGGCCTTGTTAGCCCGGTACAGAACGGGTCGCGGCCAGTTCGTGGACTCGTCGCTGTTGCAGGTCACGCTGTCCTTCATCGAGTCCCACGTGGTCGACTTCCTGAACGGCGGCGAGTCGGTGTCCCGGGACAACTTCCCGAGAGGCCGCATCTACTGCTTCCTCGCAAGCGACGACCTGCCCCTGGTCATACACCTGTCAGGGCACCAGGAAGCCTGGGAGGCATTCCTCGACGCCGCGGGACGCTCCGACCTGCTGGACAACCCCAGGTTCGCAACGCGCCGGGACCGCTCGGAGCATCACTGGGAGATCGTCGACATCCTCGCCGAGAGCTTCAGGCAGCGCCCAAGGGCACACTGGCTGGCGGCGCTCGACGCCAACCGCGTTCCCAACGCTCCTCTGAATTCCATCGAGGAGGTCTTCGAGGACCCCCAGATCCAGCATCTCGGCTTTCCCAGGGAGATCGAACACCCCTCCTACGGGCAGACCCGCCTAATCGGCAGCGCGGTGAACCTATCGGAGACTCCGGCTGCCTTCCTGGCGCCGGCTCCCCTGCTGGGAGAACACACGACCGAAGTGCTCCAGGGCCTCGGGTACGACGAGGAGGAGATCCGTACCCTGCGAGACCTGGGAGCGATCTGAGGGCATCTCATGACAGCCGCGCTCGAAGGCATCAAGGTGATCGACCTCTCAGGTCACGTGGCGGGGCCGGACGGCGCCCCGCGACGGGGGGGCCGGGGGTGGGGGGTAAAAAAAGTGGGGGGTGACCAGCAGGGGGGGGGGGCCCGGGGCGGGGCCCCCCCGGGCCGGGG
>JAPPHT010000009.1:56102-114552 GCA_028874795.1 Chloroflexota bacterium
TATACCCTACCCCGGCTACCCGTGGTCGCTATCGGTGGCAATCTAATCCCCCCCGCCCCCCCCCCCATTGGGGGGCCCCCCCCCGCCGGCCCGGGGGGGCCCCCCCCCCCCCCCCCTCTCCTGGGCGACCTGGGTTGCGAGATCATCAAGGTCGAGAGTCCCCTGCTGGAGCGGGGCGCCGGGCGCGGGCCTCGCCGTTCCGGCTACGGCGGCAGGACGAACGCCCTGAACCGCAACAAGAGGAGCCTGACGCTCAACATCGATACGGAGCCGGGCAGGCAGATCTTTCTCCGGCTCGTATCCGAGGCGGACGTCCTCATCGACAACTTCCGGCCGGCAACCCGGCTGCGCCTCGGACTGAGCTACGAAACGCTGTCCAGAGAGAACCCCCGCCTGGTGCACTGCTCCGTTTCGGGGTTCGGTCAGACCGGTCCCTACAAGGACAGGCCCGGATTCGACACACTGGCCCAGGCGCTCAGCGGGATCCTCAGCCTCGTGACGGACCTCGATTCTCCGGAGGTGGTGGGCGTCTCCATCGTCGACCATTCCACCGGCATCTTCGCCGCGTACGCGGTCCTCGCGGCGTTGATGGCGCGAGAGAGAACGGGCCGGGGCCAGTTCGTAGACGTCTCCCTGCTCCGGTCCAGCCTGTCGTTCGTGGAATCGCACATCGTCGACGCGATCAATGACGGCCCGCCCCCCGTTCGAGACAACTTCGCCCGCGGGCGCATCTTCTGCTTCGTCGCGAAGGATGGCCTGCCCATAGCGATCCACCTCTCGGGTCACGAGAAGAGCTGGCAAGGATTGGTGAAGTCGGTTGATCGGGAGGACCTGCTGCCTGAACTGGGGGACCGCAAGGCGCGTTGGGAACGGCACTGGGAGATACAGGGCATCCTCCAACAGGAGATCGCCAAGCAGCCTCGAAGCCACTGGCTGCCGATCCTGGAAGAGAACGGAGTGCCCAATGCTCCCGCCTACACGCCTGACGAGGTGTTCGCGGACCCGCATGTCGCGGCGATGGGTATCCCGGTCACCGTGTCCCATCCCACGGAGGGAGACAGCCGGATAGTGGGAAGCCCCGTTCAACTGTCCGATACCCCAACGGCCGTACACCGGCCGGCGCCATTGACCGGAGAGCATACGTCCGAGATACTTGCGACGCTCGGCTACGGCCCCGACGACATCGAAGAGTTGCGAGCGCAGCACGTCATCTAGCTGCCTTGCAGGAGGAGAATGCCCCGACCCCGGTCCCACTGAACAGCGCTCGGCACGAGATACAAGTAGCAGCAGAGGTGCAGCGATGGATTTCGCGATGCAGCCCGATAGCGAAGAGATGCAGGTATTTCGGCGTGAAGCCCAGGAGTGGTTTGCCGAGGCGATGAAGGACGGGGCGCACCTGAAATTCTCAGCGAACTGGTCAACCCGGGAGAACGAGGAAGAGTACGAGTTTCGACGCAACCTCGCCCGCAAGGTGGGAGCGAAGGGGTGGATGTTCCCGGTCTACCCCAGGGAGTACGGCGGAGGCGGGTTGACCGTTGAGCACCAGATGGTGCTCGAGAACGAGATCGGCAAGTACGGCCTCACCCTCGAACACATCTTCTATACGCTGGCGCGACTGGCAGTACCCTGCATCTTCACCTGGGGGACCGAAGAGCAGAAGCAGGCCTTCCTCCCACCGCTGATGACAGGCGAAGTGGGTTGCTGGCAGCTCCTTACGGAACCCCAGGGCGGCTCGGACGTGGCCAACGCCCAGACGACCGCGATCAAGGACGGTGACGTCTACGTCGTGAACGGGCAGAAGACCATGGTCGGGTCGATCCACTATCCGGACTTCTTCTGGACCCTCGTGAACACCAACCCGCAGGGAGCCCGGCACGAGAACCTCAGCTGGATCTACATCCCGGGCGACCTTCCGGGCATCAGCCGGAGCCCGCTCAACCTGCTCATGGGCCGGAAGAACACGGTCTTCTTCGACAATGTCCGCGTGCCCGAGTTCTACCTGGTCGGCGGAGAGAACAACGGCTGGAAGGTGGGCAATACGCACCTGGAGCTCGAGCACAGCGGCGGCGGCAGCCTGGGCGAAGACGGGCTCGTCAAGCACCTCATCCAGTATTGCGAGGAGACCGAGAGCAACGGCGCGCCCCTGCTCGAAGACCCCGACGTGCGCGACCTGCTGGCTGATGTCCTGATCGGCTCGCATATCAGTGCCTTGTGGGGCAGGCGGAACTGGTGGCACAGGTACGCGCACAGGCCGCATGGCTATGGAGGCACGCAAGCCCGGTACTACTCACGGATGAGACGGCTGGTGGTCGCGGAGAGGCTGCAGCAGATCCTGGGGTACCACACCCTCATACCGAACTTCGACGTACCTGAAGCGATCGACTTCGAACACGCGGCACGGCAGGGCCCCGGCACGCTGCACGGAGGAGGCACCCTGGATACCGACCGCCTCATCATGGGGAGGCGGATGGGCCTGGGAAGGCCGACAGCCGAGCAGGCGCCGATAACGACACCCGGTAGTTCAGAAGCGTAGCAGGGGAGGGCTGCACTATGGATCTCGCCCTGACCGAAGACCAGGCCATGCTGAAGCGGACCGTGGCGGACTTCATGAAGCGAGAGGCGCCGCCGACCAACATAACGGGATGGCTTCAGGGTGGCGTCGGCTACGTGCCCGAGCTGTTTCAGACGGCGGCAGACTTGGGTTGGCTGGGCATGCTGGTGCCTGAAGCCTACGGCGGAGCGGGATTGGGCCTGAGCGACTGCGCGGTCATCTTCGAGGAGTTGGGGAGAGGGCCTCTTCCAGGCCCGTACTTCTCCTCCGGCGTTCTCGGAGCAGCGGTGATCGCGGAAGGCGGAAGCGACGAGCAGAAGCAGCGCTGGCTACCGGCGATATGCCAGGGTGAGGAGATCGCCACGCTGGCCATCAACGACAGAGGCTACAGCTGGGGGCCGGGGTCAGTGGAGATGACGGCTACCGACCGTCCCGAAGGGCTGACGCTCAACGGCACGAAGATGTTCGTTCACGATGCAGCCGCGGCGACCGTCCTGATCTGCGCAGTCAGGCACGGGGACGGGATATCTCTCGCGCTCGTTGACATGAATCAGCCCGGCGTGTCGGTGACTCCCTACAAGGGCCTGGCTTCGCCGTCACTCGGTGAGGTGCGTCTGGATGAGGTCCACGTGCCCAGATCGGCGATCCTCGGGGAGCCCGGCCAGGGCTGGGCTGCCCTGGAGCGCGCCCTGATACAGGCCATTCCCATCCTGTGCGCGTACCAGGTCGGCGGGTGCCAGGAGGTACTCGACTTCACAGTCGAGTACACCCGTAGCCGTGTCGTGTTCGGCCAGCCCATCGGCCGGTTCCAGCGCGTACAGGACCACGTCGTCGACCTCGTGAACCACCTGGACTCGGCACGATGGATCACGAACGAGACGATATGGAAACTGGACACCGGCAACGAAGCTATCTCAAGCGTCCATGAAGCCAAGGCGGTGGCAAGTGACGGCTACTACCATGCGTGCAACTATGCTCACATGGTCTTCGCCGGCCCCGGGACGGACTACTCGCATCCGCTGGTCGCCCACATGATCCAGTCCCGGAGTCTCTATCAGTACCTCGGAAATCCCCTCTATCACAAGCGCATGATGATGGACTACCTGTTCCCTCGTGCGCTGAGGTCCTAGAGGAGGCGCCTGCACCAAAGGGAGGTGAACGATGGGGAAGAACAACAGGGCCCGCTACGGAGCTATCTTTGCGTTACTTGCGGTTGCATTGATGGTCTTCGCTCTCAGCGGCTGCGGCAGTGACCCGACTCAAGAGCCGGCCCCTGCTCCCACAGCCACGACGGCTCCAGCTGACACCGGGCAGGCCGAATCGCCGGCCCCTGCTCCTGCTGCGACTCCCACCCCGGCTCCGGCTGACACCGGGCAGGCGGAGTCGCCAGCCCCCGCTCCCGCTGCCACTCCCACACCCGTACCTGCCGGCGCTCCCACCCAGGCTCCCAGTGAAACAGGGCCGGCAATGCAGGAGTCGGAGTTCGCAGGCCATTTCGACGACGAGCCAGTCACCATCGTGGTTGGCAGCGCGCCGGGCGGCGGCTACGATCTGTTGGCTCGAACGATCGCACGCTTCGCTCCGCAGCACCTGCCCGGTGAGCCGAGGCGCTTCCAGATCCGCAACGTATCGGGTGGCGGGGGCCTCCGTGCCTGGGAAACCCTTCTGCGGTCGGACGCCGACGGGCGCACCATCCTTACCTTGAACATCAACCTGATACGGCAGGTGCTCCTCGGCCGGGAGGTAAGCGGACTGGACCTCAACACTCTGCCGCTGATCGGTGCGCCCACCCGGGTCAGCGACCCCTATCTCATATGCGCCGACAGGCACAAGTACTCTTCGTGGGACGACCTGCTCGCCGACGGCAGCGTCACGATCGCGGGAGGCACCGGGGGCCGAGTGCCCATGGGGGCGCACTTCGTGGAACTGGTCGGCGGACCCATGAAGACGATCCCGGGGTACGAGGGCAGCACCGAAACACTGGCGGCCTTCGAACGGGGCGAACTGGAAGCCTCCACGTGTATCCAACGGAGGGACCCGCGGCTGTTGCCCGAACTGGTGGAGGACATGCGATGGCTTCCTCTCTTCTGGTGGAACACGCGGCCCAACCAGGAGTGGCTGGATACCCTGGGCGCACCAGAGCCGTACCACATCTACGATCTGCCAGGAGTCGATTTCCAGGACTGGCAAAAGACGGCCTTCAACGCCACGGTTGAGTACAACGACTTCCTCCGGATGTACGTGGTGCACCCTGACACCCCACCCGGCCTCGTCCAGGTCTGGCGTGACTCCTACCAGGCGGTGATCGAAGACCCAGGCTTCATCGAGGCCGCGGGGATCGCAGGCTACGACGTGGGATTCGGGTCGCCCGATGACTTCGGGCAGGTCATAGATGACCTGCTGAGCCTCCCGCCGGAAGGTCTGGAGCTGGTACTGAGGCTGTCCGGCATCAACTGAACCCACAGATGAGGGGGCGCCCCTGAAGGCGCCCCCTCGTGTCTGCCCCGGAGAGGCCAGCGCATGCTTGAGGCAGCGATCAGCGCCGCACAGAACCTGTTCAGTCCAGGGCCGCTCATCGGAATGGCCATCGTGCTGCCCGTTGCGCTTGCTTCCGGACTGATCCCCGCAGGCGGACTGCCTACCACGTCGGTGGTGCTCAGTTTCGCCGGGTACATCGACCCGTGGATCGCGATGTCTATAGTGGTATTCAGTATGGCGGCGGGGGACATCACTGAACCGGTCCCCGCGATCCTCCTGGGCGTTCCAGGCGCTCGTTCAGCGCAGGCGACCGTGCTGGACGGCTATCCGATGGCACAGAGGGGTCTTGCCGGGGAGGCACTGGGGGCGAGCTACACCACCACTCTCGTCGGCGGGCTATTCGGAGGAGCCGTGCTGCTGGCGGTGCTGCCGGTCGGACGCGAACTCCTGAAGCTGTTCGGCTCATCAGAGTTCTTCCTCCTGTCGCTGATGGGCATCCTGGCGATCGCAATCATCAGCGCCGGTGCGTTCGTCAAGGGCATGCTCACTGCCGCGTTCGGTATCGCGATCGCGTCTATCGGGTTCACGAACGTCGGAGGAGTCGTCCGGGCCGACATGGGCATCGACTTCCTCTGGGAGGGGTTCGGCATCGTGCCCATCGTCATCGGCCTGTTCGCGATCCCCGAGGCTATGGACCTCGTCATCGGCGATACGCCCGTCGCCCGCGAGCGGCTGGACACGATGATGAAGGAAGCGAACAAGGACGTCCTGCGCGGGATGAAAGTCGCTCTCAGCCACAAATGGCTGATGCTCCGTTCGAGCATCATCGGCACGTTCGTCGGGGCGATGCCCGGTGTCGGCGGCGCCACGGGACACTGGATAGCCTACGTACAGGCGCGGCAGACAGAGAAGGGCGCCGTAGACACGTTCGGCAAGGGCGACATCCGAGGCGTCATAGCGGCAGATGCCGCCAATAACTCCAGCGACGGCGGAGTCCTGATACCGACGCTCGTGTTCGGTATCCCCGGAGCCCCCGGCATGGTCCTGGTCCTTGCGATCCTGATCCTCTCGGGGATCACTCCCGGACCTCCCATGCTCTCAACGCACCTGGACCTGACCATCGCGATGGTATACATCATCATCCTTGCCAACATCATCGTCGTACCGATCATGCTGCTGCTGGCGCCCTATCTCGCTCGAGTGTCGGCCGTCCCCCCGAACATCCTGGCGCCGATCGTCATCGCGGTCACCACACTCGCCGCCTACCAGGCTTCCCGGATCCTGGAGGACCTGCTTGTCGTCCTGGCATTTGCGGTGCTCGGGGTCTTCATGAAGCGGTACGGCTGGCCCCGTCCGCCGATCCTCATCGCCGTGGCCCTGGCGCCTACGCTGGAGCGGTTCATGTGGATCACGGTGAATACCTACGGGTTCGGCCTGTTCCTCCGGGTGCAGTCGTTGGTGCTGATCGCCATGATGATCGCCCTCGTCTACATGGCGCTGAGGGTCCAATCCGTCGCGAGCGAGTCAGCTCATACTGCCGTGCCGGACAGGCCGGGCAGCAAAGTCTCCGAGGAGTCGATCGAGGACCCGTCTTAGCACGGGCCTTGTTAGACGATCGAACTGAACGTGGCAACGGAGGGAAGAGTGCGCTGGCGCAACCTGCGAACCTACTGGCTATCGACCGAGGTGCTCGGCGAGCTTCTGCTGATCGCGCTTGCATTCGCGCTGTTCGGCTATCTCTTCGTTCTCTCCTTCGACTGGCCCGAGGCAGCCAGGTTGCTGCCTCGTATCGCTGTGATCATAGGAGTGCCCTTCGGACTCGTGCGGCTCGTCGTCCTGCTGCGTCGCGTCAGGCCGTCTGCGGCATCGGTGATGGACACCTCTTTCCGCATCGAAGGACAGGACCCGCGCGCCATCGCGGGACGTTTCGTCAGGATATGGACCTGGCTGCTGGCGCTCTATCTCGGGATCTGGATGCTGGGATTCCACTTCGCCCTGCCCGTGGGGACGTTCATCTACCTGTTCCGTTACGGGAAGGCGGGGTGGGTATGGTCCGTGGGCCTGTCGGTTGCCATCTATGCGACGATCAAACTCGTCTACGACGTGGCGCTGGATGCGGTGTGGTTCGACGCGGTCATCCCTCAGTGGCTGGGTCTTGTGTAGGGCGCCACCCCGTCCACGTGCGCTTTGCATCGGCAGGACTACCTAGCGCCAGTCGTGTGCGGACGGCAGCGGCGCGCGTGTCCCCAGGCGCTCCAGTCGGGTGACGATGACGTTGGTCGTCCCGTCCCAGCGGGAGACCGTGCCGTGAGCCACGAGCAAGCGGCTGTCCAGCTCCCTCCTGAACCGCGCGAACACGTGCGGCCACAGGATGAGTTGCACGTCTCCAGCCTCGTCCTCAACGGTGACGAACACGGTGCCCGACTTCCCCCGCGGATGCTGCCTCGCCACCGGCCAACCCGCCACGGTGACGGCATCACCTTCCCGCGCTGCCTCGACCAGTGCGGCGGGCATCACCTCGGCGCGGAGCCGCGGGCGCACGAACTCCATCACGTGTCCTCTCGGGTAGATGCCCATGACCCGGTACTCGCCCATCATCTTCTCCTCGTCGGAGAAGTCGACGAACGCGGGTGCTTCCCTGTCCCCGGCGAGTGCGAATGCCCGCTGGCCGTTCCTTCCGGGGCGGATGCCGAGCCCGGCGTCCCACAGCGCCTCCCGCCGGTTGGGCGTCACGCCGTCGAACGCGCCGGCCATCACCAGCGAGAGCACCGCTTGCGGCTTCAGCCCCGTGCGCCGCACGAGATCGCCCGCGCTCCGGTAGGGGCCGCGCTCCTCCCGCTCGCGCACGAGCGCATCGGCGGATGTCTCCCCGACGTCCTTGACGAATCCGAGGCCGATCAGCACCGCATCGCCGGATGGGGCACACCGCGCCGCACTGCGGTTCACGTCGGGGTTCAGGAACGGGACGCCGAAGCGCCTGGCGTCTTCCTTGAGCGTCTCCACGGGATAGAAACCCATCGGCTGGTTGTTCATCAGCGCCGTGAAGAACTCCACCGGGTGGTAGCGCTTCAGCCACGCCGCCTGGTACGCGGTGACGCCGAAGGCGTGGGAGTGCGATTCGGGGAACATGTAATGGCCGTTGACCTTGGCGAATATCGTCCTCGCGGTCTCCTCTGAGACGCCGTTCCGCGCCGCCCCCTCGCGGAACCGCTCCCAGTGCATGGCGATCAGGCGCTCGTTATTGGGCCGGGCGAACGCACGGCGCACCTCGTCGGCCTCGGCGGCGGTCATGCCCGCCACGTCCGTGAGCAGTTGGACGACCTGCTCCTGCCAGACGATGATGCCGTACCCCCGCTCCAGCGCGCGCTTCTCAAGCGGGTGGTCGTAGTCCCATGGAACGCCGTGCCGGTAGCGCTCCACGAACTGGCTCACCGCGCTCCCCTGCACGCCGACGCCGGGCCGGATGAGCGCTACCTGGTAGGCGAGGTCGAGCAGGTTGCGCGAGCGGAGGCGCTGCCCCATCTTGAGCTGGGCCGGCGACTGGAGCAGGAAGATGCCCTTGGACCTGCCCTCGTTGATCATGTCGTACACGCCGGGGTCTTCGGGGTCGAGCTTGCTCAGGTCGGGCCGTTCTCCCTCCCGCTGCTCGATCAGGTCGAGCGCCTCCTCGATCTGGTCCAGTACCGGCAGAGAGAGAAGGTCGATCTTGGCGAAGTTGGCATCGGCGACGCTGTCCTTGTTCCAGTCCATGATGAAGCGCCCGTCCATCGCTCCCGCGCGGACCGGGACCATCTCCGGGATGGGGGAGTCGCTGAGGACCATGCCGCCGACGTGCTGTCCCAGGCTTCGCGGAGCGTGCATCAGCTGGGGAGCGAGCGCGACGAGGTCTCGCCAGCCCGGGGCCTCCACACGGTCGCGGAAGGCGGGCAAGGCCAGCATCTCGCTGCGGAGGTCGGCGGCATCGAGGGAGTGCAACTGTCGCGAGAGCAGCTGCAGGTCCTCCTTCGGCAAGCCCAGTGCTTTGCCGATGTCCTGAATGATGCCCTTGACCGAGTAGGTGGCGATGGCTCCCGTGAGGACAGCGAACTCCGGTCCGAAGTGCTCGTGCACCCGCCGGACCAGCTCGTCGCGTATCGCCCGCGGAAAATCGAGGTCGATGTCCGGCAGCATCGACATCTCCTCCGAGATGAACCGCTCCAACGTCAGGTCCCATCGGAGCGGGTCAACGTGGCTGATGCCGATGAGATAGCCCACCAGGAGGGCGACTGAAGAGCCTCGTCCTCTTCCCGGCGGCCGCTCCTCCAGGGGCGTTTCCGGGGGCGCCAGTCCCTTCTCCTCGGTGATCGCTTGCGCGAGCAGGACGATCTCCCGGTAGAGCAGCAGGAAACCCGCGAGCCGGTGTTTGCGTATCAGGCGGAACTCTTCATCGAGGCGTTCCCTGACCTGCGCCGACACGTCCCCGTAGCGCCGCAGGGCGGCCTCTATGCAGAGCCGCCGCAGGTAACCCTCTGCGGTATCTCTCTCCGGCAGCTGCGGCTCCGGCAGGGTGTAGCCGAGGTCGGCGCTCAGGTCGAAGCCGCACTGCTCCGCGATGCGGTGGGTGTTGGCGATGGCGTCGGGGCGCTCGCGGAAGAGCCGCGCCATCCGTTCGGCGGACTTCAGATGCAGGTGGTGGTTGGGCCGGATGAAGGGAAGAGCCCGGTCGATGGTGGTGTTCAGGCGGGCGGCCACCAGCGCGTGCTGCAGACGGCAGCGCTCCGGCGCGTGGTAGTGGACATCGTTGGTGGCGACGACCGGCGCGCCCACCTTGTCGGCCAGCCGCGCCAGCTCGCGGTTACGCGGCGTGTCGCCCTGCAGGAAGTTCTGCTGCAGCTCAACATAGACCGCATCGCTCCCGAACCACGACCGATAATCGTTGAGCAGTTCGCGGGCTTCCCCATGCCTCCCGTTCAGCGTCAGTTCGGCCAGCGGTCCATCCCGACCTCCGGTGAGCAGCACGATGCCGTCGGCGTGCTCGCGCAGGTGCGCGGGGTCGAGTCGCGGCTCCCTGCGGTCGACGGCGTTCGCCAGGGTGAACAGCCGGGAGAGGTTGGTGTAGCCCTGCCTCGATCTTGCCAGCAGCACGATGCGGAAGCCGTCCAGCAGGGTGATCTCCCCTCCAGTGATCGGCTGCACGCCAAGGCTGCCCGCGAGCCGGGCGAACTCCAGGGCTCCGCAGAGGTTGGTGTCGGTCAGGGCGAGGGCGTCGTGGCCGTGCTCTTTCGCCTGCGCCAGCAGCTCATGCGTGTGGGACGCCCCTGCTCCGAAGGAATAAAAGCTCTTGGCGTGCAACTCGACGTAGTCCGTGGTCATGGGAGGCTCGCTAGGATGCCTGCCGGTACCAGGAGGAGTCCGTCCGGTCCTGGAAGAGGACGATCGAACCCCCCTCACGGCGGCTCACCCGGAAGTAGGCGCGGCTCACCGGCTGCGGCATCCACCAGAGGTCGAAGAGCCAGCTGTCCTCGACGCCGGTCAGCGCGTGCCACTGGTCACCGAGGCGGACCGCTACCGGCTCGCGGTGAGCGCCCTCCCGCACCGCCACCGGCACGGGAACGGCGAGGGGCTTCATGCCGTCCCGCCCAGACGGGTCGATGGGGACCTGCACCGCCCGCACCTCCGGGGCGGGGTGCCACGGCGCCACGTCGACCACCCGGTAGAGCGCGTGGTTGCCGCCGATGCGGGCCTGGATCTGCCGCTCCGCATCCAGCAGCCGCAGGTCGCGGTCCTTCCGGGCGTCGGGGAGGAGCCCTGCCTGCACCCCCGCTTCGCCGGTGATGCCGGACAAGGTGAGGGTGACCTCCTCCACCGGGGCGACGGGAAACTCTCGCTCCAACTGTCGACGCACGAGAGCGGCGGCCTGCTCCCAGTTGCCCGCCGGCAGCTTGAAGTTGATCGCTCGCTCCCACGGAGCTGCCCTTTCGAGGGCGCATCCCAGCGTCACCCTGCCTGCGTAGCGGCCCTGCATCCGTGGCCGGGCGTAGGCCCGCTTGAGCAGGGTGTCCACCGCCGTCAGCAGCCACTCCGCAGAGGCCGAGGCGAACGGGAGGGAGGTGTGCTCGACGACAGCCTCCTCGCAGGGAAGGGGGACTACGGTGTCGTGGTCGATGCCGTGGGAGAGCTCCCACGCCCGCCTGCCCGCGACCCCGAACTGGTCGATGAGCGACTCCGGTCTCATGGCCGCGACGTCGCCCATCGTGTGCAGGCCGAAGCGGTGCATGCGGTCGCGCGCCTCCTGATCGACCGGAAGCAGGTCGACGGAGCGAGGCGCGAGGAAGGCGGCGGCATCGGGCGGGACGTGCGTCACACCCGGCGCGTCGCTCGTCCGGGCCGCCACGAACGCGGGGAACTTCGCGTCGCCGGCCCCGATGCGCGGCCTGAGGTACGCGGGAACCGCGTTCAGCAGCGCGTGGAGCGTGCCGTCTTCGCCGCCGTACAGCCGCTCGAGGCCGTCCAGGCGGACGCAGGCGATGCCCAGGTCCACGCTCTCCACGCGGTCGCTGACTCCCTGCAGGGCGGCGAGCACACGGCGGAACGCCCGCTGGTACGTCGGCTCGTCGGCGTCGAGGACGATAGTCCCGGTGTTGCGGGAGAGCGCTTCCTCGAGGGTCATGCCCGCCGTTACCCCGGCACAGTCCGGGAGGCAGTCGGCGACCATTGGCCTGCTCCCTGAGCGCTCGACGATAACGACGGGCCTGTTGACCAGATGAGGCTGCCGCTGCAGTTCCACCTTGGCCCTGAGATGAGTGATCAGGACACACGCGACGCGCAAGACGCTCTCCCCTAAACGCTTGCTACCCCGGCTTGCCGGGAGGGCACGATATTAGAACGAATGTTCTGTTGTCAAGCCTCAACCCTGGCACGCTGTGGCAAAGGACGCGGAGCGGGGGTAGCATCGCGCCCATGGCCGAGGGACCGCAAAGCACGTCAGGCGCCGAGCAAGGGGGCGAGGTTCCTGCCTCCGCAGGAATGACGGAGGGGGCAGGAACGACGGAGGGGGCAGGAACGACGCAGGGGGCAGGAACGACGGAAGGGGCGGGAACAACAGGCCCAGGGCGCGCAGGTACAACGGAAGAGGGCGCGAGAACGACGGGCCCCAGACGCCGCTGGCCCCGGACATTCGATGCGCTCGGAGTGCCCGCGTACCGCAACTACTTCATCGCGATGACGTTCTACCTGGGCGCGATGCAGGCGACGATGCTGGCGCGCCCCATCCTGGCGTACGACCTCGCCGACCGCGCCCCCATCGTGCTGGGCCTCGTCCTCGCGGCCAACAACGCCCCGTCGCTCGTGCTGTCGCCGTACGCGGGAGCACTCGCGGACCGGGTCTCCATGCGGAACATCCTCATCGTGGCCGCGGCGCTCATGGCTGCGTTCGCGAGCATCACGGCGATCGGCATCGTGCTGGATGTGCTGGAGTGGTGGCACGTCCTGGTCATCGGCGTCTTCCAGGGCACCGTGATGGTGTTCATCACACCGTCGCGCCGCGCGATCATCGGCGGGCTCGTGGACGAGCGGCTGCTGCTGAACGCCACGGGCCTCCACACGATGTCCCATAACGCGACCCGGACGCTGCTGCCGCTGGTGGCGGGGATCATCTTCGCGCGGGCCGGGCCGGAATGGGCTTACGTGCTCGTGGTCGTGCTGTATGTCCTGGCGCTGGGCCTGATGTTCTTCACACCCGTGCGGGGCGCGACGGCCCCGCGGCGGCGAAACCGCAGCGGCTCGACGCTGGAGGGCTTCCGGTACGGGTGGCAGGCGCCCGAGATCCGCACGCTGCTGCTCGTGGGGTTCGTCGTCACGGTGTTCGGACAGCCGTTCCAGAACCTGCTGCCCCTGGCCCAGGACTTTCTGCAGATAGAGGCGGACGGCGTGGGCCTGCTGTTCACGCTCTATGGACTGGGGTCTCTGCTGGGCTCGACGACGGCTGCTTCTCTGGGGGACTTCCAGCGGAAGGGCCTGCTGCTGGTGGGCTTCTTCATGCTGTTCGGCGCCGGAGTCGTTGCGTTCGCGGCGTCGAACTGGTACCTGCTCTCGCTGCTGCTCATGCTTCCGGCGGGCATGGGACACTCCGGGCGGATAGTGGTGCACCTCGCCATGCTGCAGACGTATTCGGAGCCGGAGATGCGCGGGCGCGTACAGGCGCTGAACGCGATGATGGGCGGGCTGATGCCGCTTGCGATCCTGGGCATCACAGGATTGGCGGACCTGTTCGGAGGGCGCGTAGCCCTGGGGGCGACGGGCGCCGTCATCCTGTCTTACGGGCTGTGGGAGTTGCTCTTCTCGCGTACGCTGCGCAGGCTGCGGTAGGGCTGCCCTACCTCGACCGGGGCAGGCGCCAGGAGCGGGTGAGGTTGTCCCATCCGAGGTGGCCGTAGAAGGCGTGCCCCTCCTCGCTGGAGTGGAGGATGATGGTGCACTCCTCCCCGGCCTGCTCGCGGAAGCGGCGCAGCAGTTCCCGCCCGATGCCCATGCGCTTGTAGGGTGCCGCGACGGCAAGCTCCGTGACTAGGGCGTACACGGCGTAGTCGGCGAGCCCGCGGACGATGCCGACGAGCGCATCGCCGTCCCGCGCGGTGACGATGACGTCGGCGTTGCGGAGCATGCGGTCGACGCGGCTGAGGTCGTCGAGCGGGCGGTTGAAGCCCCCGGCCCGCAGGAGGTCGGCCACTTCGGCTGCGCCGGGTACCTCGTTCGTGGAGTAGGTGATGGCCATGCTGTCAACTCCCGAGTAAGCAGGGGCGGCTGCGGACCGGCCCTGCGGATGGTTGCGCACGCTCGCCAGCCCTCGCCCTCCAGCCCCGCGCCCGCGTGCGCTCCGCTGTCGCGCACTCTGGATCCCCGCCTTCGCGGGAATGACGGATAAGAGGGGGGCGTTCCTTGACACTCCCGTTTGTCAATCCTACGATTCCCGTGTTCCGTGCGGAAGGCCTGCACGGGGGCGAAAGGAGTGGAGTCATGCCGGAGGAGAACGTTCGGGCAGACAGGCTGGGAGGGAGAGCGCGGCGACGTAACATCGGCGATCGCGACCTGAGCGGCAAGGGGAATATCGACTACAAGTACATCTCCGCGGACAACCACATAGACCTCGTGTGGTATCCGCACGACGTCATCCAGTCGCGCATCGCCCCGGAGTTCCGGGAGAAGGCGCCGAAGGTCGTCGAGTCGCACAAGGGCACGGCGTGGCACTGGGAGGACGACATCCACGCGTTCGCCGCCGACGGCAAGGACTGGGCGACTCACGCCAAGCGGTTCCAGCCTATCGAAGTCGAGGAGGGCCGGCTGCCGCCGTCCGACCCGGAGATCCTGCTCCAGCACATGGACATCGGCGAGTTCTACGCGGGCGTCTACTACGGGAACACACGCAAGTGGGTGTTCAAGGACAAGGAGCTGGAGAAGGCGGTCTACCGGGCGTTCAACGACTGGACTGTGGAGCTGTGCTCCTACGACCCGGACCGGCTGATCGTGCTGCCGTGGCTGCACGCGGCGTTCCCGGAGACGTGTGTCGAGGAGCTTTACCGGCTCGCCGACCAGGGCATCCGGGCCGTCGAGCTCAGCCCGAACGACATGGCTGAGGGCATCTGGTCACCCGTGTGGGAGCCGGTCTGGGCCGCGGCCGAGGAGACAGGCATGGTGATCTGCGGGCACATCGGTGACGCGGCGGGCACGCCGTACCCGCCGAACGAGTACGGCCAGTCGCTGGCGCACTTCTCACAGGTGCCCTTCAACCCGATGGGCAAGCAGATCGCGCAGTACGTGTTCAGCGGCATGTTCGACCGGCATCCGAACCTGCACGTCTCGATCGCGGAGTGCCGCATCGGGTGGCTGCCGTTCCTCTTCCAGTGGATGCGGCGCTGCTACAGCGACCGCGTACCGGACACGATCCACCAGCTGGAGCAGGAGCCGCTGCACTACCTGAAGAAGAACATGTCCTTCACGTTCGAGGAGGACTATATCGGCGCGAAGATGATCCCCGACCCCGAATTCCTGATCCGCGACAGCGTCATCTGGGGCTGCGACTACCCCCACGAGCAGGGGCAGACGTGGCCGGACGCGACGCCGGCGATGGAGCGCATGTTCACCGGCGTGGACCCGGACCTCGTACACGAGATCGTGTGGGGACGGTCGCAGCGCATCTTCGGCATCAAGGGACCGAACGGGGCCAACGGGGGGTAGGGCTTGGCAGAGAACCGTCACAAGAAAGAAGTGCTGCTCGGCGACGAGCGGAACCGCCAGATGGCCGCCGTGCTGCGCTACGGCCCCTACGTTTTCCTCTCCAGTTCCGACGGCTACCGCGACATCGAGACGCAGCAGATCGACACAGAGCTGGACGGCCAGGCGATACCGCAGTGCAACAACGCCTACGGGCGGCAGGCGCGGCGCCTGGAGCAGGTGGGCTACGGCGGCGACGCGGCGGTGTGGATAGAGAACTTCACGTCCGGTCAGTCCTGGCGCCTGGAACGGATGGCGACGTGGCCGGACCACTTCGGCGAGGAGGGGCACAAGCTCGCGGTCAGCTTCGGGGCGCAGTGCAAGATGGCGGGAGTGAACATGCTCACCGCCGTCGTCATGGCGATGACGCCCGATCTGGAACGGCAGGTGTTCGTGCACCAGCCCCACCGGGGGCGGGCGTCCCGCATCACGCGCTGCGGCGACTTCACCTACGTCATCGGCGTGCGCGGCCGCTCCAATCCGTTCACGGAGGAGGAGGCGGCCGAGGAGGTGCCTGAGCAGTTCAGCACGGAACTGTTCTACACCTACGAGTGGCTGCGGTCGCACCTGGAGAAGGGCGGCGGCAGTCTGGACGACCTCGTTCGGACGGACTGCGCGCTGAAGCGCATCGGCGACGTGGGGCCCTACTACGATCAGCTCAAGGAGCGCTTCGGCGGGAAGGTGCCGTTCGCGGCGTACTCGGTTGGGACGCTGCTCGGCGGCCGGGGCGTCATGGAGATCGGCGGCGTCGCCATCAACCCGGGCGGCGTGAAGGAGACGGCGTGGCTCGCCGAGGACCCGGACCGCGCCCAGGCCGTGCGCGCCAACGGGCTTGTGTTCGCCTCCGACGCGTCGGGTCTTGCAGACGAGCAGACCGGGGCGGTGAAGCAGGAACTGTACGGCGACCGCTCGGGCCAGGCGCGGCAGGCGCTGCGCCGTCTGGACGCGGCGCTCAACCGGTTCGACACGTCGCTGGAGAACGTGCTGCGGCTCGACGTCTTCCTCGACGACATCTATTTCGAGGACGAGTTCGTGGCGCTCGCGGCAGAGCACTGGGGCGGCGACCCGCCGACGATGAACGTCGTCGGCGTCGACCTGCACGGCAACGCCGAGGTCGAACTCTCCTGCATCGCGGGAGCGTAGGGCATGACCGAGGCGAAACCGGTCGCGGTCGGTGTCGAGGCGTCCGTCATCATGGCGGAGTTGCGCTCGCTGGGGATAGACCACGTCATCTGCATCCCGGACTCGTACCAGAAGACGCTCATCGCCGCGTTGCAGGACGACCCTTCCATCCGTTTCATCACGGCCTGCACCGAGGACGAGGCGATGGGCATCAACGCCGGGCTGTACATGGGCGGGAAGAACCCGATGCTGGTCATCCAGAACAACGGCATCTTCGCGTCCATCAACACGATCAAGGCGATACCGCTGGACGCACGTATCCCCACGTTCATCTTCGTGGGGCAGTTCCAGCGCGACCCGATGGTGGCCGTGGAGGAGAGCAGGTCCCGCGCTGTCCGCATGGTGGAGCCGACGCTGGACACGTGGGGCGTGCCGCACTGGCGGCTGGAAGGGCCGGACGACATCGGCAACATCCGCGCCGCCTACGAGAAAGCACACGAGACGATGGGCCCGGTGGCGCTCATCGTGGGAGCACCGACGCTGTAATCATGGAACGCAACGAGGCCATAGAGATACTCGCGGAGGGGCGCGGCGACGCCGTGTCCGTCGTGACGATGCAATCGATATACCCGTGGCACCAGGCGGGGCAGGGCGAGATATTCCACGTTGACGCCTCGCAGTGCATGGGGAGCGCGTCGTCCATCGGGCTGGGGCTCGCGATGGCGCGCCCCGACAAGAAGGTCATCGTCTTGGACGGCGACGGCAGCCTCCTGATGCAGTTGGGCTCGCTCGTCACCGTGGCGGGACAGTCGCCCGCGAACCTGTATCACTTCGTCTTCAACAACGGCCTGCACCAGAGCACGGGCAACCAGCCCCTGCCTGCGGTCGGCCGGTTCGACTGGGTGGGGCTGGCGAAGTCCTCGGGGTACGCCGACGCGCTCCGGTTGGAGGCGGCGGAGGACCTGCTGGAGCGTCTGCCGGACCTGCTGGCGATGACGGGCCCGGTGCTCATCGAGCTCGTCATCGAGCGCGAGGACCGCGACCCCCTGTGGGCAGGCGTGCCGATGTGGAAGCAGACCGCACTGCTGAAAGAGCAACTGGAGGCGTCATGACCGACGGAGGATTCTGGCGGCTCTCCGCCACGGAACTGCTCGATGGCTACCGCAGGCGGGACTTCTCGCCGGTGGAGGTTACGCGCGAGGTGTTCGAGCGCATCGAACGCATCGACCCGAAGCTGAGCGCGTTCCTCGCAGTGAACACGGACGATGCGATGCGGGCCGCTGAAGCGGCAGAGGCGGCGTGGCTCGGCTCCGGTGAGCGCGGACTGCTGTGCGGCGTACCGATATCGCTGAAGGACAGCATCGAGATGGGGGGCCATCCGACGACGTACGGATCGCTGGCATTCGTCGACAACCGGCAACCGGACTCGGAGTTAGCGCGGCGCATCCGGCGCGAGGGCGGCGTGCTCATCGGCAAGACGAACCTGCCGGAGTTCGCCCTGCACGGGGCGGTGGACAACCGCATCAGCCCGCCGGGGCGCAACCCGTGGAACCTGGACCACACGTGCGGCGGCTCCAGCGGCGGAGCGGGCGCGCAGGTGGCGGCCGGCCTCGGGCCGCTCGCCATCGGCACGGACTCGGGCGGGTCGATACGGATGCCCGCGGCGATCAACGGCATATTCGGCATCAAGCCGACGTACCAGCGCATGCCGTCCGTCCAGACGTGGCGCGCGGCGCCCGGACGTTCGCACAACGGTCCGATGACGCGTACGGTGCGCGACGCCGCGCTGGCTCTGCAGGCGCTCGCGGGGTACGACCCGCGCGACGGCGAGTCCAACCTGCCGCCGGTGAGCGATTACTTCGCGTTCGCGTCGGGCGACCTGCGCGGGCTGCGCGTTGCGGTGAGCTACGACTTCGGCAGGGGCTTCCCGATGGACGGCGAGGCGCTGGAGCTCGTGCGGGACACGGCGCGCTTCTTCGAGGACGCCGGCTGCATCGTCACCGAGGCCGACCCGCCGACGATCGACGAGCCGGAGGAGTTGGAGCCGGGCGTTTGGGCATACTCGGGCGACCACTACGCAGCCGCGGAGGCGATGATCCCCGGCTTCCTTGAAAAGCACCTGGACGACCTGAGCCCCGTCGCACGTCCGGTGTACGAGGCGGGGCCGCGCGCGAAGGCCTGGCAGTACCGGCGCATCATCCGTCGTAACCGCGGGTACGGCCTGCGGATGCAGGAGTGGTTCCGCAACTACGACCTGCTGCTGAGCCCGGAGATGGGCCCTGCCCAGCGTATAGCCGACGTGCGGGTTTCGGACCGGTCGCGGCCGCCGCAGAGCTTCAACACGCCGTTCAACCACGCGTACAACCCGGCCGCCGCCGTGCCCGCGGGATTCCACTCGAGCGGGCTGCCGCTCTCGGTGCAGATCGTGGGACGTCTCTACGACGACGTTGGCGTGCTGCGGGCGTCGGCGGCGCTGGAGCGCGCCCGCCCATGGGGGCACCACTGGCCGGAGTTAGCGGAGGGCTAGGCTTCCACGAGGGCGGTGGTGCGCGTCGGTTCGGGGATGGGGTCGCCGTATTCCCGCATCAGCTCCAGGTGGAGGACGACAGCCTCGCGTATCAGCGTCTCGGTCTCCTCGTACGTGTCACCAGCGGCAATACAGCCGGGCAGGTCGGGCAGGTAGGCACCGTAGCTGGTGGGGCCTTTTTCGATGATGGCGACGTATTGCATGGATCCTCTGTTCACCCACCAGTTCACTTCACCCGCATCTTACGCGCTGTAGGCGTCGCGGGTTAAGGGATGTGAGCGTGGTGCTCGCCGTCAACCGGTCTTAGCGGTGTCCGGGACGGCGACCTCTATCTCCACCATCTGAAACGTGGTCGATAGCACGGGTGCGGGTTCACCGAACTCGGCGTAGGAACGCAGGACGTCGTCCGGGAGCGGTTCGTTGTGGTGGGCGATGGCATCGTCGATGGACATCGCCGGTTCGGGAAGCAGCTCACCCTGCTCCAGCAGGTCCTCGATGTGGAACGCGAGAGCTTCATTGATCATGGCCTGGATCTCGCCCCAGGTCTTGCCGGTGCTGATGCAGCCCGGCACGTCCGGCACGTATGCGCCATAGTTGTTGGGCATCTGCTGGAAAACGACGGCGTAGCGCAGCTTCATCGCTTGCCCTCCGTGAGCCCCGCCTGTTTCATGATGCTCCTCCAGAGCCTCGGTTCCACGTCTTCCCCGAGGTGCCCGGGTATGGTCACAGTCCCTAGTTTGACAGGGTGATGGTAGTGCCGGTGGCTGCCCCGCGTACGCACATGGTACCACCCGTCGCGTTCGACGAGGCGGATGGCATCCCTCACCTTTGGCGGCATACCGTTCGTGCTCCCCGATGTCTTGAGTGACTCGCACGAGCACGCTACGGATACTGGCAAGCACGGCGCAAGGAGCAGATGTCACACGTCTATTCCCTTAGGCTGCGAGATTCCCGTTTTCTCGGGAATGACGGAATGGCGTAGGATCGGGATCAGCCGCCGAGGTAGGCGTCGCGGGCGGAGCGGTAGTCGGCGGCGCCGGTGGCGGCGGCCATCATCTCCGGGGTCGGTTCGCGGTCGGCGAGCTCGGCGGAGGGCGCGCCGGACGCCTGGTGCGCGAGCGATTCGTAGACGGTGCGGACGGTCTGGGTGAAGGTGCCGTGGCCACGCAGCACGATCTTCACGCCGTAAGGCGCGAGGATGTCGAAGGTCAGCGACTCCGGCGTGCTGCCGAGCATGAAGGGCAGGTCCGTGACGGCGCGTACGGCCTCCAGGTGGGCCTCCTCCCGCACGCCCATCAGGAAGATGCCGTCCACGCCGGTCTCGCTATAGGCGGCGGCACGCTCGACCGCGTCGTCGAGGCTCGTAGCGTTGATGGCGTGCGTGCGCCCGAGGATGACGGTCGCATCGTCCTGGCGGGCCGCGACCGCGGCGCGCAGCTTGCCGGTCATCTCGTCGAGCGGGATGAGCTCCTCCTTGCCGCCTGAACCGTAGCGGCTGGGGAGCGACGTGTCCTCGATGGTCATGCCGCTGGCGCCGGCGTCCTCCAGCTCGCGAATGGTGCGCATGACGTTCAGCGCGTTTCCGTAGCCATTGTCGGCGTCGATCATTTGGCTGATGTCGGATGCGCGGGTGATGCGGCGGACCTGGTCCGCGAGCTCGGTGAGGGTCATGACTGCGACGTCCGGCGCGCCGAGGATGACGGCGCTTGCGATGGAGCCGCCGAGCATGCCGACCTCGAAGCCGAGAGCGTAGGCGGTACGCGACGAGACGGGGTCGAACACGGATGCGGGACGGATGCAGCCTTCGCGTTGGAGGTAGTCGCGCAGGCGTCGTCGTCGGTCGGTAACGTGCATGGCTGGCTCCTGTGACATCGGCCCGTTGCGCGGTCGCGGGGGAGGCCGGTAGGTTGGTTCAAGGGGCGATGATAGACCATCGCAAAGAGACGGGTCCCGGACGGTCCACCCCCATCCTGTCCACCCCGTTGATTGTCTGGACTGGCGACACGCGCTCTCTCGCGGCCGCGCCCCCACCGCGTACGCTGGTGGACAACAGCGCATCGCCGGAGGTCCGCGCGTATGTCGTGGCGGAGGAAAGGCCGTCAGGAGTGAAATGGCGCACTTTGGCCCACTTTGGCGCACCTTGATCGATAAGGGACGCGCCACTCACGCCTGCGCAGAGCATCGGCAGGAGTGGACGCGGGGCGCCAGCACGGGCCGGAAGTCCCCGGGAGGCGCTTCGGCTCCGTCTCCGGCTGCGCTCGCCATGACAGGCGTAGGCTACAGTGTTATCATAGGGAGCGAGAGGCAGGATGGCACAGACGAACTACGCGATAGAAGCGACAGAGATATACAGGCGATTCGGCGAGGTACGCGCCGTGGAGGGCGTCAGCCTCGCGGTGAGTCCGGGCGAGATATACGGTTTCCTTGGCCCGAACGGGGCGGGGAAGACCACCGCACTCAGGATGCTGACGACGTTGCTGCTGCCCTCGAGCGGTAGCGCGACGGTTGCCGGGTTCGACGTGGTGTCGGAGGCGGTGCAGGTCCGGCTGAAGATCGGGACTGCGCTGCAGGAAGTAGGTTTGGACCCGAAGCAGAGCGGCCTGGAGTTGCTGCGCCTGCAGGGCGCGCTCTACGGCCTCTCCCGCAGAGAGACGAGTCGCCGCATCGAGGAGCTCGAACACCTCGTGGACATCGGCGACGCGATGGGCCGCCTCATCGGGACGTACTCCGGCGGCATGAAGCGCCGGCTCGACCTCGCGGCGTCGCTGATCCACGCGCCGGAGGTACTGTTCCTCGACGAACCGACGACGGGGCTCGACCCCATCAGCCGCTCTCGCGTGTGGGACTACGTTCGCGCCATCAACCGGGAGATGGGCGTGACTATCTTCCTGACGACGCAGTACCTGGAGGAGGCGGACGCCCTCGCTGAGCGGGTCGGCATCATCAACCACGGCGTGCTGTCCGCGGAGGGCACTCCCGCGGAGCTCAAACGCTCGGTCGGGTCCGACGTGATCGTTGCGCACGTGAGCGAGCCGGAGCAAGGCCGCGCCGCTCTGGAGCGCTTGCGGTCCGTCCAGCATGTGGACGTCTACGAGAACGAGATCTCCATCTCCACCGCGAACGGCGCTGCGTTGATCAGCGACGTTGCGCTCGCGCTCAACCAGGCGGGGGTGACGGTGAACTCGCTTACGCTGCGCACGCCGACGCTTGACGACGTGTTCCTGCAGATCACGGGAGCACGCATGGAGGCGGAGGCGGAAGACTCCACGCGCGACATCGAGCCGCAGGGGGTGGCCTCGTGACCACGGCGACGCGCTCCATCACGCCGGTGACGGCGCGCCGCGCCGGGTTCCTGCGCGACGTGATGAGCCTCGGCGGGCGAGCGTTGCGCTCCATCCCGCGCGACGTGGAGACGCTCGTCCCCGCACTCATCATTCCGGTCTTCTTCTTCATCATCAACGTCGGAGCACTGCAGGATCTGACGGAGATATCCGATGGAGCGGCTGCAGCCGGGTTTGACTACAAGGCGTTCCAGATACCGGTGGCCATCCTGTTCGCCGTGACCGGGCTGAGCCGCGCGAACATACTGGTGCTGGACATCCAGAACGGCTACTTCGACCGGCTGGCGCTGTCGCCGGTGAACCGCCTGGCGATGCTGCTGGGGTTCATGGTGGCGGACATGGCGCTCGCAGTGGCGATGTCGGTGCCGGTGTTCGTGCTCGCGTTCGCGATAGGGGTGGACTTCGTGACGGGCCTGCCCGGCATCGTTGCGCTGCTGGTGCTCACGGTCATCTGGGCGATCGTCTACAACGGCTTCCCGTACGCCATCGCCCTGAAAACGGGCAATCCCGCGGCGGTGAACTCCAGCTTCATCATCTTCTTCCCGGTCGTGTTTCTGAGCCCGGTCTTCGTCCCCCAGGAGGCGATGACCGGCTGGATGGAGACCATCGTCCGGTACAACCCGGTGACGTACCTGTTGCGTGGCATGCGCTCGCTCATCAGCGACGGCTGGGTGCCGGAAGACATCTTCGTCGCGCTGCTCGGCATCGCGATCATCGGGGTAGTCACGATACCGCTGGCGACGCTGGCGCTGCTGGGCCGGGTCCGGAGGTCGTAGGGGCCTCCTTCAGTTCCGGGAACGACGGATGGTGGGGGCGTGTATGGTAGGGGCCTCATGGAGAGCGGCCCCACGCGCATACAGCACCTGCCCCGCCTGTGGCCGTCCCGTGCCTACTACGGCTGGGCCATCGTATTCACGAGCTTCTTCATCTCCATAGCACAGGTGCCGATGTACGGCCCCGTCTTCTCCGTTTTCATGAAACCCATCGAGGACGAACTCGGCTGGTCGCGTTTCACCATCACGGTCGCCTTCACGGTGGGAAGCCTTGGGGGCGCGCTGCTTGCCTCGGCGGTCGGGCCGATCGTGGACCGGTACGGCGCGCGGGGCGTGATGAGCGTGACCGGCCTGCTTGTGACGGCGGGGCTGCTGGGCATATCAGCGATGAGCGAGCCGTGGCACTTCTGGGTGGCGTACGGAGCGGCGAGGACGGTGTCTGTCGCGGGGGTAGGACTCGGTACGTCGGTCGCCATCGCCAACTGGTTCATCCGCATGCGCGGGCGGGCCATCGCGATGCGCGCCGCCGGACAGCGCGCAGGGCAGGCCGTCATGCCGCTGATCATCCTGCCGGTGCTGCTCACGGCGGGATGGCGCGAGTCGTTCGTCGTGCTCGGGATCGTGGCCGCGCTCTTCATCACCGTGCCGTCGCTGCTGTTCATCCGCCGAAGGCCGGAGGACTTCGGCCTTCGGCCCGACGGGGATAGCGCTCCGTCAGCCGATACCCCGCGCGCCCGGGGTTCCACCGAGTACTCGTGGACGCTCCGGGAGGTCCGGACGACGCGGACTCTGTGGTTGCTGACGGTGGGGATGGCCGCGGGCCTGGCGGCGCAGATCGCCATCAACGTGCACGCGGTGGCGAACTTCGAGGACAAGGGCATCGCGCAGGGGCTCGCGGTGACCGTGGCGAGCATCTTCACCGGTGTGGCGGCTGTCTCGATGCTGGGCTGGGGCATGCTGGTGGAGCGTATCCACGTGCGCTACGTGAGCATGGCGGCGATGGCGCTCTTCTTCCTGGCGATGGGCGTGCTGCTCGTTGCTGAGACGTACGCGATGGCCGTGCTCTTCGCGTTCCTCTTCGGCCTGGGGACGGGCGGCTGGACGGTGGCGCAGATGATCATGATCCCCAACTACTTCGGGCGTCTCCACGCGGGATCGATAAAGGGCTTCATCTCACCGGTCGAGGGGTTGCTGGGCATCAGCGGGCCCCTGGTGGCGGCCAGGGTGCACGACGCGACAGACAGCTACGACGCGGCGTTCGTCGCGGCTGCGGCGACGTTCGCGCTGGGCTGCGCGGCGTTCTATCTCGCGAAGCCCCTGCGCGCCCCGTCGGCGGTGGGGGCAACGGCCTGATGCACGAGCAACAGCACCAGCAGATCCCCCGGCTGTGGCCGTTCAAGAACGTCTTCTACGGCTGGGCGATCGTGGGCACGTCCGTCGTGGTGACGTTCGCGCAGGTGCCGATGTATGGGCCTGTGCTGTCCGTTTTCGTGACGCCGATCGAGCAGGAGCTGGGGTGGGCGCGTTGGGAGACCGCCATGGCGTTCACCATCGGCAGCCTGGGAGGGTCGATCGGCTCGGCCCTCGTCGGGAACCTGCTGGACCGGTACGGCGCACGGGCGGCCGTGGTGGTTTCAGGGATGCTGGTCACCGGGGCGCTCCTGGGACTTGCAGCCATGCAGGAGGTGTGGCAGTTCTGGGGGCTGTTCGGGCTCGGCCGGACGGCGGCGCTTGCGGGGGTGAACCTCGGCGTTACGGTCGCGATCGGCAACTGGTTCATCCGCAAGCGCGGGCGGGCGCTATCGTTCATGACCGTGGGTCTCCGGGCCGGGCAGGCGTTCGTGCCGTTGATCATCGCGACGCCGCTCATCCTTGCCTACTCGTGGCGCCACGCGTACCTGGCGCTGGCGGTGATGGCGTTCGTCTTCGTCGCTCTACCCGGCTGGATGTTCATTCGGCGCAGGCCGGAGGACTTCGGCTTGCGCCCGGACGGCGCACAGCCGGACGAGGTGGCCGCACGGTCCACCGATGCTCCTGGGAGCGACCCTGATGGAGAAGTGTCGTTCACGCTGGCGGAGGCGAAACGCACACCGGCATTCTGGCTGCTGACCTTCGCGACGATGACGGTGATCTTCGCGCAGACCTCGGTGAACGTGCACGCCGTGCCCAGCGTTGAGGACCGGGGCGTGAGCCAGGCGTTCTCCGGCGCGTTCGTCTTCATTATCATGGGGACGGCCGCGCTCTCGGCCTACGTGTGGGGCGCGCTGATGGACAGGTTCCACGTGCGGTGGGCGACCATCGCCGCGACGGTGTTCTCGGCGGTTGCGATGATCGTCCTCCTGTTCGCCGACGACATCCTGACAGCGACCGTGTTCGGCGTGCTGTTCGGCCTCGGCACGGGAGCGTGGACGATCTCCCAGATACTGCTGTTCGCCAACTACTTCGGCCGACGGCACCTGGGGGCCATACGTGGACTATCACAGCTGCTCGCGGCCCCGCTCTCGTCGTTTGGCGCCGTGCTTGCGGGCCTTATCCACGACCTCACGGACAGCTACACGCTGGCCTTCCTCATCTTCTTCGGAGCGCTCGTTACCGTAGTCGTGGCGCTTCTGCTGGCGAAGCCGCCGCGCAAGCCCACCGGTCCACCCCCATCCTGACCTTCCCCATCAAGAGGGAAGGGACCGGCTAAACGAACCCTCGCAGTTGGATGGCCCTGGCCACGCGCTCCACGCCTATCTCCATCGCTGCCTCGCGGTACGTGCATCCGGCTTGCCGCGCCTTCGAGACGACTGCGCGATAGGCGGCGACGATGCGATGGCGCAGTTCGTCGTTCACGCGTTCCTCCGTCCAACTGAACTGCTGGAGGTTCTGCGTCCACTCGAAGTAGGAGACGGTGACGCCTCCGCCGTTGACGAGGATGTCCGGGAGCACGGGGATGCCGCGCTCGCAGAGGATGCGGTCGGCTTCGGGCGTCGTTGGGTGATTGGCGGCCTCGAGCACGACCTTCGTCGGAAGCGTCCCTGCGTTCTCCTCGGTCAGGGCGTTCTCCATCGCCGCTGGCACGAATACGTCGCACTCCACCGAGAAGATGTCCTCCGTGCGGCAGTTCTCGCCGCCCGTGAACCCGGCGACCGTGCGGTGTTCCCTCGCGTATTCGGCAAGCGCTGGTATGTCCAGCCCGCTCCCATTGCAGACCGAGCCGTGCAGGTCCGCGACCGCGACGATGCGCAAGCCCTCCTCGTGCGCGATACGCGCGAACCAGGAGCCGACGTTGCCGAACCCCTGCACGGCGACGCGCGCGCCCTGCACCTGCATGCCGAGGTCCCGCATCGCCTCCATGAGCACGAACACCGCGCCGCGTCCAGTGGCCGCCTCACGTCCGGCGGAGCCGCCGAGTTCGATGGGCTTGCCGGTGACGACGGACGGGTTGTAGCCGTGCAACTGGCCGTACTCGTCCATCATCCACGCCATCGTCTGGGCGTTGGTGCCCATGTCCGGGGCCGGGATGTCGCGATGGGGGCCCAGGAGGTGCTGGATGCTGCGGGTGTAGCGTCGCGTGAGGCGGTTCAGTTCCGCGTCGCTCAGCGTGTGGGGGTCGAGCTCGATGCCACCTTTCGCGCCACCGAACGGTATATCGAGCAGGGCAGTCTTCCATGTCATCAGCGAGGCGAGGGCGCGCACCTCATCTTCGTCGGCGTGCGGGTGGTAGCGGACGCCTCCCTTATACGGCCCGCGTACGGCGTTGTGCTGCACGCGGTAGCCGATGAAGACCTCGATGCGGTCGTCGTCCATCCGCACAGGGATCGAGACGCGGAGCTCCCGCCACGGCTCGATGAGCATGTTGCACATGCCCTTGGACAGACCAAGCCGGTCAGCCGCGCAGTCGAACGACTGCCGGACGTCATCCTGGGCGCTTCTCTCCTTGACGGCCATGCTCTTCTCCTCTCAATTCGAGGATATCACCCTGCCCCTCCAGCCCTGCCCGTGGCAACGCGCCGCGAGGTCCGGAGGCTGCTATGCTCGCGATGTGGTGACGAACAGCGCATGAGCGTTTCAGAACGGCGGAGGCATCCCGCCCTTACCCACGCCCCTATCTTCTTCTCCTTCTTCACGTGGGGGTTCGGGACGGGCGCTCAGAACCTGGGGCGCTCGCTGTTCGCATTGTTCCTCACGGGCAACGTCTTCCTGGTGGGGGTGATGATGGCGGTCAACGCCATCCCGCGCGCCTTCACCGGCCCGGTGACCGGCTTCCTCACGGACCGACTTGGGCGCAAGCCGATGGTGCTCCTCGGCCCTATCGTGCGGGGCGCCACCAACATCGGGCAGTACTTCGCGGACGACTACATCACATTCCTCGTGCTGGAAGTGATTGGGCAGGTGGGCGTGGCGATCTGGGCAACGAGCTCCAACGTCCTCCTCTCCGACGTCACGACGACTGAGAACCGCGGCCGCATGCTGGCCCTGCGCACGATGGCGATGCGACTGGGGTTCGTCGCCGGGCCTGCGGTGGGAGGCGTGCTGGCGGCGACGTTCGGGATCGAGTCGGTGTTCCTGCTGAACGGAGTGAGCAAGATAGTCATCGTGATCGTCGTGCTGACGATGGTCAGAGAGACGCGTCCGGAAGAACTGGCCAGGCCGGGTGGGGCAGGGAGGCAGGGGGCGCGGCTGTCGTTGGAGCCGTTTCGCCACCGGACGTTCGCGGTGGTAGCAATGGCGACGGCCGTTTTCGCGATGAGCAACGCGGGCATCGTGCAGACACTGTTGCCGGTGCACGCCGTGGAGGCGCTGGAGCTGGACGCCGCGGTAGTGGGGTTCCTCATCAGCCTGAGTTCGACCCTGGCATTCCTCTGGGCGTTCCCGAACGGGATGATCGCGGACCGTTTCGGACGCAAGTGGTCACTCGGGCCGGGGTTGCTGATGATGGCCGTGGCAGCGGTGGTGCTGACCGTGGGCGACGTGTATGCGGCACTACTCGTGGCGGCGGTCTTTCTTGGCATGGGCGAGGCGATGGGCATGGGAACGTCGCAGACGTTCGCGATGGACCTCGCGCCGCCGGAGAAGCGCGGGATGTACATGGGCCTGTCCATGATGGCGAACTCGGTGGGCGCGACGGCAGGGCCGCTCCTGCTCACCGGCCTCTACCACTTCGTCCACCCGGACGTGTCGTTCGTCACAATGACGGTGCTGCTCCTGCTGGCGGTTCTCCTCCTGGCGTTGCTGGCGCAGGAGACGGGAGGCCGAGCGCGGCTGCAGCGGGTCGACGCCCAATCGGAGCCATAGCGTCGTTCTTGCGCCGCTAGCCGATTGACCCGCATCGTGGGAACGGCGCATCATCTGAGCATCGAAACTCAGGTAGCATCCCTCCCTTCTTTGGCTTCCACTCCGCCGTACTCGTTCGTCGATGAGCAGCAGGCGCTCGACGACGCGGTCGCAGTGCTTGCGTCATCCCCATCTGTCGGAGTGGATACCGAGGCTGACAGCCGTCACCACTACCCTGAGAAGGTGTGCCTCCTCCAACTGTCGGATGGCGCACGTACGTATCTCGTCGACACGCTGGCGGGTCTCGATTATGGGGCGCTGGGCGAGTTGTTCCTCGACCGCGCCGTGCAGAAAGTGCTGCACGGCGCGGACTTCGACCTGCGCGGGTTGCACCGCGACTTTGGTTTCACGTTCGCCAACTGTTACGACACGTCCATCGCTGCCCGGTTCGCCGGCATCGAGCGATTCGGCCTCGCGTCGCTGCTCGAGGAGGTCCTGGACGTGCGTATCCCGAAGGACCAACGCCTGAGGCGGGCTGACTGGTCCCGCCGTCCTCTGGAGAACGACGCGCTTTCTTACGCAGCGTCAGACGTGACCCACCTCCCTGAGCTGCGGAGCGTGCTGCACGGGCGGGTCCGCGAGCTCGGCAGAGAGCTCTGGGTCGCGGAGGAGTGCGAACGCCTGACGGAGGTTCGGTATACACCTCCGGACCCCGACACGGCATGGCTGTCGGTGAAGGGCTCACACGTGCTGGATGGCAGGGGCCTCGCGGTTCTGAAGGCCCTGCACGACTTCCGGGAGGCGGAGGCGCTGCGGCTGGACCGCCCGCCGGCGTACGTACTTCCCGCACAGGCGCTGGTCTACCTTGCAGCGCACAGGACCGCACCGATCGAGGACGTTCCGGGGATGAGCGCCACGCTGGTCCGGCGTTATGGGCGGGGCATACGCGCCGCCGTCAAGGCCGGCACGTCGTCGCCTCCGCTGCAGCGCCCGCGCCCGCCGCAACCGCTGTTCCCGCGGCTCACCAGGGAAGAGGCGGCGCGGTTCACGCGGCTGAAGCGGTGGCGGGCTGGCCTCGGAGTGGACCTGGGCGTAGACCCCTCGATCCTCTGGCCGATGCGGAGCCTGGAGCGGCTGGCCCGCGCGCCGGGGTCGCTCGACGCGGAGTGTGCTTCCGTGGAGGTGCGGGCGTGGCAACGGGAACGGTTCGCTGGGCTGCTGCGCCGGGAACTGGAAGGGTGATGCAGCCACCAACGATGCGGGACGTCTACGAGGCGCGAAAGACCATTGCGCCGTACCTGGCCCGCACGCCGCTGCAGTACTCGGCAGGCTTGAGCCGTGTGTTCGATGCGGACGTGTACCTTAAGCACGAGGAGCATCATCCGCTGGGCGCCTACAAGATCCGGGGCGGCATCAACCTGCTCGCGCACATGGGCGAGGAAGAGCGAAGCCGGGGGCTGATCACCGCATCCACCGGCAACCACGGACAGTCGATAGCCTTCGCCTGCCGGATGTTCGGTGCAAAGGCGTTGATCGCATTGCCCGCGAAGGACCCCAACCCCGTGAAGGTGGCGGCGATGGAGGCCCTGGGAGCGGAGTTGGTGTTCCACGGGGACAACTTCGACGAGGCGAGAGCCCACTGCGAACGGCTCGCCGCGGAGGAAGGCTACCGCTACGTTCACGCGGTCAACGAGCCGCTGCTCATCGCAGGCGTGGCGACGCAGGCGTTGGAGATCATCGAGGAATTGCCTGACGTTGAAGTGCTGTACGTCCCGCTGGGGGGCGGTACAGAGGCGTCCGGCGCCTGCATCGTTACCAGCGGGATAGCCCCCGATGTCAAGGTCCGCGCCGTGCAGTCGGAAGCAGCGCCGGCCGGTTATCTGTCGTGGCAACGAGGCGAGCTGGTGCAGGCCTCGATGAACACGTTCGCGGAGGGCATCGCCACCGTGTCCGGCTATGAACTTCCGCAACAGATCATCCGCCATGTGCTGGACGATTTCGTGCTCGTGAGCGACGACGAGATACGCCATGCGATGGGTATGCTCATCCAGGAGGCGCATACGCTGTCGGAAGGCGCGGGCGCCGCGGCAACGGCGGGAGCGTACAAACAACGGGAGTCGCTGGCCGGCAGGAAGGTCTCTATCACGGTCAGCGGCGCGAATACGACGGCGGCCCAACTCTCGGCTGCGCTGGAGACGTACGCGCGGATGGAGGGGTAGTTGCCCAACCCCACCCCGGAGGGCCTTCACCCGCCGCCCTTCGGGCGGCACTCTCTCCCTCAGGAGAGGGGACAGGCTGGCGTGCTATCCTTCCCGCATCCCTGATCCCTGCCGGAGTTGCGATGGTTGCCCAGCCCACCGGGCTCGCTATCGGCGTGCCCACCCCACGAGTCGACGGCGTAGAGAAGGCCACGGGCCGCGCCGTGTACACCGCCGACGTGCAGCTGGACGGTGCGCTCTTCGCCAAGACGCTGCGCTCTCCCTATCCCTCTGCCCGCATCCTTTCGATAGACACGTCGAAGGCCGCACAGGTGCAGGGCGTGCATGCCGTGGTGACGGGCGCGGACATCTACGAGGGAGCGCGGCACGGACGCGCCGTGCTCGATATCCCCGTGCTCGCGCAGGGTGTCGTGCGCTTCATCGGTGAGCAGGTCGCGGCCGTGGCCGCCGACGACGAGGACATCGCTCAGCGCGCCCTTGACCTCATCGAGGTGGAGTACGAGGAGCTGCCGGCCGTTCTGACGATGGACGACGCGAAGGCGGAGGGCGCCCCGCTGGTGCACGAGGACATGCTCGAGGTGAAGGGCTACCCGAAGGAAGTGACGGAGCCGAGCAACGTCTACACCGTCTGGGAGTGGGTGAAGGGTGACGTTGACGCGGGTATGAGCGAAGCCGACGTGATCGTGGAGAACACGTTCACGACGCCGCGCCAGCACCAGGCTTACCTGGAGCCGCACACCTGCCTCGTAACGGCGCACCCGTCGGGCAAGGTGGACGTCTGGGCCGGGAACAAGTCGCCGCATCCCGGAAAGCGGATGGTAGCCATGGCGCTGGGACTGGACGCCGCGGACGTGGTGTTCAACCCCGTGACCATCGGCGGCGACTTCGGGGGCAAGGGCTCCGCGATGGCGATCCCCATCGCGTGGATGCTCTCGACGCGCACAGGCAGGCCCGTGAAGATCGTATTCGACTACTCGGAGGACCTGACGTCCGCCAACCCGCGCCACGCCTCCCGCGTCACGGTGCGCACGGGCGCAACGCGTGATGGCATCATCGTTGCGCACGATGCGCTGGTGGAGTACGACAGCGGGGCGTACGCGGGGTTCAAGCCCGGTGGACACCTAGGGGGCGCCAGCGCGGCGGCTGGCCCCTACAAAGCTGCGAATACCCGTATAGTCGAGCATCAGGTCTACACGAACAACGTGCCGTGCGGGTACATGCGCGGGCCCGGGGAGCCGCAGGCGATGTTCGCGGTGGAGTCGCAGATCGACTGTCTTGCCGCTGCGTTGGGGATGGAACCGGCGGAGTTGCGGAGGAAGAACCTCGTCACTGAAGGCGAGGAGGACTCGCTCGGCACCGTGTTCGAGCAGGTGCGCTCCATCGAAACACTGGACGCCGCGCTTGCCGCCGCAGGCTATGCGGACGCCGCGCCGTCGGACGACCGCCTCGCCTATGGCAAGGGCGTCGCTATCGGCGAGCGCGTGCAGGCGGGCGGCGAGACGCATGCCGGAGTGACCCTGCACGCGGACGGGTCGGTCACGGTCAACACCTCCGTTTTCGAGCAGGGCACCGGCTCCTACACCGTCATGCAGCAGATCGTTGCGGACGAGCTCCGCATGCCTGTCGAGCACGTCCGCGTTGCAGTGTGGGACACGGCGAGCACGTCGTTCGACTCCGGCATCGGCGGGGCCCGGGTCACGCGGATGGCGAGCGCGGCGGTGTGGAACGCTGCGCAGGCCGCCAAGGGAGAGCTGTTCAAGCTGGCCGCGGACATCCTCGGCTGGCCGGAGGACGCGCTGGAGGTGGAAGGCGTTGCGTTGCGCAGGAGCGACACCGGCGAGAGCATCGAGTGGGCGTCGCTCGCTGAACGCACCGGGGCGCCAATCGTGGGGCTCGGCGACGTGCAGGACACCGCGCGCAATCCCTACACCGCGTTCACAGCCCAGGTCGCCGAGGTGGCGGTCGACCGGGAGACCGGGCAGGTGAAACTGCTGACGATGACGACGGCGCATGACACCGGCAAGATACTCAATCCGATAGGTCACCAGGGACAGGTCAACGGCGGTGTGGTGCAGGGCATCGGCTTCGGCCTGCAGGAGGAGCTTGCGGTCGAGGACGGCCGCGTGACCACAGCCTCCTTTGCGGACTACAAGATCCCGACCGTCGCGGACCTTCCGGAGCTGCGGACCGTGCTGCTGGACGAGGAGCAGGGCGGCGGTTGGGGGCCGTATCAGATCAAGGGCATCGGCGAACAGTCGAATTCGCAGGCCGCCCCAGCCATAGCCAACGCCGTCGCGAACGCCGTCGGCGTGCGGATACGCGACCTTCCCGTGACGGCGGAGAAGGTGTACCGAGCGCTGCACGGCGAATGAGGCGGCAGCCGGAGAGCGGGGAAACGCCCCCCGCTGAAGAGGTGGTCGCCGAAGGACGCGGCCTCCGCACGTTCTCTGCGCTCGGCTACGCGCAGTACCGTCGCCTCTGGGGCGGCACGTTCTTCACGTTCGCTGCGGGCCAGATGACCATGATCGCGCGTCCGTGGCTCGCGTACGAGCTTACGGACTCCGCCTTCTGGCTGGGCGTTGTCGCACTCGGGCAGGGCATCCCCATGTTCTTCATGTCGCCGTTCGGCGGGGTTGCGGCCGACCGGTTGTCGAAGCGCACCGTGCTGTTGGTATCCCAGATGGCGCTTCTGGCGATGGCGCTCGTTCTCGTCGTGCTGCTCTACCTCGATGTCGTGGAGGTCTGGCACCTGTTGCTGCAGGCGCTCGTGCACGGGACGGCGATGCCGTTCAACATGCCGGTGCGCCAGTCTTACGTACCACTGCTGCTGCCGAGGCGGCTGATTCCCAATGGCGTCGCCCTGCAGGCGGCGGGGCGGAACGTCAATCAGGTCGCCGCGCCGGGCGTTGCGGGCATCCTGCTGGGCATCGACCCGCTCACCGCGTTCGGCACGATAGCGGCGTTCCACGTCCTCTCGATGGCGATGTCGCTCACGTTCCCCGTCGGCCGCCCTGAGGAGCGGCGCAGTCGCGGGATGCGCGGCGAGCTCACGTTGGGGTTCCGCTACGTCTTCTCGACGCCGCTCTTGCGGCTGCTGTTCGGGATGCTGCTCATCATGCTGGTCCTGGGCATGCCGTACGTTCACCTGCTCCCCGTGTTCCAGGAGGTGCTGAGCGTCGGGCCTGAGCTGCTGGGTTTCATGTACGCGACGATAGGGCTGGGCGGGTTCTTCGGGTCTCTGACGGTCGCGTCATTCGCGCGGCTTGCGGGCGGCCTGCCGCAGCTGATCGCGGGGGTCGGTTTCGGAGTGGGGCTGGCCGCGTTCGCGCTGTCGCCGTTCTACGCGCTGAGCATGGCCCTGCTCTTCTGCACGGGGTTCGCGCACCAGGCGTACACGACGATCAACCAGACGCTCATCATCACGCGGACTGATCCGGCGCTCTACGGGCGGGTGATGAGCATCAACCTGATGCTGCGGTCGTTCATCACGATGGCGATCCTGCCGTTCGGCGCGCTGGTGGACCACTTCGGAGCCCCGGTGACATTCGCGGTCGCCGGGGGGATGATCGCCGGGTCGCTGCTGCTGATCGGCGCGGTGCGTGGGACGACGATACCGGAGGGCGCACGGAGCGCGTGAGCAGCGCGTTGCCCGTTCCCGTGGCGCTTCGGTAGACTGCGGATGCGTGGAACGCCGCGCGCGAGGAATGCCATGGACGAACGAATCCGGGACCGCATCGAGAGTGCTCTGAAGGAAGCGGGCGGCCAGTACGTGGAGGTGCACGTCGAGGAGGCGTCGTCGTCCACGATCCGCTACCGGGCGCGGGAGTTGGAGGAGATCGGGCGCGGCAGCGCGATCGGCGGCAACGTCCGTGCGCTCGCCGGCGGCGGCTGGGGGTTCGCGTCGTTCAACGACCTGGACAGCCTGGAAGCCAAGGTGCGGCAAGCGGTCGACCAGGCGCGCGTCATCGGCGGCGAGCGGGTCGAGCTTGCCGAGACGCCCACGGTCGTGGACCATGTGCCGCCGGTGCTGGGGCGCGACCCGAGCGCCATGTCGCTCGCCGAGAAGAAGGCGGTGCTGGACGAGTACGCGGACGTGATGATGGGCACGCCGGGTGTGCAGTCGGCTACCGTGGGCTATACGGACGCGCGGCGCCACATGGTGTACGCCAACTCCGAGGGGTCGTACGTCGACCAGGAGCGGGTGGACGTCAACCTGCGCCTGAACGCGCAGGCCCGCAACGGCGCGGACGTGCAGCAGTACGGCATCAGCCTCGGCAGCCTGGGCGATTTCGAGTTCGTGATGGACCTTCGCGAGAGCGCGACCGAGGCGGCCGAGAAGGCTGTTGCGCTGCTGAACGCGCCGGAGGTGAAGGGCGGCGAGTACACCGTGATCCTCGACCCCATCCTCGCGGGCGTCTTCATCCACGAGGCGTTCGGCCACCTCTCCGAGGCCGATCACATCTACGCGGAGCCGCGCCTGCAGGAGCTGATGAAGCCGGGCAAGCGGTTCGGGGGCCCGCACCTGAACGTGAAGGACGGCGCGACTATCCCCCGCCCGACGCTGCGCGGCTCGTACCTGTACGACGACGAGGGTGTGCAGGGCCAGGAGACCGACCTCATCCGCGAGGGCGTGCTCGTGGGGCGGCTGCACTCCCGCGAGACGGCGGCGAAACTGGGCGAACGCCCGACCGGAAACGCGCGGGCGCTGAACTACCGCTTCGCCCCCATCGTCCGCATGACCAATACGTTCATCGTTCCCGGCGAGGCGAGCGTGGACGACCTGTTCGCGGACGTCGAGGACGGGCTCTACGTGAGGAACTGGTACGGCGGCATGACCTCCATGGAGATGTTCACCTTCTCCGCCGGAGAGGCGTACCGCATCCGGAACGGGAAGGTAGCGGAGCTGTGCAGGCCGGTGATGCTCTCCGGCAATGTCTTCACGACGCTGCACAACTTAGACGCGATCGCTGGTGACCTGGAGATGAACGAAGGCGGCGGTTGCGGCAAGGCGGGGCAGAGCCCCCTGCCGGTCTCCAACGGCAGCCCCCACATCCGCATCCGTCAGTGCCTCATCGGAGGAGCGTAGCCATCGTCTCCCCGGAGCAGGCCAGGGCTGCGGCGGAACGGATCCTGGAGCGGGCGCTCCGTTCCGCCGACGAGGCGGAGGTCTTCTACGCCGCGTCGTCCAGCACGCCCGTGCGCTTCGAGGCCAACGTCATCAAGGGCGTCGACGCGAATGACGCGATGGGCGCCGCTCTCCGCATCATCAAGGACGGTCGCGTGGGGTTCAGTTCCACGTCCAACCTCGACGACCCGCAGGCGCTGGTAGACGCCGCGGTCGAGACGGCCCCGTTCGGCGCTGAGGCGCAATTCGAGTTCCCCGGCGCCCAGCCCTATCCGGACGTGCGTCCATACGACTCCTCAGTGGAGGAAGTGACACTCGAGGAGATGGTGGCGCTGGGAGAGCGCGCTATCGCGGGCCTTCGGGACTACTCCACAGAGGCGCAGATAGAAGGCGGCGTCGGCAAGTCCACGTCCACGCTCGCACTCGTCAACAGCCGCGGAGGCAGCGTCGCGTACGAGCGCTCCCGCTTCCAGATCGGGTTCGAGGGAACGGTGATACGCGGCGAGGACATGCTCTTCACGATGGACAGCGAGAGCAGCATCGCCGCCTTGAACGATCCCTCCGGCGTTGTGGCCTCCGTCATCCGCCAGCTGGAATGGGCGAAGGAAACGGCGGCGGTGGAGACGAAGGCCATGCCCGTGGTGCTGATGCCGACCGCGGTGCGCAGCGTGCTCCTCTCGCCGCTGCTTGCGGGGCTGAACGGCAAGTCCGTGCTGCAGGGCACGTCGCCGCTCGTGGGGCGGCTCGGCGAGCGCATCGTCGACGAGCGGTTCAGCATCACGGACGACCCGACGCTGGCCGATGCCCCGGGCGCACGTCCCGCGGACGATGAGTGCGTGGCGAGTCGCCGTTTGCCGCTCATCGCTTCCGGTGTGGCGTCGGCGTTCTTCTACGACCTGCAGACGGCGGGGCAGGCGGGCGCCGTGAGCACGGGTGCGGGCGAGCGGGGACTCGGCTCGCTGCCGGGACCTTCGACGAGCGTCCTGCTCGTTGACGAGGGCGATGCCGCCCTGGACGACATCATCGCGTCCATGGACGAAGCGCTCATCGTGGAGCGGCTGCTGGGCGCCGGTCAGAGCAACGTGCTCGGCGGAGACTTCAACGCGAACGTGCTGCTGGGCTATAAGGTGGAGCGCGGCCGGGTGGTGGGTCGCGTGAAGAACACGATGATATCCGGCAATGCATACCGGGCGCTGAACGAGGTGCTGGCGCTGGGCAGCGAAGGCCGCTGGATGGGCGGCGGGCTGTACGCGCCTCCCATAGCTGTCGGTGGTATCTCGGTCTCCAGCGGGGGTTAGGCGGCATGACGCTCGGAGATGTCATCCCCCGATTGTTGGACGCGGGCAGCGAGCTGAAGCCGTCGCTTCTCGGGCAACTCAGCGGCCTGACGCCGGAGGAGCAGCGCGAACTGCTGGAGAGATGGAACGATATCCCGACGTCCCGGCGGCTGATGATCATCCGCGCCGTGACCGGGATGGCCGAGGACAATATCGAGATGGAGTTCACCGGGCTGCTGTGCGCCGCATTGGCGGACGACGATGCTCCCGTGCGGGCGAGTGCCGCAGCCGGACTGTGGGAGACTGGCGACCGCATCGTCATCGCCCCGCTTGTCGCGATGCTTGAAAGCGACGAGTCTCACGAGGCGCGCGCGGCGGCTGCCAGCGCGCTCGGCCACTTCGCCGAGCTCGCCGAGGAGGGGAAGCTGATCGATCGGGATGTGGCAGTGGTGCGGAACGCACTCCTCGGCGCGCTGGAAGACAGCGAGGAGGAGACCGCGGTGCGCCGCAGGGCGCTGGAAGCCATCGCACCGATGCGCCACGCCGACGTGTCGGACTGGATCCGGTGGGCCTACCGCAGCGGCGAGCCGCTGCTGCGGCAGAGCGCCGTCTATGCGATGGGACGTACCTGCGACCCCGTGTGGCTGCCCATCATCGAGCAGGAGTTCGGGAGCAGCGTCGCCGCGATGCGCTTCGAGGCGGCAAACGCGGCGCGCGAACTCGCCGACGCGAAGACATTGCCGCACCTGCACGATCTGGTGACCGACGACGACCCGCAGGTGTCGCTCGCCGCGGTCCATGCGATCGGCGGCATCGGCGGCGCGGCGGCGCGCAAGCTCCTCAAGCACTACGTCGAGCAGGGCGACCCGACCCTGAGCGAGGCCGCGCAGGAGGCGCTGCGCGCGCTCGAAGCTGACGAGGGAGACTTCTCGATGCTGGCGCTGGAGGAGCCGTAGGCATGGCGGGCGGTTTGCGGGTCGCACACGCGGTATCTGCCGGCGGTGTCGTCTACGAGGAACGTGAAGGGGACGTTATGGTGGCGCTCTGCGGCCGGCTCAGGACCGGCCTCTGGGCGTTGCCCAAGGGTACACCGGACGGCGACGAATCCCTGGAGCAGACGGCGCTGCGCGAAGTCCGGGAGGAGACCGGACTGGAGGTGGAGATAGCGGCCTCGTTGGGACACATCGAGTACTGGTTCACCCGCGACGCCGGACGCATCCACAAGCGGGTCTACTTCTACCTGATGCATCCACGCGGCGGCTCGTTCGACGACCACGACCCCGAGTTCGAAGTCGTGCGCTGGGCGTCCGCGGCAGAGGCGCTCGAAACGCTGACCTACCCTTCCGAGCGTGAGGTGTTGCGCAGAGCCATGGAGGCGCTGGGTGCGGAGGCCGTCGGATGACCGAGATCAGCATCCGCGGACAGAAGGTCGTGCTCCGCGAGAAGCGGATAGAGGACGGCGAGGACGATCACCGTTGGCGGTCGGACCAGGAACTCGCCGAGCTTGACGCTGCGCCGCGCCTCAGACAGCCGCTCGCCGACTTCCTGCGCGACTATGCCAACGAGTTGAAGTACCCCACGCCCTGGGTGCGCCGCTACGGTATCGACACGCTGGACGGCCTGCACATCGGCAACTGCATGGTCTACGACATAGACAACTTCAAGGGGCAGTGCGAGGTCGGCATCCTGGTCGGCAACCGTGATTACTGGGGCAGGGGCTTCGGACGGGAGGCGGTGCAGCTACTCGTAGGGCAGTGTTTCAAGAATGCGGCCATGAACCGGCTCTATCTGCACACACTGGAGTGGAACGCCCGCGCCCGCCGCGCGTTCGCGCTGTGTGGCTTCCGCGAGGTGAAGCCGGTGCGTCGCGCCGGTTACAACTTCATCCTGATGGAACTGAACCGCGAGGAATGGGAGGCGATGCAGGACGGATCGGCCTAGCGCGCCGGCAGCGCCACCACCGCCTCGCCCGTTGTCGTGCGGACGCCCGCGCCGTTCTCGATCCAGATCTCGCAGCGCACAGAGCCCGCCTCCTCGTCCCGCTCCACTACAGTGCCCTTGCACGTCAGCACGTCACCCGGGACGTCCATCTCGCGGTAGCGCACCGAGAGCGATAGCAGTTGCCCTTCCGCGCCCATCCAGTCGGTCATGAGTTGGCCGAGGTACGCGCTCTTCAGCGCGCCGTGCAGGATCACGCCGGGCAGACCCTGCTCCGCGGCGAAGTCCTTGTCGTAGTGGATCTCATAGAAATCCCCGGAGGCGCCCGCGTACATCACCAGCTGGCGCGTCGTCGGCTCTTTGACCAGCGGGGGTAACTCCGTTCCTACCGTGGCGTCGTCCAGGTACGGCTGCGTGCTCATGCTGCGGGCATCCTGATGAGGGTGTTGCGTTGCGTGGCGGCGAGTTCGCCGCGCTGGTTGGTGTAGCGGGTGACATAGGTGGCGATGAGCATCGACCCCATGCGGCCTTCCCGCTCGATGAGGTTCTCCATCTGCGTGACGAACGTGATGGCGTCACCTGGACGCACAGGCTCGCCGTACGTCCACTCGCTGCCACCGTCCAGCACGCGCGGAACGGCCTCGCTGTCGGGAAGAGTGGGGATGGCGAGGCCGACGGAGCGCAGGAATGTCGGGGGCGCAACGTCCGCGTAGGCGGGGTTGTCGTCACCGATAGCGGCGGCGAAGCGCTCGATGGCGCCGCGCTCGATGATGGTAGTGCGGGGTTCGCCGTCGCGCCCGACGGCGGCCTGCATCGCTGGCGTGAGTACGGACACGCTTGGCTACTCCAGTGTGCGGGTCGGCGGGCAGGCTAGTGGCGCAAGGGAGGAGTGTCAAGCAGGTGCTGACGTGATGCGGCATGAACGCCGCAGATACTCTGGTCAAACTGCTGGAGACATTCTGGATATTCTGTTCATGGATTCGCATTCCGGATGTATTGACAATGTCCGGGCAGAGCATTAATGTCCCGTACTCACGCGGAAATCGCCGTGTACCTTTGTGATTGATGACGGTACGGGTTGCCGGGCCCACCAGTTCCAGCAAGGCCTACCGCCCTTGATCAGCCCCTCCTGAGCGGAGGGGCTCTTCCTTTAAGGAGAGGGTTCCGCTCAGGAGCGATTGACCCTCAGAGGCGGCGGGTGCTAGCCTGTGATGTAGCGCAGGAGTGTAGCTCAGCCTGGTAGAGCAGCGGTCTCCAAAACCGCCGGTCGAGGGTTCGAATCCTTCCACTCCTGCCACTGACCGGCTAGAGCGCAGGTGGTGGAATAGGTAGACACGCTGTCTTGAGGGGGCAGTGGGAGAAGTCCCGTAAGAGTTCAAATCTCTTCCTGCGCACCACCAGCATCCGAGAGAAGCCCCGGCGGAGCCGGGGCTTCTTCATGCCTCCGCTCCATCCGTCAGGGCCATCGCTTTCTGCGTTGGCGGTACAATCCGCTCCGCACGCCCACGTGCGACGGAGGAGCCATGCCAACCGTTTCCCACGACAGACTGCACACCATCGCTGACCGCCTGCTCCAGCGCGCCGGAGCGAGCGCCGAAGAGGCAGGCGTCATTTCGAGGCACGTCATCGGCGCGAACCTCGCGGGACACGACTCCCACGGCATCATCCAGGTGCCCACCTACATAGACCGCATCAAGCGCGGACACATCGTCCCGGGCGCGCCGTTCGACATCGTCAACGAGACACCCTCGACGCTTGTGGTAGACGGCCACTGGGGGTTCGGCTACGTCGTGTCCGAGCGGGCGATGGGGCTCCTCATCGAGAAGGCGAAACAGCAGGGCGCAGCCGCAGCGACGGTCTACCGCCAGAGTCACGTCGGGCGCGTCGCCGACTATCCGCTGATGGCCGAGCGTGCGGGCATGATCGGCCTGATGACCGCGGACTCCGGTCGCACGACGAAGAACGTCGCCCCGTTCGGCGGACGCGAGCCCAGGCTTGGCACGAACCCGATCTGCGTCGCGGTGCCGAGCGACCTCGAGGGGCCACTGTTCGTGGACATGGCGACGAGTGCGGTGGCGGCGGGCAAGATCGAGCTCGCCGCGGCGCGAGGCGTTCCGATACCGGAAGGATGGGTCGTCGACAGCGACGGCAACCCCGCGACGGACCCCAACGTGCTGCGTGGCGCGGGCGGCGCGCTGCTGCCGCTCGGCGGTTCGGAGGGATACAAGGGCTATGGCCTCTCCGTGATCGTGGAGATCCTCTCCGGCCTGCTGACGGGCCTCGGTTTCGGCCACGACCCGCGCGGGTTCCACAACGACGGCTGCTTCATGGCCGTGTTCGACGTGTCGGCGTTCCGGCCGCTGGACGAGTTCAAGCGGCAGGTAGCGGAGCTCGCCGGTTACCTGAAGGCGTCCAAGCGCGCCGCGGGGTTCGACGAGATCCTCTATCCCGGCGAGATAGAGTACCGCAACACGCAGCGCCGCCTGCAGGAGGGGGTCTTCGTGGAGGACGCCACCTGGGGCAAGCTCGCCGCGCTCGCCCAAGAGTACGGCGTCAGCGCGGAGTTGGAGCTCTAGGGGGCCGCGCGTCAGGCTCGCCAGGTGTGAACAAAGAGGCCGCCGTCAAGCCGCGGACGCGGTGCGGCTGCTGTGGTCGGACTGGGGACGACCACCGGGATGCGCCGCACGAACGGGACGAGTGGTCCGTCGCTGATGGGGAGAGTAAGGAGTCGCGGAACGCACCTTGGTGCCGACGCGGCAACCCGGGTATACCGGCCTGCGCGCCTGCCATTGCAGTTGCCGGGTCAGCGCGGCGTAGCTCGCGAGTTCCGTTCGCCGCAGATTCCGGATCGTCTCCAGTTCCCGCCGGGCCTTTCGCACCTTTCGGACTTCCCGGACGACGGCCCACACCAACAGGAGTGGCCCGATGACGATGGCGGCCACACTCACCACGCCCAGAGCGAATCGCAGGCTCACACCGAACACGAGCGAGCTACCCGTTCCGATGGCTGGAGCGGCCCCGGGAAAGAGAGTCAGCAGCTTGGCTGTTATGGGACGCAGCAGGTTCATGATCGTGGCAGACCAGGCCTTCCAGACGGTGCCGGCCACGAAGCCTGCCCCCTGGCGTCCGATGATGCTTGCCCGGGAATGGGGAGAGCCGTCGGCGACCGTGCGCTTCCGGCGTCTGAGGAGCCGCTGCCAGATCGGCGGAGGCGGGGGAGGTTCCTCATGCTCCTGAAGGGAAGCCGGCAACTCCGGTCCCGGCAGGCTCAGCCGATGGCAGAGCACGATATGGCGTTCATAGTGCTGCAGCATCTCGTCCCGGTGGAGCGACTCCAGTTCCTGCAGCTCGGACTGCAGCGCGTTGAGCCGCTCGTGGCTCTTGAGCTTCGCGGCCGCCTGGGCTACGGCGGAGCCACCGGCGATGGCCAGGGGGATGAGCAGGGCAGGTAGGGGCATGGTTTCAGATGTGTCCGGCTATGGAGCGGACGTTCAGACTGCAAGGTCATTCTACCAAGCGTCACGACACTCTTGCGGGCATCTCCGCTACTGTCGTTGACGAGGGAGAGCGTTCTGGCTAATCTGGTATGTCGCGGCGACGTAGCCAAGTGGTTAAGGCGGAGGTCTGCAAAACCTCTATTCGGCGGTTCGATTCCGCCCGTCGCCTCCAAAAGCCTGTTATCAACGACGCTCCCACCCTTGCAGAAGGAACAGTGTCATGGAAGAGATTGTCAGGAAGGTCGAAACGAGGGAGTCGGAGCCAAGAGCCGGAAACCAGGACGGCGTCCGGCGGGAGATCGTCATTCAGGTCGAGGCGGAGACGCTCGAGCGACAGCGCAAACTGGCGCGCGTCCAATCCGGCAGCGGCAGTGCGTTCGAGATGCTGTGCGACGAAGGCACGCGCATCGGCGGCGACGATACCGCGCCCTCCCCGCTCGCCTATTTCTCGGCGGGCGTCGCGTTCTGACTGCTCACCCAACTCGCTCGGCTGAGCGAGATGACCCACATCTCCTACACGAAGGTGCGGCTGCGGCAGACCGCACGCTTCTACCGCGACGGCTCGGCGCTCGCGGGCACCATCGTCGGCGGACCCGCCGGCCTCGAGACCAGCGTCGACGTGGAATCGGAAGAGCCGTCCGAGCGTGTCCGCCGCCTCGTCGACATGGCGGAAGCCAGCTGCTATGCGCTCCAGTCGCTGTTGCAGAACGTGGAAGTGACGTCCGTGTTCACGCTCAACGGTGACCCGCTGCCGGAGGCCGCCCCCGCCTAGAACGCGTTCGTGGGCTGGTCGGCGAGACCCGTACCCACCTCGTCCATGAAACGCTCGGCTAGAGCGAGGTGCTCGGCAGCCGTTGTGAACCCGCCGCGGCTCGTGTTGACGGCCAGGTGAGTCGCGCCGAGCTCGAGCCAGCGCTCGGCGGCTGAGGCCCATCTGTCCGCACCGCCTCCCACGAGCGGCATGCGCCCCTGGACCTGGACGGCGTCCCGCGGGCGGCCGGCAGCCACCGATGCGTTCCGGATGGTGTCGAGTTGCGCTTCCGCATCTCCCTGAGCGGAGCTGCTGGCAACCCAGCCGTCGGCGAGCCGGCCGATGCGCTCGAGTGGACGTTTGCCGTGTCCTCCACCGATCCAGATGGGGATGGGCCTCTGCACGGGCAGCACCGTGAGCCCGCCGTCGATGATGTGGTGCCAACGCCCATCGAAGTTCACGACGTCCTGGGTCCACAGCATACGCATGACCTCGATCTGCTCCTCGACGCGGGCTCCACGGCTGTGGAAGTCAGTGCCGAGGCCGATCGCCTCCTCCTCGTTGCTGCCGAGACCGATACCGAGGCGCAGGCGTCCTCCGGAGAGCGCGTCGATCTCCGCCGCCTGGCGAGCGACGACCACGGTCTGCCGCTGCGGGAGGATGAGTATCGAGTTTGCGAACTGGATCGTCCGGGTGACCGCGGCGAGGAACGCGAATAGCACCAGGGGTTCGTGGATGTGGACGTCCGGCGTGTAGCTGGCGCTCGTCCGGACGCCGAGGGTGTGCTCGAGTGCCGTCATGTGGTGGAATCCGAGTTGCTCCGCGCCCTGCGCGAACGCCTTGATCTCTTCAGGGTCGTGCAGTTCGAGGGTAGGGAAGGAGATACCGATCTTCACAGGCGCACCTCTTCTCGTGGACCGTATGGTATGCGCGTGGTCACGCCTGACGCTCCAGCAGGTTGATGATAACGGTGAGCGTCGCGAGGCTGGCGATCGTGCTCGCGACGACTATGGTCGCCACGAAGCGCGGTGAAGTGCGGTACTCCGTCGCGAGGATGGTGATGAACACGGCGGCGGGCATCGCTGCGATGAGCACCACGGTGTTGCGGACAACCCCGTCCAGTCCGAAGAGCGTGGCGATCCCCACACCGGCAGCCGCTCCTACAACGAGGCGCGTGATGAGCGCCGCCGCGATGCTGCCGGGACGGTCCAATGCGATGCCCAGCGCCAACTGGTAGCCGAGCACGAGCAGCATGCCGGGGATGGCGGCGTCCGCCAGCAGGCCGATCGGGCGTTCTATGGTCACGGGGAGCGTCCAGTCGAGTGCGCGCACCACGAGCGCAACCGGGACCACGTACAGGACCGGGGCCTTGACCGCGGTGAGCAGAGGAGCCCAGCCCCGCGTTCGTCCGCGCGCGGCGATGTAGATGCCGATGGGCCAGCTGATGGAGCTCTGGGTGATGAACACCATGATCGCCACGGCCAGGCCGTCATCCCCGAACGCGAGGAAGGCGACGGGGATGCCCATGTTCCCCGCGTTGCCGAACGTCCCGGTGAGCATGAAGCCGCTCTCGTTCGTCCGGTCGAGTCGCAACACCCGCGCCACGATCCACGAGACGGCGACCATCGCGATGAGGATGGTTGCAGCGGCCCCGACGATGCGGAGCGAAACGTCCAGCGGTAGTTCCGTCTGCAGAAGGCCGTCCAGGGCGAGGGCCGGGGCAAAGATGTAGAGCGACGCGGGAGCAAGCAGGCCGAGGGGGCCGGGCCGCACCCTCTGCAACGCTGCGCCGGCGCCGGCCACGAGAAAGATGGGCAGTACGACTGTGAGAAAGATGTTGAGCAAGGCGGCGCCTGGAAGGGAGAGCCGGAGCAGTGTATCTCTCCGGCCACTTCAGGCCAACCGGATGGCTTTCGGTTCGTTGTTCGGCTTTGTTACAGATTCGTAATACGCCGGAAACACCGGCGTAAAACCTGCCTCGGATACTGCTTCCATCACGCAATGGGAGGAGTGCCGCAATGGACAGTGGTTCGATAGCCTGGTTGCTAACCGCATCGGCCCTGGTGTTGCTCATGACGCCGGGGCTCGCCTTCTTCTACGGAGGACTCGTCCGCAGCCGCAACGTCATCAGCACCATCATGCTGAGCTTCATGAGCATGGCAGTGGTCAGCGTGGTCTGGGTCCTCTGGGGCTACAGCATCGCGTTCGGCGAGGGCAGCGCCATCGTGGGAGACCTCTCTCTACTCGGCCTGTCGGGCGTTGAGCCCGGCGACGACATGCTGTTCGCCGTCTTCCAGATGATGTTCGCCATCATCACGCCGGCCCTGATCACGGGGGCGATGGTGGAGCGGTTCAAGTTCACCACCTACCTCGTCTTCCTGGTCGTCTGGGTGACGCTGGTCTACGCGCCCATCGCCCACTGGGTATGGGCGGGCAACGGCTGGCTGTTCGACCTCGGCGCGCTCGACTTCGCGGGCGGCACGGTCGTCCACATCAACGCCGCCATGGCCGCCGTGGCCGCTGCGCTGCTGGTCGGCAAGCGGCGGGACCCCGGCCTGGAGCCCGGCAACGTGCCTTACGTGGTGATCGGCGCCGCGCTCCTGTGGTTCGGGTGGTTCGGGTTCAACGCTGGCTCCGGTCTCGCGGCGGACGGAGTCGCCATCAACGCGTTCCTCGTGACGAACACGGCTGCCGCGACTGCGGCGCTCACGTGGGGCATCCTGTCTCAGATCCAGAACAAGCGCATGAGCGCAGCCGGAGTCGCGACGGGCGCTGTCGGCGGTCTCGTCGCCATCACCCCTGCCGCGGGGGCGGTAGGCGTCATGGGCGCGCTGGCCATAGGGTTCGGCGCGGGCGTGTTCTGCTACCTCGCCGTGCTGATCCGTCCGAGGCTCGGGGTCGACGATGCGCTGGACGTGTTCGCGGTCCACGGCATCGGCGGCATCTGGGGGGCGCTGGCGACCGGTATCTTCACGGTCTCGGTGTTTACGGACGGTGTCAAAGGCCTTGTTGAGGGCAACATCGAGCAGTTGGGGATACAGGCCGTTGGGGTCGTTGCAACGATGGCCTACTCGTTCATCGCATCGCTCATCATCCTGAAGGTGCTCGACCTGATCCCGGGTCTCGGCCTGCGCGTCAGCGAGCGTGACGAGGGCACCGGCCTGGACGTGGCCGCTCACGGTGAGCGCGCCTACGTGAGTGACGGCGCCGACTAGGACGGTCGACTAACAACGAGGAACGGCCCCGGGGTATGCTGAGGCGGCGTACCCCCAGGGAACGAGAAGAGGGGATAACAGCCATGATAAGCATAGAAGCGATAGTCCGGCCGGAGCGCATCCACCGGGTCACGGAAGCGTTGCAGGACGCGGGATGCCAGGGCTTCTACTACGTCAACGTGACGGGTGAGGGGCGCCAGCGCGGGGTCGAAGTCTTCGTCGGACGCGGCGGCACGATGGCGAGCCGAGCGTCGGTGCCCAAGACACTCGTGCGCACCGTCGTCACGGACGACATGCAGGAAGCGGTGATCGCCGCGATCATCGAGGCAGCCAGGACGCCGGACAACGGCGAGATCGGCGACGGCAAGATATTCGTCTCGCAGGTCAGCGAGGTCGTGCGCGTGCGCACCGGCGAGCGAGGCGACGCGGCCATCTAGCCCCGCGCATGACAGAGGGTCCGTTGGAAGGGCTCGGCTCCGGGAAGGAGCTGGGCCCTTCTGCTATTCCCGCCATTCGGCGAGCGCGTCCCACTTCGGCTCCAGGCCCAGGCCAGGCGTCTCCGGCATCTGCGTCCAGCCCCGTTGCGGGCCGACGCAGCCGTCGAACACCATCTCGCCGCACTTCCACATCACGTAGTGGTACTCGATGCGCCAACCGTTCGGGACCGCAGCCTGCAGGTGCATGTTGTGGTGGGGCCAGCCGCCGCCGTTCGCTATCGGCAGGTTGAACGCCTGTGCGAGTGCCGCGAACTTCATCCCCTCCGTGTAGCCGCCGCAGTAGACGACATTGGGCTGAAGGATGTCGACAGCCTGGTGCACGAGCAGCTCGCGGGCGCGGAAGCGGTGCCCCTCGTTCTGTCCGGCCGAGATAGGGATGCTGGTGCGCATCCGCAGCTCGTGGAGCAGAGGAGCGTCGTTCCCCCACACCGGCTCCTCGAACCACTCGACGTTGCACTCCTCCACCGCCTTCGCGAGGTTCAGGGCGTTGTTGAACTGGAGCATGTAGTTCGCGTCCATCGAGAGCTGCACGCCGGGGCCGATGGCGTCCCGAACGGCGTGCACGCGGTCGGAGTCCTCGCGCCAGCCCTGGTGGTCGCCCGCAACGCCCACGACCATCTTGAGCTTGTCCTCGCCCTGGGCCACGAAGTCGCGGGCCACCTGTACGAGCTGCTCCTCCGTGTACTCCGGCAGGCCGAACGTGATGTAGGCCGGGACGTTCGGCTGCGCGCCGCCCAGCAGACGCCAGACCGGGACGCCCAGCGCCTTGCCCTTGATGTCCCACAGCGCGATGTCGATGGCGCTCACTGCGCTCGACCAGACGCCCGTCTGTGAGCGGGGATTGTGCTCGACGTAGCAGAGGTGCCAGATGCGCTCCGTGTCCATGGGGTCCATGCCGGTGACGAGGGGGCCGAGCTCGGCGTTGATGTGCTCGCGCACGGCCTTCCGCTGGATGGGGCCGGAGATGCCATAGCCGGTGACGCCGGCGTCGGTGTCGACCTGGCAGAAGACGAACGGGCGCATGACGGGCTCATCCATCAGCGGGACGGGCACCGGCACGTTATGGGTGGTGGCCTGGACGTTGGTAATCTTCACGAGTGCTCCTCACGACGGGGAATGGCGGGGACGATAGCGATGCTGTGCAGGAATGGCAAACCGGCGCACGCCTGCCGGGGCGGCTGCAGAAGACAGGGCAAGTTCCACCTGCAACATTCAGCAACAATTGGTAACACTGCACTTCCAACCGGGCGGGAGCCAGAGGCCGGAACCCGATCCCATGTAGGGGAACCAGCGTAGCGGGCCCTGCCTCGAACGGGCAATGGGCGGATGTCACACTCGGCTATACTCCGGTGTAGTCCTGCCCTGTGCCGCTGGGAGCTTCCGTTTGCGCTCGTTCCCGCTCGTCGTCCTGCTCTTTGTGCTCACCGCATCGCTTCCCGCGCTGGCTGCGTGCTCCGGAGGATTCTCCGTTTCTGTGACGAGGTCTACGCCCACGCCGATACCAACGGCGATGCCAGCCTTCACACCGACTCCCACGGTGGAGATCGAGGCGACCGCAGCGAGACCGGAGCCTGCATCCACGTCAGTGCCGACGCCGGAGCCTACTCCCACTCTCCTTCCCGTCCCCACAGCAACGCCCACCCCGACTCCGACAGCAACCCCCACCCTGGCTCCGACCGCGACCGCCACGCCTACCCCGGAGCCCTGCCCACCACCAGACGTGAGCGCTTACTTCGATCAGGTGCGCGAGGTGGTAGCGTCCTTGGCGGAGCCTATGAGCACCCTCGCCGAACTGGCATATCAGCTGAGTGTTGACCCTACTCTCTTCGACGATCAGGCCTGGAACGCGCAGGTGACGGTGGTCTCGTCGGCGCTGCGATCAAACGCGCAACTGATCCGCGAGATGGAGCCGGCGCCGTCGTCCGTCCAGCACATCCATGTCGAGTTGGAGGCGCTGGCAGTCCTGCTCGAAGGCGGCCTCGAGGCCTTCGCCCAGGGTCTGGAGAGTGGAGAAACCTCACTCGTGGCCATAGGGGACCGGCAGTTCCAGTTCGTAGTGAGGGGCGGAGTGCGCGGCAGAGTTGGCGAGGCGATCTCAGATTTCTGCGGCTAGCCGGCCCGCGACGGGGCAGATAGACAATCTCAGAATACCGCTACGGGATTCGCAGGAGAGCCGGTTCCGCCCTCGATGCGCAGGGGGTTGATGGTAATCATGAACTCCCAGCGGCCCCGATCGGCGCACGCCTCCGCGAGACCTTCCAGGTCCGCGTTGTCCAGTATCCAGAGGCCCATGGCCACGATGCCCACCTGGTGCGTGGGATTGGACAGTTTGTCGAAGTCTGGGTGGATGAGGCTGTTGCCGGTGTCCGAGCCCAGCATGGCGATGGAACGCTCGTGGAAGTACGGGAGGCAGTTGGCGTGGGTGCCGGTGCCGCCCTCCGCCGCGATGTTCCACGGCCCGAGCTCCGCACGGCGGTGGAGCTGCCCCGTCCGCACGAGCAGGACGTCGCCGGGCTCGACGCGGACGTTCTGTGCGGCCTCTGCCGCTTCGAGGTCCTCGCGCAGGATGCCCTCGCCGGGGTTGAACCACGGCACGCCACGCAGCCTGGGGATGTCCAGCAGCACCCCGCGGGCAAGGACGCCGCCCCGCAGCACCTCTATCGACTCCCTCAGCGCGCCGTAGCGCGTGGAGACGAGGCTGGACGGCTTGCCGTTGTACATCTGCCCGTCGAAGAAGAAGTGCGACAGGCTGTCGACGTGAGTGACGACGTGCCCGTGGAAGGCGACGCCGATGAAGTCCGACGATGTCTGCGCGGCGCGCGGCGGGCCTGCCTTCTCATCGTGTGCATAGCCCTCGCCCGACTCGATCATGTAGTGGACGGGGGTTGCGGTCACGTCCGGCCCGTTGGCGTTGCTGAGCGTCCTCGCGCAGGACACCGTGACGCCCTCCCGCACAAGCGACACCGCGCGGCGGCGCGTCTCCGGTGTGATGTGGTTCATGGTGCCAAGCTCGTCGTCATCGCCCCACCGGCCCCAGTTGCTCAGCGAGTTGAAGTAGGAAAGGACTTCGTCCTGGGTCGGCAGCTCCGTCATGGCTGGCCTCCTCTCGCGGGTCGCGACAGCGGGGCAAGCATACTATGGGCCGGCACGCGTGAGACGCGAACAGGCTGCCCTCAGCCACGCCAGGGGCAGCCCTGTAACCAATCCATCCTCCCCTTCAGTCGTCGATCACCTGTCGTCGAAGGGCCCGCCGGTTATGAGTTCGTGGTATCGCGAGACCCGTCCGCCATCGTAGTGAACGTAGATCACGTAGAGGTGCATCTCGACCTCGCTCGCGAGCAGACTGGTCGTCCCGTCCTCCACCTGCTGCGTCGTCAGCCGGTCCCTCCAACTCTGTGGGTTGTCCGGGTGTGGTTCTTCCTTGTCGCCGGGGATCAACAACGCCTGTACGGGAACGTCATGCTTCCGTCCAGGCGCCAGCAGCGAGCCGCTGTAGTCCGATAACGTGTAGGAGTCGCTGTAGGCTTCCAACTGCTCCGCCGATGTCGGTCCACCGGAAGGGTCTACGCGGACGTTGCTGATGCCCGTACAGAACCAGGCATACCGGGTCACCTCATTCTGACCATCCCTCTCCATACCCCAGGGCCGGCAACTGCGCGTGTCGGGCACGGTGTAATCGGCGTCATCAACGGAGGTCCCGTCGTCTTCCCGTGTGAAGTCATAGCGGTACATGAACCGGAGCCGCTGGATGGAGTAGCGGTCGACGTCCTGGCGCCCATCGGCCCATGCGCTCCAGTTGATCTGGTATTCCCCGTCAGGGCGGACGGTGGTGACCGCGAAGCGGCCACGCGCGCAGGCCACCGCGCGTCCGGCGGTCAGCTCCTCGCCGCACTCTTCCATGGTTGCCGGGCTTTCCGGGGAGCCCTGCGCCGAGGGCGGCGACAGCGCCAATGGCACGGCAGCGATCGCGGCTGCCGCGATCAGCGCCAGCGCGATCGTGCGACTACGGTAGGCAAGAACACTCATATAGCGCATCGGTCCACCTCCTGTCTGTCACTCACCTGCTGGGTGAGTCTTTCGAACGACACCTTCGCGCGTCCTTCTGTGGCCTTCAGCGCCGACGGTAGGCGAGGCTCCGCCATATGTCTGTGCATCGACGTTCTTTGACGCTCTCCTCTTGAGATGTGCGACAATTGATATATACGGCAACGAGATGCGTAGACATGGCCGAACGGGATGTGCAGAACGCCAGAGCGGCTCAGGTAGGGTCCTTGATGAGGTCCTACCGCGAGAACTTCCCTTCCGGTGATGGCCGGAGGGGTCTTACGCAAGAAGCGCTGTTGGCGCGAATGGCGGCGGTGGACAGTGACTACGCGGAGCGGTACAGCCACGGTACCGTTTCGCGGTGGGAGTCCGGCGGTACTCGTCCCACCCTTCGACGCCTGAGGGTGTTCGGCGCAGCCCTCAACCTGTCGCATGAAGAGACAGCCGGCCTGATACTGCTGGCCGGGCTTGCGCCTGATTTCCCCACGGCCCTGCGCCGGGCGGCCGGACGCAACGGAGAAGAAGTCACAGGCCATACTGCAACGCGGGGCGCGTTGTCCGTCCCCGGCGTTGCGGCAGGCGAACGGGAACCGGCATCCACAGACATGTCGACAGCCCCCCGGGCCGCGCTCCGTTTCTGGCTCCTCAGGGTCCTGCCGCTTAGCATCTGCATCGCCGGTGGGGGGTACGCCCTGTCGTACTTCGGCACGACCGGCGGATGGATGCCCTATGTGTACATCGCCTTCGTCGTGGGGATCGTGCTGGCGCAGGGGTTCCTGCTCCCGGACCGTGACGCGGGCCTCAGGGAGTTCTTCTGGATCTCGTTGTTCTTCCTGTTGACGACCCCGCTGCTGCAGTTCGCCCAGATACGAACCGACCACTACAACTTCTATACGATCAGGGGTCTCTCCGGCACCCAGCTCCCCTACATGCTGGCCCTCGTCGTGAACCTTATTGTCGCGTCCGTAGCCGCGCGGATGTTTCAACGGTTGTGGCGGTGGCAGTACACCAGCGGCAGGGGCGGGAGCCATGCCCTCCAGCGGGCAGTCTGGGTAGCGCTGCCGCCGGTGGTCTTCGTGTACGCGGTCGTCCTCGTTGTCTCCAACATCTCGGTGTCCATACAGATGGCGGTCCTCCTGCCGGCTCTCGGCGCCGCATTCACCGGGTTGTTAGTACTCCGCGATCCCGGCCTCGATCTCACCGAACGCGACCGGCGGTTCATGCTCTCGACGACGACGGCAGTGGGGATGCTTGCGACAGCGCTCGGAGCCATCACCATCCTCACGATCTACGTGTCGCCCGACCTCCCGAGCGTCCTGCCCGACCACAACCTGCTGCGCTCCTGGGAGATAGACTTCACGGCGTTGGGCCACTCCCGGGAAGAGGCGCTCAAGCGCTTGAACCTGGGATACGTCTGGCACGGCGTGTGGGTGCTGGCCTATATGGTCCTCATCATCGGCGGCCATCTCATGGTCGCCATCCACCGGAGCGGCGGCGGTCGAAGACCCGGTGCGACGTACTGAGGCGTTGCGAGGCGTTGCTGTTTGTAGTCAGTGACGTCCGCCACTTCACACCCCACCGCGATGGTGTATACTGGTGCGCGAAGAAGAAAAGCGGACAGACGATTAAGGTCCCGCGGGACGGAACATGCTGGATACAGCAACCAAGCAACGCATCATCGGAGAGTACCAGGCGAAGCCGGGCGACACCGGCTCCACGGAAGTGCAGGTGGCACTTCTCTCCGAGCGTATACGCGGCCTGACCGATCACCTCCGCCGGAACCATAAAGACCACGCCACGCGCAGAGGTCTCCTGAAATTGGTCGGGCGCCGCCGCCGTCTCCTGCGTTATCTCGCCAGAGAGGACGTAGGACGCTACCGGACGGTCATCAGCAGGCTTGGGCTCCGCAGATAGCGCGCCCCGGAAACAGCGCCTTGCAAAGAGGCGCTGTTCCTCTATAAGCCAGCCGACACTCCTGACCCGTTACAGAGTTCCCCCCGCGCACGGCCTGCGAAGAACAGGAGTTGTTTACCTATGCCCACGTACCATGAGATAGAAGTAGCCGGACGAACCCTCTCCATAGAGACGGGCAAGCTGGCACAGCAGGCGCACGGCTCAGCCGTCGTGCGCTACGGCGATGCGGTCGTGCTCGTCACCGCGGTGATGGGACGCGCCCGTGAGGGCGGGGACTTCTTCCCGCTCACCATCGAGTACGAAGAGCGCCTCTATGCCGTGGGTCGCATCCCCGGCAGCTTCTTCCGCCGCGAGGGACGCCCGACCACGGAGGCGACGCTCGCCGCGCGGCTGACCGACCGGCCACTGCGGCCGCGCTTCTCGAAGCGGATGCTGAACGAGGTGCAGGTCGTCATCACCGTCCTCTCCGCCGACCACGAGAACCAGCCGGACATCCTCGGCATCATCGGCGCGTCCGCCGCGCTCTCCGTCTCCCAGATACCGTTCGACGGTCCCGTCGCCGCGACCCGCATGGGTTACGTGGACGGCGAACTCGTCGTGAACCCCACATACGAGCAGCTCGCCGCAGGCAAGCTCGACCTGACGATCGCGGGCAGCCGCGACGCCGTCATCATGATCGAGGCCGGAGCGAACGAGGTGAGCGAGGAAGTCGTCCTGGAGGCGCTCCGCGTCGGTCAGGAGAACAACGTCAAGGTCATCGGCCTCCAGGACCAGATCGTTGCCGAGGTCGGCAGGCCTAAGACAGAGGTCGTGCTGGCCGAGGAGTCCGCTCCGGAGCTGGTCTCGAGCATCGAGAGCATCGTGCGCTCCACCCTGGAGAGCATCATCGACCGGGGTGAGGGCCGCGGCGAGCGCAACGAAGGCATCAAGCAGGCCGAGCACGACGCCATCCAGCAGTTGAGCGAGCGGTTCGACGCGAAGGACGTGGCCAAGGCATTCGACGACGTGCTGAAGAAGACCGTGCGCGCCAAGGTCATCAAAGAGGGCAAGCGCCCGGACGGACGCGCGCTCACCGAGGTCCGCCCGCTCTCCAGCGAGGTCGGCCTGCTCCCGCGGACGCACGGCTCCGCGCTCTTCCAGCGCGGCGAGACGCAGATCCTCACGGTGGCGACACTCGGCTCGATGTCCATGACCCAGAAGCTGGACGGCCTCAGCCCGGAGGACACGAAACGGTACATCCACCAGTACAACTTCCCGCCGTACTCCACCGGTGAGGTGCGCCGCATGGGCACCGGCCGGCGGGAGATCGGCCACGGCGCGCTCGCGGAGCGGGCGCTTGCGCCCATGATCCCGGATGAGGCTGAGTTCCCGTACGCGTTCCGCGTCGTCTCCGAGGCGATCGGCTCCAACGGCAGCACCTCCATGGGTAGCGTCTGCGGGAGCACGATGGCGCTCATGGACGCGGGGGTGCCCATCAAGCGGCCCGTCTCCGGGGTCGCCATGGGGCTGATGACGGACGACCAGGGCAACTTCCAGGTGCTGACGGACATCCAGGGCGTCGAGGACTTCTTCGGCGACATGGACTTCAAGGTCGCGGGCACCAGCGAGGGCATCACGGCCCTGCAGATGGACATCAAGGTCTCCGGCATCACGCAGGAGATATTCAGGCAGGCGCTCGCTCAGGCGAAGGAGGGGCGCGCTTTCATCCTCAACCACATGCTCGGCACGCTCGCGGAGCCTCGGACGGAGCTGAACCCCAACGCGCCGCGCATGACGCGCGTGAGCATCCCGGTCGACAAGATCGGCGCGCTCATCGGCCCCGGCGGCAAGACGATCCGCAGCATCATCGAGGCCACCGGCGCGTCCGTGGACGTGGAGAACGACGGCGTCGTCACCATCGGCGCGTCGGACCAGGCGGCCGCGGAGCACGCCATCCGCATGATCGAGGGGCTGACGAAGGAGGTCGAGGTCGGCGAGCGGTACGCCGGGCAGGTGACGCGGCTGATGAACTTCGGCGCCTTCGTGGAGATACTTCCGGGCAAGGAAGGCCTGGTGCACGTGAGCGAGCTCGATACCAAGCGCGTCGAGTCCGTCGAGGCCGCCGTGAAGGTGGGCGACGAACTGGAAGTGATGGTGGTCGAGATCGACCGGATGGGCCGCATCAACCTCTCGCGCCGTGCCGTGCTGGAGAACCTGTCTCCGGAGGAGGTTGGCAGCCGCTCCAACGGACGCAACGGCGCCGACAGAGGCCCCCGCGACCGTGGAGGCGACCGGCGCGGCGGCGACCGCGACCGCGGACCGCGCCGCCCGCGCGAGTTCGGGCGCCGGTAGCCCCCGGACCGGAAAACACGGCAAAAAACGCGGCGCTGCGGTCCGATCAACCGCAGCGCCGTTTCTCGTCACGGGCAACACGGAATATGTACGACAGTTGGCGGAAGTATCAAGACGACCCGTAATTTGATACCGGCGATTGGCAGTGGGATTCGCTCTGAGCGCGTGTATAGTTGCTATGAACAATTATGCGATGGAGTAAACTGTGAGGAAGGGCACGGTCTCCTTGCTGGCCGCGGGAGCGGCCGCGCTGAGCGCGATCGCAGGCGGCTGCGCCGCCGACCCAACCCCAACGTCCATGCCGACCGCAACGCCGCCCCCGGTTCCTACCGCGACGGCGACCCCGACGCCCACGGTGACCCCGCCTGCGCCGATGGCAACGGCGACACCAACCCCGACGCCAACACCGTCACCCACTCCTTTGCCGCCCCCAACAGCAACCCCTGTTCCTGCTCCCACCAGTACGCCGGTCCCCACCGCCACACCCACACTCAGGCCGACGGCGGCGCCGACCGCGACACCGAGACCTACGCCGACGCCGGACCCATCGGCCTCGCCTCACTACTCCACGGGCCTGGAGCACGCGAGCGCCGAAGGGCTCTACGGACAGGATGCTGCCAGGTATGCGGCGGCGTTCGTGGACGGGAAGTCGCTGGACCTGTCGGATGAGTATGCCGCCGCCTTCGCGAGCGGGGTCCTCTACTTTGCGATCATCGCGGAGGACGTGCTGCTGGGCCGGGGCCGCCTGAGGGACTACGACGCGTACGCGCAGGAGCGATTCGTCGAGCCGTTCGAACAGGCGCTGGCAGCAGGAGCGTCGCCGGTCGAGGCGCTCGCCCAGGCGGACGAGGCGTTCCGCGTAGTCGGCAGATGGTGGCCGATCCTGAGGCGTCCCTACGTGGGCACGCCCGACGAGGGCACGCTCGCTGAGAGCTACGCGAGGGCCTTCGCGCGAACGGAGGAGGCCGGGCTCGCCGCGCACCAGTACGCCGCCTTCTACGCGGGGAACAGGTACTTCGGCTACTCCGAGGAGCATTCCGACGAGGCAGGCAGCATCATCGCCCGGGCGTACCGTGAGTCGGACCAGCGGGACGCGCAGCTGCGCATCAAGTATGCGTCGGCGTACCTGCTGGGCTTCCAGCACGCGCACCAGACGCACGAGTTCGATGATCTGGCCAGGGACCACCTGTGGGCGGACGCGTACGCCGACGGGTACGTGCGGGGGTGGCTTCGGGCCACCAACAGGCGGTGGCTGGACGCCAACAACGTGGCGTTCGACTTCGCCAACGTCTACGCTCACGCGAAGATGGACTGGGGCTACTCCGAGCAGGAGGCCTTTCTGCGTGCGGAAGCCTACATGCGCGGCTCCTACCAGGCATTCCTGCTTGATTTCGACGTGACCGGCGACGACTACTACGACTATGCGTGGGAGTACTACCTGGCCTACTACGACTGGGCCTTTGAACAAGGCTGGAACGAAGAGCGCTCGCACGTCTACGCCACAGCGTATGCGGAACAGAGGCTCGACGACGCATCCGAAGAGGACGCCGCAGCGTACGCGAAAGCCTACGAGCGCGCGTACGTGGCGGCACGCGCCGATGGCCAGAGCGAGGAGCAGGCGCACGAGACGGCCGCTGCGGCCGTGGATGCTGAGGCGTCAGGGTAGTCAGCGCACCTTCGCCCCGAAGCCGTTGCTACCATAGACCCATGGGATTCCTGAAGCGCCTCGTCATCTGGACCGCGATCGCCGTCCCGCTCGGGATCGCCATCGGGGCGCTCGTCTCGTTGACCTGGGGTCCGGACTCAGACATCGACCGAGCGACCGCCGGGTTCAATGGCGCCATCGCGGGGTTCTGGCTCGGGCTCATCGGCGCGCTCTCGGCCGCGACGACGACGCGCATCGCGCGGGAGCCGCTGCGCCGCGCGGGCGGCTCCGAGTGTCTCACCGGCGGGATCATCGTGTTCGGCCTGCTGGCGGCCGGGCTCTGGCTGCTGACGCGGGCCTGACCTGTTACGCCGCCGCGCCCACCGGCAGGTCTATCTCGTACCGCGCCAGCATCGCATCCAGGAACGCGGCGGTCTTCTCGTCCGCCTCCACGAGCGGCAGGCGAAGCCCACCGACATTGAAGCCCACCCTGTTCACGCAGTGCTTGACCGGTATCGGGTTCGAGACGACGAAGAGGCCTGACGCCATTGGGAGCTGACGCTTGTGCTCCTCGGCCGCCGCCGCGAGGTCGCCGACCGCCGTGAGCTCGATGAGCCGCTTGATCTGCCGCCCGATGAGGTGCGACGCCACGCTGACGACGCCCCATCCTCCGAGGCTGACGACGCCGAACGTGTCGCTGTCGTTGCCGCTCCACACCTGGAACCCGTCCGGCGCGTCGCGGATGATGGAGGCGATCTGGGCGAAATCGCCGGACGCCTCCTTCGTGCCGATGATGTTCGGCACGTCGTTGGCGAGGCGCAGGGTCGTCTCCGCGGTCATGTTGACGATGGTGCGGCTCGGCACGTTGTAGAGGATGCAGGGCAGGGACGTGCTCTCCGCGATGGCCCTGAAGTGGCGGTACAGCCCCTCCTGGGTCGGCTTGTTGTAGTAGGGCACGACCAGCAGTTGCGCGTCAGCGCCCGCCTCTTCCGCCATCCGCGCCAGCTTGATCGTCTCGCCGGTGCCGTTCGTGCCGGAGCCCGCGATGACGGTGGCCGAGTCGCCCACGGCCTGCTTGACCTCCGTCCAGAGGCGCAGGTTCTCCTCGTGGGCGAGCGAGGGGTTCTCGCCCGTCGTGCCGGTGACGACGAGGCCGTCGCTGCCGGACGCCACGAGCGCCTGCGCGAGCCGCCGCGCCTGCCCGTAGTCGATCTCCATCGCCGCGTCGAACGGCGTAACCATCGCTGTGATGAGACGGCCTATCTCGGTCATGCCCCGCCTCCTCCCGAAGGGGTGTGCGCTGAAGATTCTACCTGACGCGGCAACCGGGCGGCGGCTCCGCTTGCGCAAGGACGGGATATGACAGACCATCGGAACCGCCATGGCGCTCGACCTGACCAAGACCGCCGGACAGCTGTACGAGGCGATGCCCTCCATGCGGGAGCAGTGGGGCTCGCACCGGCGGGCGCTGGACCGCGCCGCCACTCATTTCGCGGGTGCTGACGCACACGAGACGGAAGCCCGGCGCGCGGCAGGAAAGGCGACGTGGCTGGCCGCGCGGCAGGACGGCGCGCTCCGTGGGGCCTATCCCCCACCGCCGCTGCCGCCCGATTACGTCGTCGTTGCCGTTGACGGTTCGCACGTCGACGTCGACCGCCACGCCGCGGCGCGCTGCTTCCTCATCAACATCGGCTACGT
>JAPPHT010000040.1 GCA_028874795.1 Chloroflexota bacterium
ACCCCGTCCATCCGCTCAACTCAACGTTGACGGGTTATTCAGAGCATCCCTATCTTTGAGATGACTATAGGGTGACTTATCAACCAATTTAGGTTACGTTTAGATGACTTCTTGAAAGAACGGGTTGGAGGAGGCCGAGTACCACGGGCACGGGAGTGAAACCCCAATCCCGCCCAGATTGACGCACCTCTCGCCTGCCCAAACTGAGGCACTACCAACGATTACGTTTCGTTGACACTCGTAGGAGTGCGGGTTACGATTTACAAGGCCGCGGCCTGCCGGTCGCGGCCTTGCGACATCCGTTGGCATCGCCCCATCCATCCTGCGCACGTGACGCTCGTTATTCCGCGCAGGATAGAACGGAAAGGACCATGCAGAAGATAGGCGCGAGCGCCGCCTGCGAAGCCCTCCTTCAAGAGGACGTCAACGTCATCTTCGGGCATCCGGGAGGAGCCATCCTCCCGTTCTACGACGCGCTCTGGCACTACCCGCAGATCCGGCACGTACTCGTCCGGCACGAGCAGGCGGCGGCCCACGCGGCGGAAGCCTACGCCCGCCTCACCGGGAAGGTGGGCGTCTGCGTGGCGACCTCCGGCCCCGGAGCAACGAACCTGATGACCGGACTCACCGCGGCCAAGATGGACTCGACTCCCATCGTCGCGATCACCGGGCAGGTGGCCCGTCCCTTCATGGGGACCGAGGCGTTCCAGGAGTGCGACACCTGCGGGATGGCGGCCCCGGTTGTAAAGAAGACCTACCTGGTGATGAGCCCGGAGGACGTCGCTCCCACCATCCGCGAGGCGTTCCGCGTCGCGAAGGAAGGGCGTCCCGGTCCCGTACTGGTCGACCTGCCGAAGGACGTTCAGGCCGAGAGCTTCCAGTTCGAGGACGTGGAAGACGCGTGGAGGCCCTTCCCGCCCGCGACACCGGACGGGGAGTCGCTCCGTGAGGCCGCACGCCTCATCAACGGGTCCGAGCGTCCGCTGCTCATCGCCGGACGCGGGGTGCATGTATCGGGCGCCTGGGACGAGCTGCAGACGTTCGCCGAGCACATCAACGCGCCGGTGCTGAACACGCTGCACGGCACGTCCGCTTTCCCGCGGCACCACGACCTGGGCTACGGCATGCTGGGCATGCACGGCATGTACTGGAGCAACCTGGCCACGACCGAGGCCGACGTGATCGTGGGCGTGGGGATGCGGTTCGACGACCGCGTTGTCGGCAGGCCGGGCACGTTCGGCGAGAACGCGAAGATCATCCACCTGGACATCGAGCCGTCCCAGTTCAACAAGAACGTTCGGACGGAGGTGGCCCTCGCCGGCGACGTGAAGGCGACGCTCGAAGCGTTGCTTCCTCTGCTGGAGTCCAACACGCACTTCGACTGGCTGGACCGCATGCGCTACCTGGAGCACAAGCATCCGAGCATCGACGTGCCGGAGAGCGACGTGGTAACGCCGCAATACGTGCTGCGGGAGCTCAACAAGCTGGTGGAACACGACACGGACCCGGTGGTGGTCACCGGCGTGGGACAACACCAGATGTGGGCGGCCCAGTTCCTGTTCATGCCGACGCCCAACTCTTTCGTCTCTTCCGGGGGCCTTGGGGTCATGGGGTTCGAGGTGCCCGCGCTGATCGGCGCGCAGGTTGCGCGGCCCAACTCCCGCGTCTGGGGCATCTGCGGCGACGGCGGGTTCCAGATGACGCTGCAGGAGCTGGCGACGATTGCGCAGGAGCACCTGCCGGTGAAGATCTGCATCATGAACAACGGTTACCTGGGCATGGTGCGGCAGTGGCAGGAGCTGTTCTACGACCATCACTACAAGTCGGTCGCCATGAACGGTCCGGACTACGTCAAGCTGGCCGAGGCGTACGGCATACCGGGGGCGTGCGTGCAGGACAAGCACGACGTCGGCATGGCGCTGGCGACCGCGGCGCATCACCCGGGCCCCTACCTGATCGACTTCCGCATCTCGCCCGAAGAGAACGTGTACCCGATGGTGCCGCCGGGCGCGTCGCTCGCCCAGACCGTCGAGGACCCGCGCGTGGTCCACTACCGGGAGCCGGTGCACGTTATCGAGGGTCTCGTCTCCTACCCCTAGCCTCTTCTCCCGCCTTCTTCGACAGAGCCGCGTGCTCCGCTTATCGAGACTCAGGCGTCGCGCTCTGAGACCGACTCTCAAACCAACAGGGGCGCGTTCCCGCATCCTGTGCACCAGAATCGAAATCCGTCCGGTTGTCGGTGAAGCGTAACGATTCCACGCCATCGGTCGTGGTTGTCCGCACTTGTCCGCAGCCTGCGGCATACCAGAGACACAGATGAGCGATGGAATCGCGCCATTGACAGGACGCACGGACACCCCTAGAGTCTGCCCCGCTTTGTACGCGCGGCTTCTCCCCAGCGCCCGGGGACCAGGATGCGCAGGTCTCATGCTCCAGGGAGGGAGCACGCCTGACCGGATGTCCGCCCCGCGCCACTTCGCTTCACTGGTGAGGCTTCCTATGAGCGGGAGAACGACACTGCATCTGATATCGGACGGCACCATCAAGATCGACGGTGGTGTCCTGTTCGGGCAGGTGCCGAAGAGCCAATGGCAGGATTGGATGTCTGCCGACCGACGGAACCGGGTCAAGCTCAACCTGAACTGCCTGCTGGTCCGCGTCGGCGACCGCAACTACCTCATCGACACGGGGGCGGGCGCGAAGCACAGCGCCGAGGAGCGGGACGCCCTGGGCCTCTCCACCAGCCAGCTGCTCTCCGAGCTGAAGGGGCACGGCCTTGCGCCGGCCGACATACACGGGGTCGTCCTGACCAGCCTCCACTTCGAGCACACCGGCGGCTGCACCCGCACCAACCGCCGCGGCGAGTTCGTCCCGACCTTCCCGAAGGCGACCTACTTCGTGCAGCGAGAGGCGCTCGAGGAGGCCCTCTCCCCCACGGACAGGCACGTGAACGGCTACGTACCCAACGACTACATCCCCCTGCGCGACAGCAAGAAGCTGGAACTCGTGGACGGTGAAGCGACCATCGTTCCGGGTCTGCAGGTGCGGCGGGCCAGCGGCCCGTACCAGGGGCACCAGATCATCGTCGTGACGCACGGGGGCGAGCGGGTCGCGTTCCTGGGCGACCTCATCCCGACGCACTATCACCTCCAGCCGGACTGCATCGCGGCGAGCGACCTGCACCCGGAGGAGACGCTCCAGACGAAGTACAGCGTGCTCGACGAAGCCGTACGCGACGGCTGGATGCTCGTGTTCAGCCACGACACGGAGCGTCGCGCCGGTTACCTGCAGCAGCGGGGGAACCGGCGTGCTCTGCGGCCGATCTCGCTCGACTGAGCGCCGCAGGTGGGTTGCGCCCTGAGGAAACGCAGGCTGGCCGGTTAGCAGAGCGGATGCGGTGCCTTACCTCCCGATCCACGAGTATGGTCTGATAGGAGACATGAACTCCTGCGCGCTCGTGAGCAGCGGAGGCTCCATCGACTGGGCGTGCTTCCCCCGTTTCGACTCCCCGAGCGTATTCGCGGCAGTGCTGGACGACGCCAAGGGAGGGCGGTGCTCGCTGCATCCCTCCGGCGTGCACTCGTCAACCCAGCGCTACCTGCCGGACACCACCGTCCTGGAGACGCTGCACGAGACCGGGGACGGGGCGGCGACGGTGCGGGACTTCATGACGCGCGCCCCTGCCCGCGGCCCTGATGCACCGCACGAGATAGTGCGCATCGTCGAGGGCGTGCGGGGTTCCGTCACGATGCGCCTCGAATTCCAGCCGAGGCTCGACTATGCGAGGGGCGAGACGAGCCTGACGCTGAACCGGAACGGCGTGCTGGCGCGCCACCGGGAGGGTGTCCTTGCGCTCGTAGGCGACGCGCCGTTCACCATCGAGGCGTCCGCGGACGGCGGAGAGCAGGCGGTGGCGGAGTTCACCGTGCAGGAAGGTGAACAGGTGGAGCTGGTGCTGGCCTTCGGCATGGGGCGTGTGCCCTCCATCAGTGCCATGGACTGTCGCAGCAAGCTGGAGCGCGCGATACGGCACGACCAGGCCAGCGTGGCGAAACTGGGCTACAGCGGCTACCTGCGCGACGAGCTCGTGCGCTCCTACCTGACGCTCCACATGCTGATCTTCGAGCCGACCGGCGCGATAGTCGCCGCGCCGACCACCTCCCTGCCCGAGTCGCTCGGCGGCGTACGCAACTGGGACTACCGCTATTCCTGGCTGCGCGACAGCGCGTGGACGCTCGGCATCCTCTACCGCCTCGGCGACCCGCACGAGGGCGAGGCGTTCATCGACTGGGTGGTGGACCAGTGCGCGATCAGCATCGAATCGATGCAGATCCTGTTCGGCATCGCTCCCGAGAGCGAGCTGGAGGAGAAGGAGCTGGACCACCTGGAAGGCTACGGCCGCTCCAGCCCCGTCCGCATCGGCAACGGCGCGGCGTTCCACCGCCAGCTGGACGTGTTCGGCGAGGTTGCGCTGAGCCTCGCGGTGTTCCACCGCTACTCCGGGAACCTGTCGGACAAGGCCTGGGGCCTGCTGAAGCAGATGGCGGACCTGGCCGCCGAGATGTGGCACATGGAGGACCGCGGCATCTGGGAGGTACGCGGCCCGGAACAGCATTTCGTCTACTCCAAGGTGATGTGCTGGGTGGCGTTGGACCGGGCGGCGAAACTCGCCGAAGGCCACGGGTTCGAGGGCGACGTCGCGTACTGGCGCAAGCAGCGCGACCTGATACGTGAGGAAGTGCTCACCAGGGGCTGGTCTGACTCCAAACGGAGCTTCGTACAGGCCTACGATTCGGAGGCGGTCGACGCGAGCGCGCTGCTCATCCCGTTCCTGGGCTTCCTCCCCCCGGACGACCCGCGCATCCGCTCGACGGTGCGGCGCATCCAGATGGAGCTTGCGCACGGGCCGTTCGTGCGCCGCTACCGCATCGACGACACGGACGACGGCCTCGTGGGGGAGGAAGGCGCGTTCTACATCCTCAGCTTCTGGCTGATCGGCGCGCTCATGACGATAGGCGAGACGCAGGAGGCGCTCTCCTACTTCCACGAGGTGTTCGCCACCGCGAGTCATCTCGGCCTCTTCGCGGAGATGCACGACCCGGCCACCGGCAGAGCGCTCGGCAACTTCCCGCAGGCGTTCAGCCACATCGGGTTCATCCACACCGTGCGCAACATCAACGAGATGATGCGCAGCCAGTCCTACGAAGAGGAGTTGCTGGCGTGAGCGGTCCCGCGCTTGTGGCATCCCAGCGCCCGCCCCTAGAATCAGGCATCCTGTCTGCCCTGCCCGCGCGGACATCGACGTAGCGGAAGGCAAAGGAGCAGCGCTTGACAACGAAGGTCTACGTAACCGGCGTCGGCATGATCACTCCCGTGGGGACGGACACGAAGTCGTCCTGGAAGAGCATGCTGCAAGGCAGGTCCGGCATCGCTCCCATCGTCTCGTTCGACACCGAGGGGTTCGCAACCACGATCGCCGGGGAGTCCCCGGGCTTCGACCCGACGTCCTACGTGGACCGCAAGCAGGCGCGGCGCCTGGACCGCTTCGCCCAACTGGCGGTGGGCGCGACAGCGCAGGCGATGGAGCAGGCAGGGCTCGACCTGCAGGACGGCAGCGTCGACGCGACGCGAGTCGGCTCCGTCATCGGCAGCGGCATCGGGGGCATCCTGACGCTCTCGGAACAGTGGACCGTGCTGCACGAGAAGGGGCCGGACCGCGTGAACCCGTTCCTCGTGCCGATGATGCTGGCCGACATGGCCCCGGGCCAGGTGTCCATCCTCTATGGCGCGAAGGGCCCCAACTACTGCACTGTGACGGCGTGCGCCAGCGGCGCCGACAGCATCGGCATCGCCGCCGCGATGATCCGGCGCGGCGAGATCGACATCGCGCTCGCCGGCGGCACCGAGGCGCCCATCTGCCCCATCGCCGTTGCGGGGTTCAACGCCTGCATGGCGCTCTCCAAGCGCAACCACGACCCGGAGGGCGCGAGCCGCCCGTTCGACGCTGAGAGGGACGGTTTCGTCATGGGCGAAGGGGCGGGAGTGCTCGTGATCGAGAGCGAGGAGAGCGCCCTCCGGCGCGGCGCGACCCCCCTGGCCGAGCTCGCCGGGTACGGCGCGTCGTCCGACGCCTTCCACGTCACCCAGCCTTCGCCCGGCGGCGAGGGAGGCGCGCGCGCCATGGTCAACGCCCTTGCCGAGGCCGGCATGGAGCCGAGCGACATCAGCTACGTCAACGCCCACGGCACCAGCACGCCGATGAACGACCGGCTGGAGACGGAAGCGCTGAAGGCGGTCTTCGGCGACGAGGCGTACAAGATCAAGATCAGCTCCACCAAGTCGATGACGGGCCACCTGCTGGGCGCGGCCGGCGGCGTCGAGGCGGCGATCTCCGTACTCGCGGTTTCCGAAAGCGCCGTCCCGCCGACCATCAACCTGGAGAACCCGGACCCGGACTGCGACCTGGACTACACGGCCCATCACGCGCAGAAGGGCATCGTGAACGCGGCCATGAGCAACAACCTCGGCTTCGGCGGGCACAACGCCTCGCTGATCTTCAAGCGCGTTGTCTAGCCCGCCTCCCGTGCTCATCGGGAAGCGGCACCAGTGGCGTGTCGCCGAGCCGACCGACCCGTCGCCCCTCGCTCCCCTCCCCGCCATCGTTGCCCACCTGCTCCGGCGGCGCGGCATCCACGACGCCGGCGAGGCCAACGACTTCCTCAACGTCTCCGACAGCCTCTTCGAGGACCCGGACACGCTCCCGGACATCGAGCGCGCCGCCGGGCGGCTCGCGGCCGCGCGGCGCAACGGCGAGACGGCGGCCGTCTACGGGGACTTCGACGCGGACGGCGTCACGGGCACCGCGCTGCTGGTGAAGGCCCTGCGCCGGTACGGCCTGCGGACGCTGCACTACATCCCCCACCGGGTGAGCGAGGGTCACGGTCTCAACCGGAACGCCATCGCCTCACTCCACGCGCAGGGCGCCGGACTCATCGTGACCGTGGACTGCGGCGTCACGAACGCCGAAGAGACCGCCTACGCGGCGTCGCTCGGCGTCGACGTCATCATCACGGACCACCACCTCGCCACGGCGACGCTGCCCAGCGCCGTAGCGATCATCAATCCCCGGGCGCCGCACTCCACGTACGCGTTCGACCACCTGACCGGCGTAGGCATGACGCTGAAGCTGGCGCAGGCGGTGCTGCGTCCCGAGTTCGGGGATGACTGGCGCACCGGGCTGATGGAGCTCGCGGCCATCGGCACCATCACGGACATGGCCCCGCTGTTCGGCGAGAACCGCTACATCGTGCATCACGGCATCCGGGACCTCCGGCGGACCGGGTCGGTCGGCCTGCGCGCGCTGCTGGACGTGGCGCGCGTGACACCGGAGCACGCGAACGTGGAGACGCTCGGGTTCGCGATAGGTCCTCGCCTCAACGCCGCCGGGCGGCTCGACCACGCGGACACGGCGCTCGACCTGCTGCTCACGGATGACGAAGCCCAGGCAGCCGACCTCGTGCGGCAACTGGACGACTACAACACGCAGCGGCGCGCGCTGACCGACGAGACGCTGGAGCGCGCGCGAGCGTTGGTCCCGGCGCAGGTCCCGCCCCTCGTTCTCGTGGGCGAGCCGGACTTCAACCCCGGCGTCGTCGGTCTGGTAGCGGGAAGGCTGGCGGAGGAGTTCGGAGCGCCGTCCGCCGTGTACGCGATGGACGGCAGCCAGGTGATGGCGAGCTGCCGGAGTTCCCCGTCGTTCCACTGGGCGGACGCCCTGGCGCAGTGCGAGGGCCTGCTCCTGCAGTATGGAGGACACGCGCAGGCGGCGGGGTTCCGCTGCAGCGCGGACGTGCTGCCGGAGCTGCAGGCGCGGCTCGTGAGCATCGCCGCCGAGCGCGTCGGCAGCGCTCCGGTGGCGCGGGAGGGCGTCGTGGACGCGGAGGCCCAGCCGCACGAGCTGATGGGGCCGGCGTTCCAGAGCCTGCGCCGGATGGAGCCGTTCGGGATCGGCAATCCCGCACCGGTATTCCTCGCGCGCGGGTTGCAGGTGCTCAGGGCGTCGGAGATGGGCTCGGAGGGCAAACACTTCCGGTTGAACGTGCGGTCAGGCGGCGCGATGTGGGAGGCGGTCGCGTTCAACCAGCAGTGGGAGCACGGCGTGGAGCAGGCGGACCTGGTGTACACGCTGGAGGTGGACCACTGGAACGGGCAGGAGCGCCTGCGCATGACGCTCAAGGACTACGCCGCGTCGGCCCATCCCCGTCTCCCGCTCTGAGCCGCCGCCACAGGCCGGACTGCCACGCCCAGAGGACAACGGCTGCGATCACCATCAGGCCCACCCACTGCGCCTGCTGCAGCCCGAACGTCACGGGGTCGACGCGGACGAACGCGATGCAGGACCGCCCGACCGCCCACGCGGCGAGCGCGAGCGGCATGAGGGCCCCTTCGGGCGCCCGCCTGCCCCATCGGAGCACGCCCACGGCGATGGCGACGTCCCACAGCATCTCGTAGAGCGCAACGGGATGGACGGCAGCGCCGCCGGCGAACGCGACGGAGTCCGGGTGGTCGTAGGTCACGGCCCACGGCAGCGACGATGCCGCCGCGGGCGGGTCGCCTCCGATGACCCCGCCGAGCCGCCCGACCGCGAGGCCGACCGCGCCGGGGAACGCCGCTGACGCCGCGGTCGAAGCGCGGGCAAGCCCCTGCCGCCCCGCCTGGCAGAGTCCCGCCGCGAGTCCCCCAAGCACGCCGCCCCAGAGCGCGTAGCCTCCCGCCCAGAGATAGAAGATGTGGAACGGAGCGCTGGTATAGAAGTCCGCGTAGTCCAGCATGTGCAGCAGGCGAGCCCCGGCGAGTCCCCCGAAGACAGACACCAGCACGATGCCGAACGCCGTGCGCCGCTCCACTCCTTGCCGGGCCATCGCCCGGGCGAAGAGCGCTCCGCCGATGAGGACGCCGGCGATCATGAAGAGGCCCGCCCACGTGATGAACGGCGAGCCGAATGCGTAGGGACCGTGGGAGATCGTCATCGTGGCTCCGCGTCGGGGTATGCGCGTCGTGCAGTCCGCATTTTCTGCGAGCGAAACCGGCTACGCCAGCGCCTCCCGCTCCCTACAATTGCCGCATCCATGGTTACCGCAGCCCACGCAACCGACCAGCAGATAGAAGCCTTCCTCAGCCACCTGCGCGCGGAACGAGGCTTCTCAGTCAACACGATCGCCGCATACCGCAGCGATCTCGCGCAGTTGCAGGAGGCGCTTGCCGGTGGCCGGGAGGACGTCCGTTGGGAGCGTGTCGGCGAGCGTGACATGGAAGACGTGCGCCTCTCCCTGGGGGAGCAGGGCTATTCCAGCACGAGCCTCGCCAGGAAGGTCGCCGCGGTCCGGTCGTTCTTCCGTTTCCTGCTGGAGGAAGGCGTGATCGACGCGAACCCGGCGGAGCGCATGCAGACGCGCAGGCCGTCCCGGACGCTCCCGAACGTACTGACGGAGCGCGAGGTCGTAAGGCTGCTGCGGGCAGCGTCCGAGCGCCCGGGACCGGAGGGTGTGCGTGACCGCGTGATGCTGGAACTCACCTACGCCGCGGGTCTGCGCGTGTCGGAGGTCGTCGGGCCGCAGGGGTTGGAGCTCTCCGCGCTGAGCCTGGACAGCGGCTGGGTGCGCGTGTTCGGCAAAGGGGGGAAGGAGCGCCTGGCGCCCGTGTACCCCGGCATCGTGCAACAGATAGCGGCCTACGCGGAGAAGGTGCGTCCGCAACTGCTGGCGCACTCGAAGCGTCGCGGCCCCGTGGCGTCCGCGCTCTTCCTGAACGCGAACGGCCACCCGATGACGCGCCAGGGGTACTGGTTCGTGCTCAAGGGCGCTGCCGCGCGGGCAGGCATAGCGCGGAGGCTCACGCCGCACACGCTGCGCCACAGCTTCGCCACTCACCTGCTGCACGGCGGAGCGCCGTTGCGGCATGTTCAGGAATTGCTCGGCCATGCTAGTATCGCGACCACTCAGATCTACACGCACCTGACGGACAGCCAGGTGCGCGAAGCATTCGAGCACGCACATCCCCGCGCCTGACGAACGATGAAGATAGCCGTAGGCAGCGACGAGGCAACGCACCTCACACGTCACGTCGTGGACGAGTTGCTGCGGCGCGGCCACGAACTTCGTCTCATGGGCGCGCTCGCTCAGGGCTGCGACCCCAGTTGGCCGGCTGTCGGCCGCGCGGTCGGCGAGAGCGTCGCCAGCGGGAGCAGCGAGCAGGGCGTCGTCTTCTGCTACACAGGCACCGGCGTGAGCATCGCCGCGAACAAGACGCCGGGCGTGCGCGCCGCTCTCTGCACCGACGCGCAGACGGCGGACGGAGCGAGGCGCTGGAACGACGCCAACGTGCTGGCGATGAGCCTGCGCTCCACGTCTCCCGACGAAGCCGTCGAGATACTGGACGCGTGGTTCTCTGCGCCCCACGGCGACGCGGATGACGTTAGAATGATAGACATGCTGCGGGAGATGGACACTCCGCGGCAGGAGTGAGTCCAGGGAGGGCTGGGAGATGCCTGTCATAACCGTAACGGGACTGATCGGCAGCGGGGTCATCGAGATCGGCCCCAGGATTTCCGACAGGCTCGGCATCGACCACGTGGACCGCACCATCCTCGCCGAAGCGGCCAAGAAGATCGGCGCGACCGAGCAGGACGTCGCCGACCGCACGGAGCGCGCACCGGGGCTGGGCGACCGCATCGCGGGGTTCGTGAAGACCGTGCTGGAACGCTCCGCGCTCGCCGGAGGCGGGGCCGATCCCTACTTCGGGGGCGGGCTCGACGCGCTGCTGGTGCGCGAATACCGCGACTTCCCGGAGGAGAGCCACGGCACCGGCGAGCTCGACGACGAGAACCTCCTGAAGGTGACCTCGGCCGTCATCCACGAGATCGCGTCAGGCGGCAACGTGGTCATTGCGGGGCGCGGCTCCAACGTCATCCTGCGCGACGTGCCCAACACGCTGCACGTGGGGCTCATCTCGTCTATGGACGTGCGGGTGGAGCGCATCAAGCAGCGGGAACAGCTCAGCGACGATGAGGCGGCGCGGTACATCCAGGAGAACGACCGTGCGCGCATCGCCTACTTCAAGCGCTTCTTCGACATCGACCCCCAGGAAGCGCGGCACTACCACCAGGTCCTCAACACCGACATGCTGACGATCGAACAGGCGACAGAGGTCATCGTCGCAACGGCCCAGACCCTGAACTAAACGAGGCGGGTACCCATGGCACGGAAGAAGGCGGGAAGCAGAGCGGCAGCAGGACAGGCGAAGGCACGGGAGCGGGCGCGCCGGAAGGCGCGGGTCGTCGGCCCGTCGCTTGCGCAGGCTGCCTATGTCCCGCCTCCCGAGGAGGATGCCCCTGACGCCGACTCGGAGCAGGAGGCTGCCGCGGAAGCGTCGCTGGCTGCCCCCGCGCCTGCGCCGGCCGCCCCAGCCCCCGCCCCCCGCGCGGTCGCCGCACCGGCTTCCGCTGCACACGCCGCGGCGTCCCCGCGCCGGGAGCGCCAACTGACCGGCATGACCCCGACGGGCAGCCTCAAGCGCGAGCTGCTGCTCATCAGCTCGATCACGCTCATCATCGCCGCCGCGCTCGCCGCGCTCGAGGTGACGAACACCCTCGGCGCTTAGCGCCCCCGCAGTCGTCATCCCGGAGAGAGCGGCCCCCCTGCCCGCACCTGTCATCCCCGTAAGAGCCGGGGTTGCGCCGCCAGCATTTGTCATTCCGAGCGGAGCGCAGCGGAGTCGAGAGCCTGCCCTGAGCCTGCCGAAGGGAATCTCTCGGGGAAAACACGCTGCGCCGCCAGCGTGCCCGAAGACGTTTCGGCTTCCTCAGCACGACGCCCCCCGCCCCGCCCGTCCCTGCCCGCTCGCGGTTGAGAAGCAAGGGCGCTTCATGTAGTGTTCGAGTATGGCGCGCGCCGCGATATTTCCTGGCCGCGCCTTATACACGGAGGCTCCATGGCAGGCAAGCGACAGTTGGGACTGGCGATGGTGGGCATCGGCGTCGGCGGCACGGAGATGCTGCCCGCGATGGAGGCGATGCCCGAGCTCCGGCTCGTGGCCGGATGCGACGTCAACGAAGAGACGCTCAACCGGTTCGCCGAGCGGTACAACGCGAAGGGCTACGGCGACTACGACGAGATGCTGGCGGACCCGGAGGTGGAGGCCGTCTGGGTATCGACGCCGAACCGCTTCCACGCGGAGCACTCGGTCCGCGCGATGGAGGCTGGCAAGCACGTCGTGGTCGAGAAGCCCATGGCGCTCAACATGGAAGACGCGCAGAAGATGGTGGAGACGGCCAACCGCACTGGCGTGAAGTTCCTCGCCGGCCACACGCGCAGCTTCACCCCGCCCGTCCGCACCATGTGGAAGATCATCCAGTCCGGCGAGATCGGGCGCGCCCGCGCCATCAACGCATTCGCTTACACGGACTGGATGCTCCGCCCGCGCACGTGGGAGGAGCTGGACATGGCGCAGGGAGGCGGCCTGCCGATGCGCCAGTTGCCGCACCAGATCGACAGCGTGCGCCTGCTCGGCGGCGGCATGGTGAAGAGCGTGCGCGGCGCGACCGGCCAGTGGATGCCGGAGCGCCCCATCCCCGGCTACTATGCCGCGTTCCTCGAGTTCGAGGACGGCACGACCTCGCTCGTCTGCCACAACGGCTACGGCTACGTGATGGGCGCGGAGTTCGTGACCTGGGGGCACGACCGGCAGCGTTATACGTCCGAGGAGCGCGTGGAGGTGCGCCGCCAGATGCGCGAGGGCACGCGGGACGAGTCCGAGGACAAGCAGGCGCTGCGCATAGGCGGCCTGCAGGAGCGCGAGGTGTTCAAGGCGGAGAACGAGGACCTCTGGGTGCCGGAAGACCTCGGCCTGCTCATCGCCACCTGCGAGCGCGGCGACATCCGCCATGGGCCGCAGGGCCTGATCCTGTACGACGACCGCGGCACGCACCGGATCGACCTCGCGGTCGATCGTGACATGGGCCCCGGCTACCGCCGCGCGGAGCTCGAGGAGTTGTACGACGCGGTGGTGGAGGACAGGCCCATCTTCCACACGGGCGAGTGGGGCCTCGCGACGCTGGAGGTGGTGCTCGGCATCATCCAGTCCGGCGCGGAGAGCAGAGAGATCTACATGCAGCACCAGGTTCCGGTGCACGAGCGCTACGGCGAGGCGCGCAACTTCTCGCCGGTGTCCGTGTAAGCAAGCCGGCATCCCGGCACGAACGGAGGAGATACAAGGCATGACGACGGTAGAGACCAAGCCCCTGAAACTGGGAGTGATCGGCATCGGCGTGGGAGCGGCGGAGATGCTGCCGCCGATGGAGCGTGCGCCCTACATAGACCTGTTCGCGGGAGCGGACGTCAACCCGTCCGTGCGTGAGCGCTTCCAGGCGCGCTACGAAACAGCGCGCGTCTACGACAGCGCGGAGGCGCTCTGCAAGGACCCGGACGTCGAGGCGGTGTGGATATCGACCCCCAACCGCTTCCACGGGCCCATGACGGTGCTCGCGGCCAACCACGGCAAGCACGTGGTGGTCGAGAAGCCGATGGCGCTGGACATCCGCCAGGCGGAGGAGATGGTGGAGGCGTGCGACCGCAACGGCGTCAAGCTCGTCGCGGGGCACACGCAGAGTTTCCAGCCGCACGTCCGCCTCATGCGCCAGATCGTTGCATCCGGTCAGTTGGGAGCGCTCGGCGCGGTGAATGCCATCGCGTACACGGACTGGGTGATCCGCCCCCGCACGGCCGACGAACTGGACCCTGATCAGGGCGGCGGCCTCGTCTACCGGCAGACACCTCACCAGATCGACAGCATCCGGCTCATCGCCGGGGGCAAGGTGCGGAAGGTGCGCGGCGCGTACGGCCAGTGGATGAAGTACCGCTCCATCCCCGGCTACTACGCGGCCTTCCTGGAATTCGAGAACGGCGTGACGGGCGTGGCGATCCACAACGGCTACGGCTACTTCGTCGCGTCGGAGCTCGTCCCGTGGGGCGACGCGAACACCCGCTACACGCCGAGCGAACGGAACGAGATCCGGAAGTCGATGGCGGCGGGGACGCGCCCCGAAGACGCGGAGAAGCTCTCGCTGCGCATCGGCGGCGAGGCGGAGTCGGCCATCTTCCGGCGGGAGCGCGGGCCGGAGCAGTGGAAGCCGAACGACCTGGGCATCGTCATCGTGAGTTGCGAGTTCGGCGAGTTGCGGCAGGGCCCGGAGGGGTTGTACAAGTACACGGACGACGGGCTCACCGAGCTGATCGTCGACTCGGACCCGCTCCACCGGGACCAGGAGCTCGAGGAGCTGTTCAACGCGGTACGGCTCGGCAGGTCGGTCTTCCACAGCGGCGCGTGGGGCATGGCGACTCTCGAGGTCGGCCTTGCGATCACGAACTACACCAAGACCGGGAAGGACGTTGAGCTGACCCACCAGATAGAGATGCCGAGCGAGTACGATACGGAGTACGCTGTAGAGGTGCTCGAAGAGCGGAAGATAGACCACTAGGGACCATTACACAGAGCGCAGAAGGAGGCACGGTCATGACGATAGGAGTCTCACACGGCAGCGGATCGAACATCCTGGCGGCGGACTCGCCGAGCGACGAGGCGCTGGTCGGCACCATCAACGGCGTGGTGCGCATCGTGCGCGGCGCGGCGGGATGGACGGAAACCGAGCGCACGCTCGAGGGCAAGCACATCCACGCGCTCGTGCAGGACCCGAAGAGCGGCGTCTGGTTCTGCGGCGTCGAGTTCGGCGGCATCTACGCCAGCGAGGACGACGGCCACACCTGGGAGAAGCGCGACGTCGGCGTGACGGAGCAGGACATCTACAGCCTCTCCGTCGCCGAGGTGAACGGCGCGACGCGCCTGTTCGCTGGGACGGAGCCCGCGCACCTCTACGTGAGCGACGACCTGGGCCTGACGTGGACGGAGAAGCCCGCGCTCCACGCCCAGGAGACGGAGGAGTGGCGCTTCCCTGCCCCGCCGCACATCGCGCACCTGAAGCACATCAGCTTCCACCCGGACGACACGGGGGTCATCTACGCCAGCATCGAGCAGGGCGGGCTGTACCGCTCGGACGACGGCGGCGATTCGTTCACCGAGATACCCGGCATGTACAACGACGTGCACCGGCTCGTCTCCAACCCCGCGGACCCCAACCGGATGTTCGTCACCGGCGGCATGGGGCTGTGGCTCTCCCGCGACTACGGCGCGACGTGGGACAACGTCTTCGGCCGCGGCAGCGAGTACGGCGGCTACCCGGACCAGCTGGTCTACAAGCCGAGCGACCCGTCCTACATGCTCATCACGGCGGGACAGGAGAGCCCCGGCGCGTGGCGCCAGAACCGCACGGCGGAGACGCGCATCTCCCGCAGCCGCGACGCGGGCGAGACGTGGGAAGTGCTGAGCGCTTCCGGTCTCACCGACAAGTTCGTGCCGAGCGTCGAGGCGATGACGCTGGAAGAGGCCGGCGACGTCGTGCAGGTGTTCGCCGCCACGTCCAACGGCGAGGTGCTCTGGTCCGAGGACGGCGGAGAGTCGTGGCAGGAGGCGGTCGCCGGGCTGCCCCCGGTGTCGAAGGGTGGCCACTACCACGCCTTCGCGTAGGAGCCGCGCCAGGCGGCGCTGGAACAGAGATACTTCAGGGGCGCCCTTCGGGGCGCCCCTGCTGCGTTCGCGAACGTCGGCCCAGCCCCGCTCCTCCGCATGGCCTGGGGGCCACTCCGGATTCCCGCTTTCGCGGTAATGACGACTCTTGCAGTAGGTGTTGGTTACGGGAAAGAGGCGCGCCCCTGTCTACCGGTGTGCCTCACTCCTCGTCGTCGTAGTCCTCGTCGTCTTCCTCGCCGTCGTCCCAATCGCCGCACCAGTCGGATGCGCGCACCCAGGGCCAGATGGCGATGCCGGCCTCGTTGACGTGGGGCGGGTTCGAGCGGCAGAGCCCTGCGTATTCGCTGAAGGCGGGGTCCATCCGCTCATCGAGGTAGACGCAGGTAGCGCAGGTGCGTTCTTCATCCATGTGGTCGTGTGCTCCTTGTTGACTTGCTTTCCAGTTTGTTCTGGCGAGGATAGAGGTGTCCCAACTGACACCACCATAACCCACCGGGGGCACTTACCGCGCGCTGAAGCGCGTTGCTCTCCCTCAGGAGAGGGGGTCAAGTGTCCTCAGCCGTTGAGGTGGGCGCCGCCGGTGACGGGGAGGATGGCGCCGGTGACGTGGCTGGCAGCGTCCGAGGCGAGGTAGGCGATGGCCTCGGCGACGTCCTCCGGCTCGCCGACCCTTCCGAGCGGGACGCGCTTCGCGAACCCCGCCCGCATCTCGTCCGTGATCTCGCCGATCATCGGCGTGGCCGTCGGGCCCGGCGCGACGCAGTTGACGCGGATGCCGTCCGCAGCGTGATCGAGCGCCATGGCTTCGGTGAGGTTGTGCACGCCCGCCTTGGCCGCGCCGTAGGCCGCGCGCGAGGCCGGACCGCGGAAGCCGGAGATGGCCGAGACGTTGACGATGGCGCCGCCCCTGCCCTGTTCCTTCATGCGCAGGGCGGCTGCCCGCGCGACCAGGTACGTGCCGGTGAGGTTGGTGTCCAGCACGTTTGCCCAACGCTCGGGCGACGTCTCGGTGACGGGGCCGGTGGCGCGGATGCCCGCGGCGTTCACGGCGACGTCCACGCCGCCGTAGCGGCGCACCGCCTCCCGGAACGCCCCATCGACATCCTCCGCGGAGCGGATGTCGGTGCTGACGAACGTCGCCTCGCCGCCCTGCCCGCGTATCGCAGCGACCGTGGCCTCGCCCGCGTCCGCGTTGCGCGAGAGGCCGACGACGTTTGCGCCCTCGGCGGCAAGAAGCACCGCCACAGCCTGCCCGATGCCTGACCCGAAGCCCGTGACGACCGCGGTCTTGCCGTCGAAGCGCCCCATCAGATAGCAGGAAGCGGCTCGATCCTGCCGTTCGCGATCTCGGCGATGCGGGCCTCGTCCGGCTCCAGTCCGTACATCTCGGAGCGCATGCGGAGCCGCTCCGTGCAGATCTCCATGAGCATCCGGCGCAGCGTCGCCAGCTCTTCCTCCGTCTCCAGGGCGGCCTCGGCCGCCTCCGCGCCGTGCTCGCCGTGGCCGACCTCGTCGTCGTAGACGACGCGGCAGGCGTGCTTGATGCGGAGCAGGAGCGGATCGTCGGTCTCGAGCGCCGCGCCCGCGTGGAAGATGCCCGCGCCACCGCCCTCGGCGAAGCTGTAGGCGATGTGGGCGATGCGCGCGTCCTCGGCGATGAGGCGACGACGCGTCGCCTCGATGCGATCGTCGCTGGGGAGGCGCAGCCCGTCGAGGCTGCTCATGCGGACGGGCTCGCCCGTGACGTCCTCCAGGATGTCGGCGAGCAGCCGGAAGTGCGTGAACTCCTGGCGGAGCGACTCCAACTGGTACTCGAGCTCCTCCCTGCCCTCCTTCGACTCGGCGGCCGGGAGGCTGTCGCGCACGTTGTCGATGATCCAGTCCACGCGGCTGTGCGCGCGCTTCAGCAGGCCGGGGCCGCGCAGCTCGCGGTAGCACTGGTGCCGCAGCCAGTGGACGTGGTCCGTGGGCTCGTGCGGCGCGGTGAGGAAGTTCCGCGCTATCTCGGCCTCGCCGGCCCAGAAGCACTGCCCCAGCGCGCGCATCTCGGCCTTCATGTCTGCGGCGGTTGTCGTCGTCATGCGGTTTCTCCTTCGTTCGATACTCACCCCATCCCCTCAAGGGAGAGGGGACCAGACACTCCACCCGGCCCATCAAGGGCTACGAGATTCCCGCCTTCGCGGGAATGACGGAGAGGACGCGAATGACGGAGGGGCGGGACATCGCGTCAGCCTGCGTAGAGGTTGAGCGGAGTGATCTTCCCTTCGGTTATCTCGGCGATGCGGGCCTCGTCGACGGGGAGGCCGAACATCTCGTAGCGCATGCGGAGGCGCTGCTGGCAGATGGCGATGACGATCTCGCGGGCCTCGGTCCACTCCTCCTCAGTGTGGAGATTGTGGGCGAACTCGGACGCGCCGTGCTCGCCATGCTCCGTCTCGTCGCCGAAGACGACGGCGCAGGCTACCGCGATCTGGTCGGAGATCGGGTCGCCGCCTATCTTGCGGCCCTCGTAGAAGAACGACGCGCCGCCCCCCTCCGTGAAGCCGATGGCGGCCTCGCCGATGCGGCCGCGGTCCTCTCGGGCGGACTGGCGCACCTGCTGCAGCTTCACGTCCTCCGGCAACTGCCAGCCGCGCAGCTTCTCCAGTCGGACGGGTTCGCCGGTGGCGTCTTCCAAGATGTCGGCGAAGAGGCGGTAATGGTTGAACTCCTCGCCGAGGACGCGGATATCGCGCTCGAACTCGTCGCGCTGCTCCTTCGTCTGGGCGTGGGGCAGCGTCTCGGAGAGCTTCTCGATGAAGCCCCTGATGATCCCGTCCCTGTGGCCGGAGAGGCCGGACCCGAACATCTCCTTATATACCTGCAGGCGGAGCCAGTGGGCCTGCTCTTCCGTAGTGCGCGGCATACCCCAGAACTGCCTGCAGATCTCAGCCTCGCCGGCCCAGAAGCACTGGGCGAGTTCGTTCATCCCTGCGGCGAGTTCACGTTTGCGCTGGTCGTCCATGAGTTTCGATCTCCCGCGCGCAAGGCTATCCCGTGCGCCGCGTGGCGGGCAAGCGGAGTACGCGCGACAGCGTTCCGCTCCGCCCGCCTCCCTTGCGCTGAAGCCAAGCCTCGTCGTCATGCGCCGTGCCAACAGGCACGTGCTGCTGTTGGCACGGCGCAAGGTGCAAGTGGCTCGAACTGAGTTACCAATGGTTACTGATACCAATATACCCTGTTCGTAGTCGAGACGGTATGCTATTTTCTGGGTTGCAGTTGCATCAACTGCTTGAAGAGGAGGAACCACGTGGAAGTATTGATTGCTTTGGTTGTCGGATTAGTCGTGGGAGGAATTGCGTCCTGGCTAGTCAAAGAGAATCTCATGAAGGCTCGCGTAGCAAATTCGGCAGCGGATGCAGCGAAAAAGGAGACTGCGCATCTTGAGACGATAGCTCGCCTCGAGGGTCAATTGCAGGAGATTGATAACGCCGATAAGATCCTAGCAGCTGCTAAAGAGCAACTGAGTGATGCTTTCAAGGCGACGGCTGCTAGAGCACTACAGGACAATAACGAGTTATTCGTGAATGTCGCCAAGGAAAACTTGGGGAAGACCTTAGAGTCTGCTAAGGGCGAGTTCAAACAACGCCACGAACAATTTCAAAAGCTTGTCGAGCCTTTGTCGCAGCATTACCAGAAGCTCACACCACAAATTGAATCTCTCATTAGACAAAGTCAAGCCTTAACGAGTGAGACTGGTAAACTCTCTAATGCCTTAACCAACAATCGCCAGATTGGGAACTGGGGCGAGATTCAACTTCGGAGAGTGGTAGAACTTGCAGGGATGATGGAGCATTGCGATTTTGTCGAACAGACGACGATAAACGATGCTGCGGAGCGACCTGATCTGATGGTGCACTTGCCCGAAAACCGAACAATAGTGGTCGATGCCAAGGCATCAACGGCTGCATATCTGGAAGCACAAGAGATAGACGATGAAACCCAAGCAAGCAAGGCCATGCAGCGCCATGCTTCTGCGCTCCGATCGCAAGTAGATGACCTAGCCCGTAAAGACTACGGCGGTCAAGTGGAAGGTTCCCTAGACTTTGTGGTTATGTTCGTGCCAGCTGATCAATTCCTAATCGCAGCATTAAGTGCCAATCCCAACCTGATCGAATATGCCATGGGGAAGCGCGTAGTTATCGCGACTCCATCTTCATTGATTGCGCTGCTTTGGGCGGTTGCGAATGGTTGGAGAAGGTATCAGATTGCGGAGAATATCGAGACAATCCGCAAGGTGGGTGAAGAAATGCACGATAGGATGCTGAAATTCATTCAATACTACGAATCTGTTGGAAAGCGGCTACAGTCAGCAGTCGATGCATACAACAGGTCGGTAAGTTCATTCGATTCGCGAGTTGTGCCTCAAGGCCGGCGGTTTGCTCAGCTTGTGAAGAGCAGCGAAGAAGACTTCGGTCAGCCTATTCTCATTGATCGTGTCGTTTCGACATCTAACTATGCTCAGGCCCCTGGCCAGCTCCCTAAGGCAAGCGAATAGTTTCTGCAGCCCTGGGAACACTGACCTCAACGTGGACGACCTCGGCAGTGGGGTCCGCAGGCTGTGTCCTGCCCGACCGTGCATCGAGATGCCATGCGATAGCGTCGCGCACCAGCGATTCCACCCGTTCGGATGTGTCGGCGGCTGCGACGACGTCCGGCAGGTCCGGTGGCTCCGCACGGTAGCCGTCGGCGGTCTTCTGGATGGGCACGCAGTAATCGCGCACGGATATCGCCCAGGCGGTCGGTTCAGGGATGGGTTCGCCGTACTCAGCCATCACTTCAAGATGGCCTTCGAGTGCTTCGCGCATGTTGCGTGTGGTCTCGTCGAGTGTGCGGCCCGTAGCGATGCAGCCGGGCACGTCCGGGGAATACGCAGAGTAGTTGCGAAGGCTCTTTTCGATGACGACGAGGTACCGCATGCTATTCCTGCTCATCGAGGCCCGCTTGCCGCATGATGCTCTTCCAAGTACCCCGCCTCACGTCTTCCCCCAGCCGCCCATGGATGGTAACCGTTCCGGCTTTCGTGGGGTGCCGGAAGTGCCGGTGGCTTCCGCGAGTTCTTACGTGGAACCACCCGTCCTCCGTAACCCGTCGGATCGCTTCTCTAACCTTGTGAACCATAGTGCCGTCCGCGAGCACGGTAGTCAACGCCGCGCCGCTCGCGCAATGGGCGCGTGTCACACACGGCAGTCCGGTTCGACAGACTCACCGTGAGCGGCAAGCGCTTTCCGCTGCCACTCCCCGAAGCGGTGGTACCATTAAGTGAGAGGCGGTAGTGGTAGTGGTGGAGGAGCGATGCTGAAGCGGCTGTTGGACCTGATGGGAGCGGCGGAGGTGGTGTCGGCATCGGACGGGGCCGGGAGCGAGCCTGCGGCAGACACGTCCGGGCCTCCGGAGGCGGTGGGACGGAGGGGGGCCATCGGCGGGCTCAATGTCCTCGATTTCGGCGCAGTGTACGCATACGCCGTCAACGAGGGCGTATGTGCGGACAAGGCATACTTCCTCGGTTCCGCTTATGCCGAGAGCCTGGCGCAGGGCATGTCCAGGGCGTACTCCATCGTCTACGCGGCCGCGTACAGCATCGCCTGCTTCATCATCGGCGCGCGCGAAGAGTGGGCCCGCGCCTACGCGCAGGCCTGCGCGAACGCGATCGCCGCGCGGGAGTCGATCGGTTTCGCGTCCGCGTACGGGCACGCCATCGCCGACGGCACGCCGCCGGAGGACGCGCTCACGCTCGCCCGGCGGTACGCGGTGTAGGAGGCTGCAGCGGGAGCCAGTTGTGGAGGTGGTGGTGGTGCGATGCTGAAGCGGCTGTTGGTGCTGATGGGAGAAGCGGAGGCGGCGTGCTGGAGGGCCATCGGCCTGGACATCTCCTCGCCAGGCGTCTGCGAGAAACCCACCCGTGAGGACTACGAACGCGCGATAGACAACCCCGGTCACATGGACTTCGGCGTCGTCTACACCTACGCGGTGTTCGAAGGGATATCCGAGGAGAGCGCCTTCGCCCTCGGCTCCGCCTATGCCGCCAAGATCGCCGAGGGCATGTCGAAGGCGTACTCCCTCTTCTACGCCGCCGCATACTGCATCGCGTGCTCGCTCATCGGCGCGTCCGAGCAGTGGGCGCGCGCCTACGCCGGAGCATGCGCGCATGCGATCGCCGTTCGGGAGTCGAGGTGGTTCGCCGCTGTTTACGGGCACGCCGTCGCCGACGGCGCGTCGCCGGAGGATGCGCGGGCCTTCGCCCGGCGGTACGCGGTGTAGCGCGGGGCGTTTGTCCGGTGCGCTGCGCGCGCCCCGCCGGTGCGGGGATGACGGGGTATCGGTTCGCGTATCCTGTGGGCCATGACGACGGAAGAGCTGATCATCGCCGCGGTCCGCATCGCGGGTGCGCTGCTGGTGCTGCGCTGGGCGTTCGCGGGGTCGCTGCTCGCCATCCTCATCGACTTCTCCGACCTGTTCATGATGAACCTGCTCAACCTGGGCGGGGTCCAGAACTACCAGGCGCTCGACAAGTGGCTGGACCTGGCGTACATGGGGACGTTCCTCTGGGTGGCGTGGCGGTGGCAGGGGCCGGTGCGGACGATCGCGGTGGCGCTGTTCGCGTACCGGATGGTGGGCGTGCTGGCGTTCGAGGCGCTGGGCAGCCGCGAGGTGCTGCTGGCGTTCCCCAACGTGTTCGAGTTCTGGTTCGTGTTCGTGGCGGGGGTGTACCGCTTCGCGCCGAACTATGAGTTCACCATGCGGCGGTCGCTGCTCTGGCTCGTGCCGGTGACGCTGCTCAAGGAGTTCCAGGAGTACGCGCTGCACGGTGCGCAGTGGCTCGACAACTATCGCGCCGTCGACGTCGTGGTCGACATCTGGAAGTGGGTTACGAGGTCACAGTAGCGATCGTCACGTTGAGCGGAGCCGAACGTCTCCCGGGGAGGTCGGGACACGACGCGGAACACCCCGAGAGATTTCTACTGGTTGAGGGTGGCCTGCGCCTCCGTCCAGGGCTTCTCGCCCGCCCACGTGCTGAGCACCTGCTCGATGGTCGAGACGAGCTCGGGCGGCTCGCCCTGCTGGAGCGGCATGTAGCGCGTCATCCACGTCACGTCCGAGAGGGCCTGCCAGCGTTCGAGCGGCAGGTCGATGCGCTTGTTGACCTCCGGGTCGCGCACGACGCCCATCGGCTCGCCGCCGTCCTCGACGACGCGGGCCTGCTCCTTCAGCACCTTGCGGTAGAGGATGATGCCACGGTCGGACTCGCCGAGGTGCTCCCGGTGGCGCGGGGCGATGCCGCCCTGCGTGATCCACGCTACGAAGTCCTGGTGGTTCACGAGGTCCGGGATGAGCGAGCCGTCAGCCTCGTAGAGGTTGACGTACCAGTACGGCACCTTCTCCTGCTTCGGGGGTTCGGAGCCCTCGGCGGCGCGGTAGAAGAACCAGGTGATGTGCATCGTGTGGGTATCGTCAACCGGCACCCGGTACTGGAGCGTGCAGTTGACGACGCTGCCGACGAAGAGGACGTTGGGGAAGAGCACCGGGTGGCCGATCTTCCAGTCGTGGTCGTCCTCGGTCGTGCCCTCGACGACGCGGCGCTTGATGAGGCCGTAGTCGAAGACGTCGAAGCCGATCTTCTGGTGGCGGCGCGGCACGGTTGGGAACGAGTCGGCCTCGGCAAGCCCCAGCTTGACCGCCTTGTCCTGCTGCTGGCGGACGCCCCAGTAGCCGTGCAGCCACTCGAGGTGCACCGGGTCCATGGAGTTCTCCATGCACTGCAGCCAGTTGCACGGGAGTTCGACGATGCCGATGTCGCTCCAGCCGCCCTCCCACTCGAACGTCTCCCAGTGCGGGAGCAGCGGCGCGGG
>JAPPHT010000077.1:0-13772 GCA_028874795.1 Chloroflexota bacterium
GCCCCGGCCGCACCGCCCGACATCGCTCCTGCAGCGGCGCTGCCGATGCCGCCGGCCACGCTCGCCGCGCCCTGCGCCGCCGCAGCTCCTATGGCGACGCCGCCCGGTCCTCCGGCCGCGCCCGCGAGCATCGGCCCGATCGAGCGCGCGGCCCGCATCGCGGTCATGGGCAGCGACAGCCCGAAGTAGAGGGTGTGCAGCCAGGCGTCGAACGTACCCGCGTTGCCGAGCAGCGAGGGCACCCGCGTGGCCAGGTAGATGAACGCCGCCGAGAGGATGAGCTTCCAGATGAGGTCCTGGGTCGGCTCGAAGGAGCCGATGGCGGCGAACTCGTTCAGCATCGAGAAGCCCATCGACAGCGCGATGATCTGGATCGCCTGCTGGAAGACCGCGGTCATGAAGAGCCGCAGCCAGTGGCGTCCCCATCCCGCCGTGTGCGGCAGTATCCAGAGTCCAAGGGCCATGGGCGCCAGTGCCAGCAGCAGGTCGATCAGCGCGATGCGCAGCAGCATCTGCACCAGGACGTAGAGGACGAAGAAGCCGTAGACGAGGTAGAGCAGGCCGATCAGCAGGGCCATGCCCACGCTCCCCGCCTCGACCGCCGCAAGCAGCGTGTCCTGCGACGCCCTGAGCAGGTCCCCCGCGGTGAAGCCGAGCTGGGCCGCGATGAAGCCGGTGACGGCGTCGGCGGTGTCGATGACAAGGGCGCACCACCAGAGCGACGACGCGGCGGCCACGAGGCCAAGCACGATGCGGGGCACGAGTTCGCGCCAGCCCGCCTGGGGCCTGCCGAGGTGCTCCGCGACGATAAGGCTGAGCCCGATCCAGCCGATGATGACGACGAGGGCGCCCGAGGCGACGGCCCACACCGCCGTCCACGCCTGGACGACGATCGGGTGCGCGTAGGTGATCTCCGCCGGGGTGCCCGTGAGGACGTCGTTCACGGCCTATCCCTTCCTGCAGACGTCGGCGCCGGATATCCGCTCGACGATGCCGCAGAGCGCGCCGTGGACGGCCTCGACGATCCAGGCGGCGAACGCACGCGCCCACCGCCCCGGGTCGAGCGCGGCGAGGATGCGGTCCCACAGGCTCGTGGGCTGGTAGATGGGGATGACGACGTTGAAGGTGTGGGCGTCGCCGCCGTGGACCGCGACGATGACCAGCAGGAACGCCTCCTCACGGGAGAGCTCCGGCTGCTCGGACACCGCGGGGTACGACCAGGAATACTCCCAGCCGTCCTCGACCGCCTTGCCGGAGGAGTGGACGCGGTACATGGGCGCGATCCAGTCGCCGGTCTCGGGGTGGCGGATGCCGTAGTGGATAGCGTCCACCTGCCGGTCGAAGACGGGCCGGGCGACGAAACCGCCGCTCTTCTTGCGCTCGACGAAGTCCCTGTCGTGGTTGACGAGCGTGAGGCCGCTCTGGGCGAAGACCGGATGCCCGGCCGTGGTGACGGCCAGCGCAGCCAGCAGCGCCGCAACTGTTGCGATGAAGATTCTCCTAACTGCGGTCCTAATCCTGATGGCCGGCTGCGGTCGCACGGAGCCTCCTTGCGTCGGACGGAGTGGCTGACGGCAGTCGAGTCTGCTCGCGAGCGGACAGGCGGGTAACGGCCAATGTGGGGGTGCGCGCTGGAACTCCCGCGTGGGCCGGTGCATCTTTGTCCGTATGGGGAGACGCGGAAACGGGTCTCCGCTATAGTTCCCGCCGACGGGCTGCCGAGGCGGTCGCGTCCAGCATCAGGAGGTGGACGGCATGCCCACGTTCGACATCGTCTCGGTCGGTGAGGCACGGAGCAGCAGCGCGACCGGTAAGCGCGCAGCGCTCATCCAGGAATACATCGGCTACATCCAGCGCGTGGCGCCGGGGGAGGCGGGCAGGCTGACCGTGTCGGAGGGCGAGACGACGCAGGCCCTCCGGCGCAGGCTCAACGCGGCCGCGGAGGCGCTGGGCACGAGCCTGGACGTCCGCCGCACGGCGAACGCGGTCTACTTCTGGGGAGCGGAGCGGCGTCGGCGCGGTCGGCCAAGGAAGGATGCAGGCGGCTAAAGGGCTGTTGCTGATTCCGCTTGACTCACTCGCGGACCGAAACGATGTCTACCGTCGCGGCGACTGCGGGCCGGGAACGGAAGGATTTCAGGCGGAGATTATTCGAGGTAGGTAGGAATGAACCTGGGCAACCTCTTTAGGAACTTTCATCTGGAGAGGGTGAGGCTGAGTCTCAAGGCGATTCAGCTTGAAGTCTCATTTCAGGAAGCAGACAAAGATGCCGCTTGGGACCTCTACGTGGAGATGCTTACGAGAATCGTTACTCAGCCACTGCCCCTTGAAGCCGGCGATGAACAGGCTGCGCTGGAAAGCGTGTTCTCTCTCGTTCCAGCGACCCGAGAGATCTTGCGGCATCACGGGCGAGCGTCGATACAGTTCAGCAAGGTGGCCGTGCCTGTTTTGAACCAGATAGTTCGGCCCTTCACGGCAAAGTGGCACAAGGAGAGCCTCGCCGGGGCCTTGGTCCACGAGGCAAAGAGGACGCAGTTCAGGGAAGAGTTGGAGAGCTTGCAGGTAGAGCTTCGCAACTACAACCGGATGCTGGCGGAGATTGCGGGCGTGGAGGACCTCACAGACCTAGAAGGGCCTGTTGGAGAGTACTGATGAGCCGCAAACACAACGTCTTCCTGAGCTACTACCACGAACAGGACCAGAGGTACAAAGACAGGTTCGTTCGAATGATGGGCGACAACATCGTCGACAAGTCGGTGGACCTTGGAGACATCATTGACGACAACCTACCCACCGAGGCGGTGCTCCAGAGAATCCGAGAGGACCATATTGCCCAGGTGTCGGTGACGATTGTGCTGATAGGTCCTTGCACATGGCAGCGAAAATACGTGGACTGGGAGATTGGTGCAAGTCTGAGGGACACCCAGCACAACCCGCGATGCGGGCTTCTTGGAATTTTGCTGCCCGAGCATCCGGACTTTCAAAGGCCGGAATACAGCGCTCGACTAATACCGCCGAGACTGGCGGACAACTGCGATGGAGACAACTCATTCGCGCAAATCCGGGACTGGACACGCAACGTAGAAGAAACTCGTACGTGGATCCACGAGGCCTTCTTGAGGAGGAGGAAGCAGCCTGACCCTAACAACAGTCGCCTTCCGTTTGGACGGAACTGGAACGGAGACTGCGTGAGAGGCTGGCAATGAAGAGCGCGGCACTTAGTTGGTCGGTTCGCCAGCACGGGAGCGGTGACGATCCGAGGGAGCTCGAAGCATGACAGGCGCAGGAGGATTGGTACGACCGCCTTGGGATTCCCTGGACCCTGACGCAGTGCAGTACCTGGGCACGCCCTACGACCTGAATCCCTGCCTTCTCGCCATAGATACCATCGTAAACAGCGTGCGTCCGCCGCAGAGGGCCTCACTGGTCACCTGGGCAAAAGACCGCCCCAGACACTTGGAGAAACACCTGTTCCTGTTCTGGGGCTGGAGGGAAGCGCCCTTGACAGTCGTTCAGTCGGGGTTCACCAGCGGCTACGGTGGAGAAGGCCCGCGTGCGCTTTCCATGGCGCTGTGCATGGTGTTCGACAAAGCCATACCCCTGAGCCAGCTATACGTCAATGAGAGACTGTTCAATGCTGTCAACAGGCAGCGCACTACCGAAAAGATGCTGGAGGAGCTCTACGTCCAGGGTGATCCTGTGGAGCCTTGGGCTCCGCACTACGTCCTAGTGGACCATAAACGGACGATCGATGAGCGGACGTTCTGGCCGAAGTGGCATACGCCAAGCCCCGTCTTCGATTTCCTCGACCCGGAACTCGCGGAGCGGTGCGGGGCTCTCTACTCGGCTAACATGCAAGCCGCTATACGCGAGGCCTATCTGGTCGTGGAGGAACGGCTACGCAGCCTGATGAGTGACCCTAGCGATGACGGTCATGTCCTCACAGGCCACAGGCTCATAGTCAAAGCGCTCCAGACCGAAAGCGGTGAGTTGACCGACAAGTCGCTTCCCCACTCGGAGCGTGAAGGGCTGTTTCTCATGTTCAAGGGAGCTTACATGAACGTGCGAAACTCCAGGGCGCACCGTTCCATTGAAGAGAAGGACCAGCAACGCGCGATCGAGTTAATCTATCTTGCCGACCTCTTGCTGCGACTTCTGCCCAGATGAGCAAGGCCCCGATTCTCCTTGACCACCTTTGTGCCTTGCTCACCCTGCAGGCTCTCCGGTATAAGCCACTCGAAGAAACGCAGGGGGGCCTCGACCGCTTGAGCTAAGGGGGGCTTCGAGACGATCCTGTCTGTCCTTGAGTTTGGCGACCCCACCATGGTCTCATCCCGTCTGCGTGTACGGAAGACGCAACGCAACGCCGCATTCGGGATTTCATTTGCGGTACTAGGAAGCGACGGCCGCGGTGGTATAGTCTTCGGCCAGAGGGCGGTCGCTCGACATGGCCGCCTGCGGATAGCAGGTGGATGGCAATGCCCATGTTCAACACACTCTCGGTCAGCGAGCCGCGGCAGAAGCCCGGGTCCGACCATTGCGCGATGATCATGTCGAGGACACCGGGTAACCTCAAGCGCGTCGCTCCTTGCGGGGCTGGGAAGTTCAAGGCTGGAGAAGGAGAGATGACACAGGTAGTCCGGCTCAGGCGGAACGCCGCTGCGGAGGCCTACGAAGAGAGATTGAACAGTAGGTGTGTGATTTGCAGGTAAGGGAGTTGCACATACGACACTTTCGGGGATTCCCTGACTTGCTCGTGAGGCCAAAGGGTCATGTGGTCATCCTAGGTGAACCTGGCGCAGGGCGCTCCAACCTACTGGAGGCGTTAGCGCGTGTGCTTGATGCCGATGCAAGCCGCGCTAGGGTCACCACTGAGTTGGATTTCCATAATCGCGAGACGTCACAACCAATCCAGATTGCAGTTACCCTAGCGGAACTTGGGCCTGATCTAGAGCAGCAGTTCCTAGAACATCTCGAGTTCTGGGATAGGACCAACGAATGCCTGTTAGAAGAGAGCCAAGAGCCGGAGACTGTCGACGGGCAAGAATATGAAATGGTGCTTCGAATGGAGTACCTGGCGCGATGGCTTCCGGCAGAAGAGCGTAGCGAAGAGTGGGTTCACTATCCCAAGGAGTCCGACCCAAGCACGGACTCCTTCGTACATGCTACGCGACGTGACATAGCAGATTTGGGATTTGGCGCCCTTCATTGGAGTTCAGGACGAATCTTGGATCTCAGTTCCAGAGGTAGCTTCCGGCAGGTTATCGAAAGGACAGTTGGTGGTGATTTCGCTACGGCGATTGCTCAATACGTACAGGATGTTGGACAGGCCGCAGAGCAGTTCACAAACGCTCTCCAAGTCAAGGACGCTCTAAAGGAAGTCTTCGATCCACTCCGTAAGGCTCTTGGCGTCTCCGCAAGTGATCTGTCGCAGGTAATTCAGTTCGCGCCAGACGGAGGATCGCCTAGTGGACTCCTCCGCTCTCTAGGGCCGTCAATCGATATGCATGACGGAAGTGGCTTCCTTCCAGCTTGGCGTCATGGGGCCACCGTCTCGGCCCTGCTCCGAATCGCCGAGTCCCTGGCCTTGTGTACAGGTGTGGGACGCATACTAGCGATAGACGACCTCGGCGACAGCTTGGATGCTGCTGCTGGAGCTCACATGTCGTTCTCCATCAGAAAGGTTGCGGGCCAAGTCTGGGTGACAACGCGTATGCCTTCCGTAGCAGAGGTATTCGAGCCGCAAGAGGTCATACGGCTTGGGAAAGAAGTAGGTGGCGTAACGAGTGCATACCAAGGCAGGAGGCCCGGCTCTAAGTCAGAGTCGGTGGCGGCCAAGCATTGGCATCGCAATCTCCTTCCTGCGCTGACCTTCCGGTCGGTAGTGGTTGTCGAGGGTCCGAACGATTTTGCGGCGCTACACTCCCTAGCCCTCCGGTTAGCCAAAGAGAAGGATGAAGCTCTCCCCGCCACCCAAGGAGTCTCAATGATAAGCGCCGGATTCACGGGGTCAGGCGGGTATCCCAGCGTCCTGCGGTTGGCAGCGTCCGCTAGGGAGATCGGCCTACACGCAGTAGCTGTAGTAGACGGAGACCCTGCACAAGATGCGAAGGATTTCCTCCAGGACAACAAAGGTTTGGCAGATACGGTAATCCGCCTACCCGAGAGGGCAGCCATTGAAGCCGCGATTCTGCACGACCTCGCAGACGACGTGGTCAGGCAGGCGCTTCGTGACGCAGCATACTCAGCGGGCCTCTCGACTGCCGCGAACTTCGGTCAACTATCCGACAAACAACTCAACAGGGAAGCGGTGGCCTTCATCAAGAGGAATTCCCTCCATGCACAGTTCATAGAGTCGTTGGCACCCGAGAACTTGCCGCCCTTGGCCATCCAAGTCCTGACCGAGGCAATCCGTGCAGCTACCGGTCGATCCACGGGAGTCGTTCAGCTTTGAGACTTGAGGACCTAGATGAACGGCAGCGTGGCGTAGTCGACGTAGTTGCCTCTTCAGACGACAGGGTTTTGGTCCTGGGGGGAGCCGGCACAGGAAAAACGACAACCGCTCTATGGACGGCGCGAACTTACCTAGAGACGTCGTCGGAAACACCTCTGCCACGCGCTCTGTTCCTAACGTTCTCTCGAGCAGCGGTAAGCCAAATCGTAAGCCGCTCGCCGGGCGTGTTGTCTGGCTCCAACAGCCGAATTGAAATCCTTACATTCCATGGGCTGTCCTACTGGCTGCTACGTGCCTTCGGGCGATACGCAGGTTACGGGTCGGCACCCATCGCGGTTCAATCCGGCGCACGAACAAAGCTCCTTGGTCGTGACGGCACAAGGCTTCTCTACGACGACTTGATTCCAGGAGCAACCTCCCTCCTGAAGCGGAGTGACCGGCTGCGACGTTTGATTTCCTCCCGCTGGGGCCTCGTGGTCTGTGACGAAGCCCAAGACACCAGTGCCGACCAGTGGGAGCTTATCCGACTGATTGGGACGCGTAAGCTCGTCTTGTTGGGTGACTTCAACCAAATGATCTACTCGTCATTCGTACCTGGAGTCTCTACACAGCAGTTTCGGCGGGTTAGGGAGTGGGTTGACCGGGAAGTGGAGTTGCTGCCTCGCTCGCATCGGGATCCATCCGGGGTCATACCCGCCGTTGCCGAGGCGGTTCGGGTCAGGAACTTTGAGCATGAAGCGATCGTTGAGGCGATTCGTACGGAACGGCTGTACATTCACTTCGATGTGGACGAAGACGACTACCAGGACATTCTTGCCTCCGAGATCAACAAGAGTAGGGCACTAGGGTTGCGCGATGTAGGGGTATTCGCGCATTCCAATGTGTCCGTATCGGAAGTAGCAGAGCTCCTCAACAACGCCGGCATCGATCATGCCCTCATCGGTATTCCGGAAGCGCACTCCGAGGCCTTAGGCTGTATGGCAGTACAGTGTGCCTACGCCGCTGGCTTAGCTGGAGATAGTGACATCCGCGAAGCGTTGGCGCTGTTCCTGACAGCCAGCGTGCGAGGCCGAGATGCTCCGCCGGTGGCGCTAGCACTCATTGGAGCAGGTGCGCTGCGGAGCGAGGTCGACGCCGCAATAGACAAGCTGGAACAGGCACTCACCAGCGCGACGTACGGGACTATGGGAGATCTCGGACAGATTGCCATGAGGTCCTGGTTTGGTCTGAGCTTGGCCGCGGGGTTCCGTCCATGGCAACGGGCAGCTCAGCACTTCGGCCGGCTTCTCTCCCCGGTTAGGGACGAGCCGGTCAATGAAGATGCAGTCCGGCGTCTTCAATCAATCGTGAGCCGCAGCCAGAACGAAGCACTGATAGACCTTGACCACTCAGAGCGCAGCCGCGTCAAACTGATGACCTATCACCAGACGAAGAGCCGAGAGGCCGATACGGCCATCCATGTGTACCGAAGAGAGGACTTCTTTGGAAGAGAGGGAGAACCATTCGAGGAGGCCTCCAGGCTCTTGAATGTCGCCATTACGCGTGCGCGCAAACGACTGGTGCTTATCTTGCCTCGTGACCCTCACCCCCTAGTGGAGCCATTCAACGCACTCAGAAGAGTTCAAGCGTCCACGCTTCGCAGTGTCTAGACTGAGTATCAGGGCGGCGACAGCCAAGGTCAGTCCAGTGCAAGGAGCGACTAGGATAGGTTCCTGCAGTGGCTTGGGCTGCCCACCGGATATTTCGCCCGGAGAGTTGTTCACACCCGAAACCTCTCGCGCGCCTGATGAACTCTCGGCTGGTCACCCTGTCATTATCCTACCGTGAGAGAAGAAGCAACAACCCGATTGCGCATGACCAGCTGCCTAGCGGGGACATATACTACGCATCGCCCTGCTGAAGACTTGGGTTCGTTGCATGCTCGTGAGTGGCTGATTCCGATATGGTCCCTCTGTACACTGAGCTAACAGTTATGCGTCCACGGTGTGGAAGCCAACACTCATTTCCGCGTCCTAGGCAGTGCAGCTCGCCGAATTGATGCTGGTCGGGGTTGCCGACTGTGCATCGGGGCGACCCTTCATCAAAGCCCCGCCGCACTCGCCACCAACCGCTATTCACACAACGTAGTAGCGTAACGATTGAACCGTCACCCCGAAAACGGTATGATGGGGGGCTCTAGGCAACACAGAAGGCCGCGCCTGTTGTAAACCAGGACGCAGCCCCTCTGCAGGAAGGAGGACGCGATGCAGAAACCAATTCTGAGCCCTGAAGCAAAGGTATTTCAAGCCGAGGCATGGCTGAAGCAGGCAAGGAGCGACCACTCCGCACTCCAGCGACTACTCAGAGGATACCAACAGCGCATGCCTAGCCATCTGCCTAGTACCCCTGAGGTGGCTGTTTACTTGCTCCAGCAGTCAGTGGAGAAGGCAGCCAAGGCGCTGATGGTTGCACGTGGGTATACCGAGGACACTCTAAGGAGGCGCCCGTAAAGCCACGATACCCTCATGGTGGTTCTGGAGTTCTTCAGAGAGCAATTCTCCATTCCGGGTTTCAGCAAGGCCCTGGACATTCTTCTGAGAACGCAATCACTGGAAGTTAGCGATGCGGAGGCAGCCCGTAAATCCATCGAGGACCTCATGCGGAAAACACAGGCGAACGACCTAAAGGAACTCGCGGTCCTACCACCTGAGGTAGTCAGGGCCATAGTCGAGCTGATCCAGACTATCCGTGAACTCTCTGTCAGAGTTGTGCGCGCCTCACTTCGGTCAAAGACACCTCTCAGGATCAACTCCCATGGGGTTGAGGATTCCACAGCAATCGACCATCTCTGGGACATCGCGATCTCTGCCCTCCAAACCGACTCTCTTCCCGCCGATCAAATGGCAGCCGCAAGGGAGATCATAGGTATAGCGTTCGGCCCAGTGAATCCTCAGGTTGCCAAAGACCTGAAGGACCATGATGGACAACGCATCACTATCGACCGTGGCCAGGTGCTCTCTGATATGTTCTTGCCGCTGTGGGCCTTGGTGTCTCTGTACCTTCTCGCTGCCCTAACCTTTCCGCATGAGGCTTCTTCGCGCTACCCGGCGCCCATGGGGGCTCCCGACGACGCAGAGGTTGCCGCAAAGCAGGACATGCTTGGTACCAAGCACTACTCGCCGGCTCTCGGAATTGTTGCCCTGCTCCCAGAGCTCAGTTGGCTGACCGACCTCGTGCTGCAAGACATCAAGCCCCTCTTGAGCAACGCATCGGCGTTCGAGGTCAGTGGACGGTAGGCAAACTGCGGGAGAGAGTCGCCGGTAGTGGATGAGTTGCAGGAAATGCGGCCATTATCAGGAATCCATCAGAGGAGCGGAAGGCCTGAACGGGCTGGCTGCTCTGGCGTGCTGCTGGCAAGACTTAGACCGAATGGAGTTGAGAACTGATGGCGATTAGGATACCCGTGCAAAAGGGCCAGTGGGGGCAACTTCGATTGGGCTGCGAAGGAGGGCCGTCCGACCTGATAGTGGCGCTGATTGAACTCAGCTATGGTGCGCAGGTTATACAAGACGCATCCGGGCTAGTCATTGAATACGGGGGAGAGCGGCTCGATGCTACCCGAGTCGGAGTGTATGCCACGAGGGCGCACGTTACGTACGGTCGCAGCAAAGAGCCAGCGTTCCCTGACCTCAAGTCCGTCAACGCAGGCATCGATAGCGTCTGCTCCGAGGCTTTTGAGGTGCTGTGGCAGGAGTGAATCAGGGATGGCCACGCAGGGCGACCAGAGCGTGGGTGCGCGGCTTGCGCTTACAGACTTCGAGGCAGCAGCAACTCGCGGTCGTGTGGTTCCCGATGCAGCGCAACGATGGCGAGGTAGTTGTCCGCGATTCTAAGGGGGTATTTCTGGCAACGGGCGCAGGTCTGCTGCTGCTCGTCGCGACCCTGATGGGATCGTTCTAGCCCAACAGCGAAGCCCACACATCCATGAAACAACTAGGAGTTCGGCGCAGTGCGCGCCGCGCAGTGGTCTGCCCGTAGTGGCGGACAACCCACGGCCGGCGACCTGGAAGGGCCACGCTGTCGAATGTCCAGCGGCGCCAATGCCCGCCGGTGCCTACACATGCCCCGCCCTAGGGCAAGTCCGCGATGTCGCATCTCGTAGTCCTAACCCTCAGCTTCGCTTTCCAGTTCACGGATGCACCCCTTTACAGGACATAGCCAGTGGCGAGACCTCGTGGCGTCATAGGACGCGTACAGGGGTTCAACCTCTGTCGAAAGGGTGCGACTGTGTCGTGGGCAAGGCCGTCGCCTATCGGACGGGCAACGCGCCGGTCGGCAAGCGAGCACTGTACTGTGCGGGCTGGTTCCACTCTGACCGAAGGATGCCACGAGTACGGGGTGACATTTTGCACCCCTGCCCACTGCGGGAGGAGCACCGGTCGATACGAGTGATGGGGTGCATTCTGCACCGGAGGGAGGCGCGAAGTGATGGATGACGCTGTGACGACGGTCGAACAGGAAGAAGGGGCGACAGCGGGCAACGACCAACGGCTCATGGAGCTGCTGCGCGAGCGGGCGGACAAGCTGGGCCGCAAGGGCGTCGCCAGGCTGCTGGACGTCGACCACCGGACCGTGGGCGCTTGCCTTGAGACGGGAGGGCTGTCGCGGCGGGTGGAGCGGGCGCTGGAACGGCTGCTGGAGGAGGAGCGGGTCGAAGGGGTGGCGTTGCGCGTCGGCGACCTGGAGGGGACGGTCAAGGATCTGCGTGATGCCGTCGAAGGACTGCCGGAGATGATGCAGGCGGTGCAGGAGCTGCGCGAGATCGTCGAGGCCCTCCCCGGCACGCTGCGGGCGGAGCGCGCCCAGGTGCTCTCAGCGCTGGAGACGCGCCTGGGGAGGCGGCTGGCCCGGATCGAGGCGCACCGGGGCCGGGGCGCGGCGGAACACGAGGACGACGACGCGCAGGCGGGAGACTTCGAACCTCGGAGATACCCCGACCTCGTGGCCTGGGAGCCGGCGCCGGACGACGAGGAAGTCTACGACTCGGCATGGCCGCTGGTCGACGAGTGGCGCAGGCTGTGGGCGGACCACGAGCCCGACGGCAATGGTCTGCCGTGGCTCGCGACCGAGGAGCGCATCAGGGAGCTCGAGCTGGCGATGCTGGAGGAGCACGGGCTCACGCTGCCCCCGGAAACGGAGCCGCTGCGGGGGATGTGGCGGGACGGTCAGACCGGCTGGCGGCGGAAGGCCCTCGACCGCGTGCGGCGCGAGCGCAGGAAGGGCGAGCGGGTGCGGCTGGTGAGGCGGGTGCTGACCATCGGCGTCTGGTGGGAGTAGCCGTGGGGCAGGGCCCTCCAGCACGCCGATGCGGCCCCGCGGCCATGAACTGCGTCAGTGGGCAATGCCATGCACTCGCACCCGGTGCAGATCGGACTCAGCGGAAAACTCGGACCTGACGCTGAGGCCCTGGCTGGAGTAGCGGCACGGGGCTGCCTCCGCTCGCACCAAGGTTCATGGATGAACCCCCTGACTAGGGCGTGTCCATGGCTCAGGGATCGGCGCAATATGAACCCGTTGTTCGGCTTTGCCAGCGTTTCCCAGGCCAGAGATAACGCTGGGGGCATGATCCCTGTCTGCCCGGGTTGGACGCACCGTCCGCCCAAGAGGGAGCAGCTGCAGCGGCGCAAGTGAACAGTCCTTCGCCCGCAGCGTGGACCGGAAGAGGCAGGCGCACCGAGCGCACCGCCTCTCGTTAGCTCCGGCCGGAGCGCACCCTGCGTTCTGGCCTGTCTCTCAGTGAGCCGGCCGGCGGAACGGATCCGCGGGCTGGTCTCGTCACGTGCGCGCGGGGCCGGTTCCCCACCGAGGACTCCGGCGCCTTCGCGCGTCTTTCGCCATGGCCGCTCCGCGTTCGAACCGCGCTCGGGCCGGGCATTTCTCCACGCTCCGTCCCTCGAACCCCAGGCATCCATCCCCGGGGGCGGAGTCTGCCCGTTTCGCGACAGGTCATCCAGCACGTCCGACGCCCCCGGATGCCGGGCGGAGGGCGCACAGCACGAGGAGGTGCGCGATGCACGTCGGAGGACTGATCGGGAGAGTCGCCGGACTGATGGGACGGCGCAGGAGACCGGTGGGCAGCGTGCGGTACACGCCGGAATGCGCGTACTGCGGGGTCCCGGACGACGAGGCCGTGCGGTACCCGCGCGGGGTCTCGGTCTGCCGCGACTGTCACGGGAGCGAGTGCGAGGACGGCATCGAGGGCGGCGACCAACGCCCGGCCAAGGAGGCGCCATGAACGTCTGGAGACTGGTCAGAACGACCGTGGGATGCATGGACAGGCGCAGGAGGCCGCTGGCGATCGCGGCGGTGCTCGTGCTGGTGCTGGGGCCGCTGCCGTTGACGGGCAGCCTGGAGCTCCTCGTTTTGAACGCGGCGGGGCTCGCGTGGGCGGCACTGCTGCTCCTGCGGCTCGTTGGACTCGGCAACCGGAACAAGAACACGACGAGAAGGAGGACCCGATGACGACGGCAACCGTGAGACTGGACGACCGGGTGGCTGCGCAACGGCCCGACCGCAGGCTGGAGGAGCTGGCTGGACGGATGATCGACGCGCTGCTCGCCAGCATCGGCGGGCGGCGTGGGCCCGGTGTGGCGCGGGCCGTGCATGACGCGCGGCGGCTGCGGCAGGCGGGCGACCTCGACGGGGCGCTCGCAGCGTTCTCGGGCCTCGATCCCGCGGACGCCTCGGAGAGCGAAGCGCGGTGGATGTTCGGTGAGTGGGTGGGCCTGGCGCGGCGGCGGTTCGCGGGACGCGGGGCCGCCGTCTACAGCCCTGGGACCGGACGGGCCGCCGTCCTCGCCCCCATCGACAGAGTGGACGGGATGCTCCAGGTCGTCGCGGTCCTGGGGATGCGCTGGCAGCCGGGGCAGCGCATCTCGCGGCGGAGTCTCCGCGGGCTGCGCCCGCTCGCGGGAGGGTCGTCATGACGACGGTCGACCTGCAGGCGCTGAAGCGGCGCCACCCGCTCGGCGACGTCGTGGAGGCCTCCGGCGTGCAGCTGCACGGGCGAGGCCGGGTGCGCCAGGGGGTCTGCCCGTTCCACGAGGAGACGGAGGGCAGCTTCACGGTCTACGCCGACTCGGAGCGGTGGTACTGCTTCGGGTGCGGCGAGGGGGGCGACGTGCTAGATTACGTGCGGCGCGTCGAGAGCCTCAGCCTCCCGGAGGCGATCCGGCGTCTGAGCGGCGGCGTTGGGGCTATTCCCAACGCCGCCGCCGTGCGGCCCGGGGCCGGGGACCCCCCCCCGCGCGGCGCCGGGCCCCCCCCCCCCCCCCCCCCC
>JAPPHT010000077.1:13782-14388 GCA_028874795.1 Chloroflexota bacterium
CGGGGGGGGGGGGGGCGGGCCCCGGCGGCGCCGCGGGGGGGGGGCGCGCCCCCCCCCCCCCCCCGGGGGGGCGGGCGGGGGGCGGGGGGGGGGGGGGGGGGGGGGGCGCCCCCCCCCCCCCCCCCCCCCCGCCGTGCGTCCGGGGCCGGTGAACCCGCCCCGGCGCGCGGACGTCCCCCCACCCGACCCCACCCTGCTGACCGCAGCCGCCCGGTTCTACGCCGGCCGGCTGCGGCGCAGCCCCGAGGCGCAGGCGTACCTGCGCTCGCGGGGCATCTCATCGACGACGACAACCCGCCTCGGCCTCGGCTACGCGCCGGGCGGCGGGCTGCGCGCCCACCTCGCCGAGGCGGGCTTCGCGCAGGAGCGCGTCAGGAGCTCAGGCCTGTTCGTCGAGGCCGGGGAGCGGTTCGCCGGCATGGTCGTCGTCCCCGACCTGGGCGCCGGCGACCGCGTCCGGTGGCTCGCCGGGCGCGCCGTCGCGCCGGAACGGAGGCCCCGCTTCCAGTCGCCGCCCCGGGCCCAGCCCCTGCGCGGGGCCCGGCGGCTACGGCCCGCGCCCCCCAGGGGGGGGGTGGCCCCGGGGCGGTTAGACAGGCTGACCCA
>JAPPHT010000077.1:14398-23508 GCA_028874795.1 Chloroflexota bacterium
GGGGCGGGGGGGGGGGGGGGCGCGGGGCGCGCGGCCGGCGGTTACGGGCGCCCCCGCCCCCCGCCCCCGCCGGCCCCCCCCCCGGGGGGGGGCCGGGGGGGCCTCGGCCCGGCGCCACCCTGGGTGGTGCTGACCGAGGGCCTGTTCGACTGGCTGACGCTGGCGCAGTGGGGCCTCCCCGCCTGCGCCGCGCTCGCCACGCAGGGCGCCGAGCGCATCGCCGCTGCCCTGCGCGGCTTCCCCCGCGTCTTCCTCGCGTTCGACGCGGACGACGCGGGCCGCTCGGCGGCAGAGCGCCTCGCGGAGCTCCTGGGACGCAGGTCCGCCGTCCTCAGCCTCCCGCACGAGGCCGCCGACGTGGCGGAGCTCGCCACGCGCCCCCACGGCTACGGAACGTTCCTTCGCCTGCTCAGGCAGGCGGCGCGGGAGGCCGCGTAGCCGTCCCCCCCTGCCCCATCCACAGACGCCGAGTGCCGGCCGCCTCTCCCAGAGCGGCGGTCCCCACTCGGCCTGGGGCCCACCCATCCCACCCTATCCCGCAGGAGCCTGCATGCCCGGCGCCCGGGCGGCTCAGCCCGCTCACGGGCTCTCCCCAGCGGGCCGCCCGCGTCCGGCCCCACACGGACACAGACCACACCACCGAAGGAGAAGCGAACCATGGAGAACGGAACGACAGATGACGGACCGAACAACGGCGTCCACCGGGACGAGGTCCCGGTCAGCCCCCACGACCTGCTGTGGGAGAGTCTCCCGCCGAAGGTCGTGCAGGAGCTGGAGAGGCCCCTCGACCCGAACCTGATCTCCTTCCGCAAGGGGCGGAAGGGCGGTACTTACCCCTACATCGAGGGCCACACGGCCATCGACGAGGCCAACCGGATCTTTGGCTACGGCGGCTGGGGGTACGAGCTGGTCGGCGAGGTCACGCAGTGGGTGACCGAACGCGTGGACTCCGACACCGGGCAGGTAAATCGCTCCTGCTCGTACGCGGCGGCCGTGCGGGTCACCGTGCCCGGCGCCCAGCCGCGCGCCGACGTCGGCTTCCACACGGTGGCCGACGAGAGCGCCGAAGGGCACGAGACCGCATACAAGGCCGCCGTCACCGACGGGCTGAAGCGCGCGCTGCGGAGCTTCGGCGGCAGGTTCGGCAACTCCCTCTACGGCGACGGCGTTGCCGACGTGCTCGCGCCGTCGCTGCGCCGCACCCTCGTCGACCTCGGTGCGGCGCTGAACTACGACGAAACCCAGGTGCGCGCCGCCGTCCGCGCCAGGACGGGTTCGGACGTCAACGACCTGCCGGTCGGTGACCTCGTCAAGCTCGTGGAGGGAGCGGCGCGGAAGGTACAAGAGGCCGCCGAGGCGCACGCCGCGCCCCAGCAAGACGGCCCGGCTGAACTGCCCGCCGCCGCGTGAACGCACAGGAAAGGAGGCAACCGATGGCAGTAACCGGCCAGACGCTCATGGACCGCGTGGAGGAAGGGCTCGCCGACCTCTGGTTCCTCATCGAGGGGGAGGACGCCGATCTCAGGGACGAGGTCGAGGAGGCAATGCAGCTCTTCCCGGCGCCGGCGGAGAGCCCCGCAGGGCGCAGCGCCGTCGAGGCGGCGCACGGCCTCTTCCGGCGCGCGGGCATCCCCTGTCCGCACTGCGCCCCCGCAGCCTGACGGAGCCCCGCTCCGCGTGACGCCGCCGCTCCCCACGGGGAGCGCGCACGAGGCCGCATCTCGTGACCGGGATGCGGCGCGCACCTCATCACTCCGGGCGCGGCAGCACCGCGCCACGCCACTCGTGCAAGGAGGCACACCATGGCAAGGACCATCAACAGGATCGAACTGCTCGGCCGCGTGGGAACGGACCCCGAGATGCGCTATCCCTGGCTAGCCAGCTGCCGTTGTGAACCACCCATCGGTTCCTCGCGCGGGGATGGAACATCACCCGCTTCTCCTGCCCCCACATGAACGGGTTGATACGTCGCCTCTTGCACTCCTTGCACGCGTAACCGAGGATTGGCAAACGTAGCTGGTCTAGCACGTCCTCACTCCTGCTGCATCACCAACACATACAAGGAGGCTGACTTTGGAAATCGAAGACGGAATGGTCGACATAACCTGGTTGGGGCCGGAATCGTGGTTGGGGGTGAGGCTGGGTATTTGGATACTGGTCGCGTTCGTGCCGATTCTCCTATTCATCACGAGGCACTTCTTTGCAAAGCAGGACTGGTATAGCCGCCTCAACGGCAACGCGCTCCTCCGACGGCGCCTCTTCTACGCCATGACGCCGCTCCTCTTGCTGGCCATGGTGTACGCGATCTACCTCCTCGTGTTGCAGCTGCTGAACGGTGTCAGGGACAACGGGTTCGTCTGGATTCCCCAAGGAGTGCTCGTGTTCGCCGCCGCAGGGCTATTCTATGCGAAGTGCTGTTTGCTACTCCGGAAACCACTGGAGATTTCAGGCTACCCCGGTAACTGGAAGGAAGGTTACGTTGGCGTATTCCGGGACGGGCTCGAATTCGGTATGGTCGGTCTGCTGCTAGGCTTGGCCACCGGTGATCGGTTAGCAGTGGATGAGGCGGCGTTCGGCTTCGGGATTCTCGGTATCATTCTCTCAATCACGGGTGAGATCATCAGGTGCTTCCGACACCTCAAGTCGAATCCGCCCCACAGTTCTCGTTGACGTTCTACGATGCCGGAGATGGGGGGAGTCTACCTTGGCGTCGATGCCGTTTCTGGCTGGAGGCGGCCGCATGTATCGGAGTCGTCTATCTGCTAGCGTCGAGGCCCCAGCTACATGATGAGCCTCCTTCGCGGAAGCCTTCCCTTGCAGGGAATAACTGGTCGGGCATTGCGAGTCTCCCAATGCCGCCAAGTCACTCGACCGGATTCTTGCGTGGCCCGCCGCGCTTTCGGCCATCCGACATCCAGAAGTAGACGGCGTCGGCCGTCCGGCGGAACTCTAGCTTCCTGCCCAGCGCCTCTGCTGCCGCGTTCAACCGACGGCGGATCGCCTGTAAAGGTCTCGCCTTCTTCGGCCTGAAGCAACCCCGCCTCGCCCGGCGCAACGCGCTCGATGTATCCAACGTATTCTTGCAGCAACACCGCGCGCTTGCCGGTTGCGCTTCTCGCACGGGCTTCGCTGATCGGGAGCGTGCTGAATGTAGGCATGAGTATCACCTCTAGTAGGAATGGTACGTCTAGTAATCGTCCGAGCAGACACCATAGCACGGAGACTTCTAATCTAGTCTCTGCCATGAAGCGCCATGTGGATTCCACACTGAGCTGCGGGAGGCAACTATCCGCTTGCCCTTGGTGAGATGAACAACCGTTCTAGCCAAGAAACGAGAACATCCACTATGGGCACATCAGGATCGAGAAAGCGTGCCGTGATTGCTGTACCGTAAGGTTTACCGGGCTCCCTCTGCCATGCGAGCCAAGTGTGCAAGACCGCCTTGAGTTCATCGGGCGGACTGAACAGCCGGTAGGGAATCCCATCCACGCTAGCGGTCGCGTGGTCGAAGAGTTCACTTGGCTGTGGGACGAGGAAGCGGAGGAAGTCCTCTAGCTTCCCTGTGGTTCTGTTGTCCGGCATGATCCAAACCCCAGCCCTAGGAAGCAGTCCTCCATCGGGAGGCTCGATTACGGTTCCGCTCGGGTTAGGCTCGGACGGCACATCTTGATATCCGGCTTCAGCAAATCGCGCACGAAGTGCCTGCCAGCGGCTATCGAGGCCAATGTCCGCATCGATGACTATCCCAATGACGTCGTCTTCTTCGGCGAACCGGAGCCTTGTAGGGATACTATCGAGGAGGTCTTCAACTCCGTCATGGGTCTTGACCTCGCTCAACTGCGGTCCTCCCCGGTTCCCGCAGATGTGCTTCAGCACATGCTCGTCGTCAACGCCCTCTACTAGCAGTATCCAATCGCCAGACACGTCAGCGCACTTCAATGTCGTGGCGGGTAGCGATGCCCAGTTCGTCTTCCAGAGCTATCGTGGGAACGATAGAATCTCCTCTCTGCGCCAGTCGCACAAGCGTTCCCTCTTCTGGCGTCTCAGCGGTCGCTTGCTGGAAGGCTTCCACTGCATCTTTGCTATGGGTAGTGGCAAATACCTGGACATCGCGACTAATTGACAGGCGAAGTATGACTCGCCAGATGTCCAACTGTACGGTGTGATGTAACCCGGTTTCGACTTCATCGATTAGTAGGATTCCGTTGCGAACACCGACCAGCGACAGAATTATCGCGAACAAGCGGTTCAGTCCGTCACCAAAGGATCGCAGTGGTACAGGGCGGTTGATGTGGCTGGCGCGAACGATTGCTCTTCTCTGGGAAGGACCCTCCCCTCCAACCATGCCGACAGCGGTGATACGCGGGTCGATTATCCGCAACGCCTCAATCACATCGTTTTCGTCATCGGTAAGGTGGATGTCATCCCACAGCTCACCCAGAGTATATGTACCCAGGCCGACGTAAGGACTAACTAGGAGGCATGGCATTCGAGGTTCATCGGATGGCCTGAGGCGAGGATTGCGTCTCAACTGGGCATAACGGGTAATACTCTCCAGCGACCGAATGGTCTCCCGGTCCTCTGTCTTGGTTACAAGTGCAGGAATGGGCTCGGATTCTTCAAAGAGCATGCTCTTGTGATCAACCAAGCGTCTCCTTCCCTCTTCGTCCCGTTCCTCAATGAACCAGTCTACGGACATTGTCAGAGCGGAGGGGTGCGATTTCCCGCTAGTTGAGATGACGATGGGCTCAATGTGCCCAGAAAGTTGAGGATACCCGTGGAACAAAGCAGAGATCTGAAAGGGTCTTTCAATCTCATACGCATGTTCTCCGTTCTCAGGTGTTCTGACGTTTTCTTCTCGAAACGAGAGAATGCTGGAAATGGTGGAGTATGCGCCGTTTTGTGCATGGAGTCGAAGAGCCTCCAAGATTGAGGACTTGCCACTGTTGTTCTTCCCCGTTATGAGATTCACACGGCCTAGGGACGAAAGCGAAAGGTCGCTAAGCCCGCGGAATCCTCTGATGAAGAGGTCGGGATAGTGTAGTTCACTCACGGTTGTATCCCTTCTAGCCTATGTTCCTCTCTTGACTTTGCGGACTCAGGGATGGCCTATCGCCTAGGCGTCGACATCGTACAGTCCCATTATACTCGTTGACTGCGTCGGAGGTTCAATCCCCCTTAGCCATCGAGTCCGAGGTGACTTGAAGGCAGAAGGCTTGGGCTGTGGGTTGTGCGGTTCATCCACTTCGAGGGGCCTCATTCGAGCAACTGCCGGCAGTCCAGACCCCGAGTCGCTTCACATGCAGTTGGGTCCGCTGGCGCTCCCTTGTTGGGCAAGGGCGGGGGAGCCTCCGAGAATCAGTTCGACGTTGCCATCATCGTCTCCAGCGACGGTGACTTTCTTCCGCCGGCGAAAGCGGTCGCGGCCTTAGGTAAACGCATTGAGGCTCTCTACTTTCGAGGCAGCCGCCCGTTTGTCATGCAGGAAGTAGCCCTGATGAGGGAGATACGCCGCTCGCTCTTTGCCGAACAGGACAAGAATCGGACACGTCGAAGGTCACGGCGACGGTAATCGGTCTCACGACGTTCTGAGTAGCGCTAGGACGCTCGCCCCGGCGGCGATGCTCCCCACCCCAATCCCCAGCAGCGCAAGGTGGTTCCGGCAAACGTAGCCCACCGGATGCCGCAGGTACCGCCAGGCGTAGCGTTGTGCGTAGCGGTACAGCCGGTTCCGCACCCGTCTCCACGCAGCGTTCCTCGCGCGCTCCCGCTTCCAAGTCAGGGATGCCATGCAGCGCTCGCAGGTGACAAGGCGGAAGTCGAAAGTCACTTGAAGGGTCGCCAGGAGCGGCGGGTAATAGAGGCCCTCGCGTCCCTCTATTCCGCTGTGGTCGATGAGGGTGTGGAATCCAAAACCCACACTGTGGCGGTAGGCGAAGTGGATGCCGTCACCGGGGATGGGCTGAGGCTTGAAGAATGGCTCAACAGACACGAGAGGGGGAAGGAGAGCCGGCTACGCGGCCCGCCGCCTAGGGCGCCGCCTTCTCTTGGGCTTCTCGGGAGCCTGGTCCGGGGGATGCTCGTCGTCGAGCATATCCTTGAGGGGGGACCTGTCGCCGCTCTTCTCGTCGATGACGCGGTTGGCCGCACGGTGGGAGTCCTGGGTTGCGGTCTCTACTATTCGCTCGGCGTTCTGGTTGATGTCCATCAGTGGCCTCAGGTGGTTCGGGGAACCATAACGATTAGCCCGCCGTAGAGCAATCCCTGGAGTGGCACCCCTTGACAACTATAGGGATGAGGCCTAAGTCTGACCACCCTCATTTACGAGTAGATTCAAAGTAGAGCAGTGCCCCCTTGTCTTCGGCTGGACAACACACCCCGCACCTGAAGCGACGACGCGATGAGAGCAAGCGTGAATCCCCCAGAAGACGCTACTTGGTCGGACTAATTGCCTCTGCCCATTCCACCATGAGTTCGCGCCGACGGGCGAGCATGTCGGAACGGGCATAGGCCCTCTCAACAGCATTACCCACCTGGTGCGCCAGTGATGCCTCTGCAACCTCGCGCGCCTTTCCGGTGTCCCCGCACCAGTCGCGGAAACTGCTCCGGAATCCGTGTGGTACGGCCGGGATACCGTGGTCCCTGAGCGCCTTGGACAACGTGTTGTCGCTCATCGCCTTGCCTGTCGGACTTGGGAAGACCAACCCTGAGCCATCGTTGTACTCTCGTGCCTGGGCGAGTACGCACAGCGCCGGATCGGAAAGCGGGACCCTGTGCTCGCGCCCTGTCTTCGTGCGTGACGCCGGAATCGTCCACACCTCAGCGTCAAGGTTGATCTCTGCCCATGTCGCGTGGCGGGCCTCGCCGGAGCGCACCGCGCACAGCACCATGAATTCGAAGCAAAGCTTCGTCGTCGGGGCGGCGTTCGACCCTTGGATCTTCGCGAGCGCTGCGGGAACATCCCGCCAGGCCAACGCGCGGAAGTGGGCCCTCTGCACACCGCCCCGCGGCAGAGCTGCGGTGACGGCCTCGCCCGCGGGATTGTCCTCGCGGTAGCCTTGCGCGACTGCCCATTTCATGACTGCGCGGATGTACGACAAGAGCTTCGTTGCCGTCTCCCTCTTCGACGCCCATATCGGCATCAGGATGGCCAGCACGTCGGACGTTGTGATCGAGTCGACCCGCATGCCCCCGATGGAGGGATGAGCGTACTGCTCCAGTCGAGCCCGCCATATCCTGGCCGTCCGTCCTCCGTCCTTCCATGTGGCAGCATGGAGATCCATGGTGCGTTCAGCGGCCTGCACGAATGTGGGAATCGACGCCCGACGCCGGCGGTCAGCGGCCAGGTCGATCCCGGCGCGTACCGCCCTCGCATTCTCGATTGCGGTCTCCCTCGCCTCCTCCAACCGGACAAGAGGGAAGCTCCCCAAACCAAGGTTGAAGGGCCTCCCGTTCAGCCGGAGCCGCTGCCCCCATGTTTTGCTCAATCTCCCAGTTGATGTAGCCTTGACTAAGAGGCTCAGGCCATGACCGCCGCGTCCATCTCCGTAGCGTCCCGGCTCGCTGACAAGCCGGACGAATGTTCCGGACAAGCGCCGTGGCCGTGTTAATCCTGAGTTCATATCGTCACTCCAGTTATCACTTTCTGAAGCAATACTATCTGACAACTGCCGGAACTGCAAGGGGCGGCGTGAACCTCCTGCAGCAGGCCATCATGAGGCAGAGGTGGTACGACAAGAGCGCTAGCGAGACTGCCCGAAATGGTGCCGAGGCGTTGGCCTTCGGCACCAGGACGCAAGAGCAGTCATTTGGAACGTCTGCGCGGGAACGGCTGTTTGTGCCGTGGCCCCGGTTGCGATAGCCTCGCCTCATCTCGTACGGGAGGCGCCCCATGGTAATGCAAGGCACCGACATGAAGGTGGCGGAGACGCCAACCGGGCAGCTTGAGGACTTCCGCATCCCTGACGCCTACGAGGACTGGTTGGAGAGCGAGGGGGTGATGGTCCACAAGACCTTCTACATCCCCAACTGGCACGAGGTCGAGGTCGGCCCGTGGGAACGGAAGGGCGGCGAGGGCGCCGTCGTTCACATCGACAACGCTCTCCTGCCGAACGACCTCCACGTGGTCGACATCAGGCCCGGCGGTAAGTCCGAACCTGAGCACCACATGTACGAGATCAACTTCTACATCGTCCAAGGACGCGGCGCCACCACCGTCTGGATGGACGAATCGAGCAAGCAGACCTTCGAGTGGAGGACAGGCTCACTCTTCACCATCCCCCTCAACTCCTGGTACCAGCACTTCAACGGCTCCGGCGACGAGAAGGTCCGCTACATGGCGACCACCAATGCCCCGCCCATGATGCGCCTCTTCCGCGACACCGACTTCATCTTCAACAACGACTTCATGTTCCGCTCCCGATACTCGGACGATGAGTCCTGGTTCTCCGGCAACGGCACCCTCTACAACAAGCGCATCTGGGAGAGCAACTTCATCCCCAACGCTCCTGACATGGCCCTCTACGGATGGAAGGAGCGCGGCGCCGGCGGCATCAACGCGATGCTCCAGATGGGCAAGAACGACATGGGCAACCACATCTCCGAGTTCCCCATCGGCACCTACAAGAAGGCCCACCGCCATGGCCCCGGCGCGCACCTCTTCCTCCTCAGCGGCGACTCCGGGTTCTCACTGCTCTGGACGAAGCCTGACCGCTCCGACATGATCAAGTGTGACTGGCAGGTCGGGACCGTCGTCATCATCCCCGGGGAGGGTACCTTCCACCAGCACTTCAACTCCGGCACCACCCGCGCCCGTTACATGGCGCTGCGCGACGGCAAGGGCGGCTTCATCGCGCCTAACACCGCTGCGGGCGGCGACGTCAGCATGAAGGAAGGCGGCATCCAGGTGGAGTACGAGGACGAGGACCGCGAGATCCACGAGATCTTCGAGGCCGAGTTGGCCAAGAGCGGCGCTCAGTGCAACATGAAGGCCTTCATCCCCTACTGCACCGGCGTCGCCGGCGTCACCGACGAGCGACGGACGTAGAAGGCGACTCGTCATTCCCGCGCAGGCGGGAAGGTGAATTCACATTCGAAGTGCAACACCTGCT
>JAPPHT010000078.1 GCA_028874795.1 Chloroflexota bacterium
ATGCTATGCTTCCGCAAGCCCCTGTGGGGACTTGTTCAGAGCATCCCTAGGCTGCCCTCTTGCCGCGCACGACCGCGACTTCGGTGCCGTAGACGGCCTCGCACTCATCCAGGCGCCAGCGGCGTAGCGTGTGACTCATGGGAACGTTCAGCGTTGAGACAGGCATCGGGAGTCGCGACCGTGACGAGTGGGTCACGCTCGACGCGCTCGTCGACACTGGCGCATTCGTCACGTCGGCACCGGCGTCGCTGCTGCGCGGGCTGGGCGTGGAGCCGATACGGACGCAGGAGTTCGAACTTGCGGACGGCGGCACGCGCGAGATGGAGCTCGGGCAAACGTGGGTACAGGTCGCGGGCCACGAGGTGGTCACGCTCGTGCTGTTCAACGATGAGGATTCGACGCCGCTGCTGGGCGCGCTGACCCGGGAAGGCGTCTTCATGGGTGTGGACCCGGTGCGCAAGCGGCTCGTGCCCCTCGAACGGGTGACGATGTAAGGGGGAAGATGGGTTGTGTGAGGAAACAGAAGAGGGCGGCTGAGAAGCCGCCCTCTTGCTTGTCGTCAGCATTCCTAGAAGCCGCCGACGTCCGCGGCGCCGGGGGGCGGGGTGTAGTCGGTGTAGGCCCACTCCGGCATGGTGCTCTCCAGCCCCTCGAGGCCGATCATGCGCTCGAACTCGGCGCGGATCGCGGGGTCCTGGTCCGGGTACGGGATGGCGTTGCCGCCGTCGCGGATGTCCTGCGCGCCGCCGTCGCGGGCGTCCGAGCCGGGGGCCATGCCGCTGCGCATCCCCGGGCCGTAGGGACCGTCGAAGACGAGGAAGCGGATGCCGTTGGGCGACGTGCCGAAGTGCTGGTGGAACCAGTCACCGGTCATGGGAGCGGCGCTGATCATGCCGACGGGTTCGTAGTCCTGCCGCTTCACCTGGTCGCCGAGGCCGGATTCGAAGGGGCGCTCGCCCAGCTTGTCGGGCCAGGTGATGCTGTAGCCCTTGCCCCGGATGCAGACGAGGATGGCGCCGGACGAGTGCCGGTGCGCCTTGGAGTACTGCCCGGTCTCGTACTGGCCGATCTTCATGTAGAAGTTGGCGCCGGCCATGTGCGGCTCTACGCGCCGGTAGCTGAACGAGCGCCGATTGTCGCGCGGCAGGTGGCAGTTGACGATGTCGGGGATCACGTTGGTCCGGCGCATCGCGAGGCCGCGCACGGGGTCGGCAAAGATGTCGTCGACGGGCTTGAAGTAGTCGTCCTCGGCGTCGAAGAGGTTGGTGAACTCGTAGGGGTTGTTGAGGACGAAACGGGGGTCGCGGACGAGGTTGACGATGTTCGGCGCTGTGGTGGCCGCGAGGAGGAGCGCAGGGCTGGAGGTCGCGTTGACGAGGCGGTGCATGGAGTTCATCGGGATGCCGAAGAGCGAGCCCGCGCTCCACTCGAACACTTGCTTCTTGTTCGGGTTGCTCTCCTGCCACACCTCGGTGGAGCCCCTGCCCTCCGCGACGTAGTAGATCTCCTCGTACATGTGCTTCTCGGGGTTGAGGGCGCCCGCGCCGGGGACCTCGACGACGTACATGCCCCAGAGGTGCTCGGTGCCGAGCAACTGGATCGCTATGCCGTTGCCGCCGAGACGCTTCCACGGCTTGAGCGGCAGGTCCTGGATGCGGTGGACGCCGATGTCGCGGTGGATGTCGATGCCCTGTGATTCGATGAAGAGGTCGTACTGGGACTTCGGCGTCTTCCAGAAGCCGAAGCCTGCCTTGTTCATGCCTTCCGGCTCTTGCCATTCAGCGAGACCTGCGGTTCTCGTTACCATTCTTAAGCCTCCCGTGAACGTGCGCCAGCGGCGCAGGATGCGCCCTATTATGCGCGGGAACGCCTGCGGCGTCCACGCGTATACCTGATTTGCCGCCTGAGCGCGCCCGCCGTACAATCCGCGCGACGATTCACCCTCACCCTAGCCCTCTCCCCTCAAGGGAGAGGGAACCGGAGCAGGAGGCAGGAATGGCTACGGCAAACCTCGAACGCATCATCGACGGCGACGGCCACATCATGGAGGACATCGCCGGCATCGTTT
>JAPPHT010000087.1 GCA_028874795.1 Chloroflexota bacterium
TCGACGGTCGCGGTCATCTGGCGGAACGCGATCTCCTGGTACTCGGCGAGCGATATCTCACCGTCGGCGCGCCGCTTGCTCACCTCGCGCCAGTGAACGACGCCGGGCTGCGACACGTCCGGCTGGAAGCGCTCCAGCAACATCTGTCCGACGTTCTGCACGGCGGCGGTGTCGTCGAAATCGCAGAGGATGATCATTCGGCGGGGCGTTGCGGGGGTCGTTCAGCGCTGGCGGAGCCGCTCCCGGTACTGTTCGACCGCCTCTCGTATCTTAGCATACTTGATGCCCAGCACTTCCGCCGCGAGCAGGGCTGCGTTGCGCGCGCCCCACGCGCCCACGGCCACCGTCGCGACCGGTATCCCCGGGGGCATCTGCACGATGGAGTAGAGGGCGTCGACGCCGCCGAGTTCGCTCGACGCGATGGGCACGCCGATGACGGGCAGGGTGGTGTGCGACGCCACGACGCCGGGGAGCGCCGCCGCGCCTCCGGCTGCCGCAACGAACACCTCGACGCCGGTGGAGGGTGCATTCTCCACGTACTCCTGCACCTTCTTCGGGTTCCGGTGTGCGGAGGCGACGATGAGCTCGGCCTCGACACCGAGGTCCGTCAGTGTCTTGAGGGTGTCCTCCATCACGGGCTGATCGGTTGCGCTTCCAACGATGATGCCTACCTGTGGCACGGGACTTCTCCTATGGGTGGTTTGGGGACTCGGTCAGTAATCTATCACGTGCCCTCTATACTGCCGCGAACGATGCGATGTCCGTGCGGTAGTGTTTGCCCTCGAACGTCACCGCCTCCGCGGCAACGTAGGCGTGGGCGCGGGCGTCGGCCATCTTCACCCCTCGGCCCACGACCGTCATCGTGCGCGACCCCCCCGTAACCAGCGTGCCGCCGTCGGAAAGCGCGGTGCCGGCATGAAGGATGACTGCGTCCCTTCCGGCTTCCAGCAGCCCCTCGATCCGCTTTCCCGTTTCGTGCGCTCCGGGATAGCCGCCTGGAACGAGCACCACTCCGACTGCGCACTCGTCGCTCCAGCGCAGGTCCATCGAGGGCAACGTGCCGTCCAGCGCCGCCTCGACTACGTCCAGAAGGTCGTTCTTCATGCGGGGAAGGATGAGCTGTGCCTCAGGGTCGCCGAGCCGCGCGTTGAACTCGATGATGAACGGCCCCTCGTCGGTCAGCATGAGCCCGCCGTAGAGCACACCCGTGAACGGCGACCTCTGCCGCGCCATCTCGCGGATCACCGGCTCGATGCACGTTTCGCGTATCTGCCGCTCCATCGCGGCGTCCCACCACGGCGGCGGGCTGTAGCCGCCCATCCCGCCGGTGTTCGGTCCCTGGTCGCCGTCGAATACCCGCTTGTAGTCGCACGCGGGCACGAGCGGCGACACGTACTCGCCGTCCGTGAAGCAGAAGACGCTGAGCTCCTGTCCCACGAGGCATTGCTCGATGACGACGCGCTCGCCCGATGCGCCGAACGCCCGGCCCACCATCGCGTCGTCGACAGCCTCGAGCGCTTCGTCGACGCCCTGAGCGACGACGACACCCTTCCCCGCCGCGAGGCCGTCCGCCTTGATGACGATGGGAGCGCCCTGCGAACGCACGTACTCCCGGGCGGCCCCGGCGTCATCGAAGACCGCGAACGCAGGCGTCGGCGCTCCGGCGTCGCGCATGACCCCCCTGGCGAACGACTTGCTGCCCTCGATACGCGCGGCGGCCTGCGTCGGTCCGAAGATGCGCAGCCCCGCCTCCCGGAAGCGGTCGACGATGCCCGCGGTGAGCGGCAGTTCCGGTCCGACGATCGTGAGGTCGATACGGTATTCGCCGGCGGCGCCAATGAGCGCGTCGAGGTCGGTCACCGCGATGGGGAGGTTTGTGGCGATGCCTGCGGTGCCCGCGTTGCCTGGAACCGCGAACAGTTCAGGGTTTCGGGGGCTCTGTGCGAGTTTCCAGAGGATGGCGTGCTCGCGCGCTCCGCTCCCGACAACGAGCACTCTCACGAACGGTCTCTCGGCTGCCGGAACATGGCGATCGCGATCAGGAGGCTGATGACGCCGATGCCCATGGCTATAAACACCCTCGGCACGTCCCACTCGCCCGCGACGCCCATCGCGAGCCCGCCCACGACGAACGTGAGGCCCAGTGCGCCGAACACGGTCCGCACCGCGCGTCTGAGATTGAAGACGCCCATCGCGCCTACTCCCACTCGATGGTGCCGGGCGGCTTGCTCGTTATGTCGTAGACGACGCGGTTCACGCTCGGCACCTCATTCACGATCCGGTTGGATATCCGCGCCAGTGTCTCGTAGGGGAGGCGGGCCCAGTCCGCCGTCATCGCGTCCTCGCTCGTGACCGCGCGCAGCGCCACCACGTGCTGATAGGTGCGCACGTCGCCCATCACGCCCACCGTTCGGGTGTCGGTGAGGACGGCGAAGCTCTGCCAGAGCTGGTCGTACAGGCCGTCGCCCTTGATCTCGTCCATCACGATCCAGTCGGCGGCGCGCAGGGTCTCGAGCTTCTCGTACGTCACGTCGCCGATGATGCGGATGGCGAGGCCGGGGCCGGGGAACGGCTGCCGGTTGATCATCTCCGGCGGCAGGCCGAGCTCCGCGCCCACCAGCCGCACCTCGTCCTTGAACAGGTAGCGCAGCGGCTCCACGAGGTCCAGCTGCATCCGCTCCGGCAGCCCGCCGACGTTGTGGTGCGTCTTGATCTTGTGGGAAGCGCTGTGCTCCGTGGTCTCGCTCTCGATGACGTCAGGGTAGAGCGTGCCCTGTGCGAGGAAGTCCACCTCGCCCATCGTGCGGGCCTCTTCCTCGAACACGTTGATGAACTCCGCGCCGATCGTCTTGCGCTTCTGCTCCGGGTCGGTCACGTCCGCCAGGGAGGTGAGGAACCGCTCGCTGGCGTCGACGTAGACGAGGTTGAGTCCGAGGTTGCGCTCGAACACCGCCCGTACGCGCTCCGGCTCCTCGCGGCGCAGCAGGCCGTTGTTGACGAAGATGCACGTCAGCTGGTCCCCGATAGCCTCGTGGACGAGGCGCGCCGTGACCGCCGAGTCGACCCCGCCGGAGAGCGCACAGATGACGCGCCCGTCTCCGACCTGGTCGCGGATGCGTTGCACGGTCTCCGCCACGAAGTTCCCCGGCGTCCATGAGCCGGACGCGCCGCAGACCTTGTAGGCGAAGTTGCGGATGATCTCCGCGCCCTGCGGCGTGTGGGCGACCTCCGGGTGGAACTGGATGCCGTACATGCCAGCGTCGTTCGCCATCGCCGCGATGGGCGAGTTCTCCGTATAGGCGACCGCGCGGAAGCCGGGAGGCATCGTTGCGATGCGGTCGCCGTGGCTCATCCAGACCGCGGTCTCGCCGTCCAGCCCGTCGAAGAGGGGGCTGGGGTCGTTCTTGTGGACGACCGCGAAGCCGTACTCGCGCTCGGTGGCCGGGATGACGCTGCCGCCCAACTGGTGAGCGAGCAGTTGCATGCCATAGCAGATGCCGAGGACGGGCACCCCGCTTTCGAATATCCACGGCTGGGCCAGTGGAGCGCCCTCGCTGTAGACGGACGCGGGACCCCCGGAGAGGATGATGCCCTTCAGGTCCATTCCATCGACGGCTGCGCGGGGAGCGGTGGCGGAGATGAGTTCGCAGTAGACGTTCTGCTCGCGGACGCGCCGCGCGATGAGCCTGCTGTACTGCGAACCGTAGTCGATGACGGCGATGGCCTCTGGCTTCAGGGGCTCTGGCTCGCCGATGCTCCGGCGGGCGCCGGATGCTTGCTCGCGCTCCTGGGCGATGCCAAGGTAGGTGGAAACTTCAACGTCGCCGCTCGTCGACACCCGGTGCGTTCCGTCGGTGAGCGGCGGTGGGGCGTTGTCGTTCGGCGAGTCCATGCGCTGTATCTCAATTTAGTATGCCGCGCGGCAGCCGGTCAACGCGCCGCGGGATTAGTGACACGCGCCACTTTCGCGGTCGCTCGCTGCCCGCGTACGCTGTCCCTGTCGCGTTGCTGGCGCGGCTCGGAGGAAAACCACGCACATGAATCGGATGGACCGGAATGGACGGAAAAGAGCGGTTCTTACCCGGAATGAGCCGCCGATGAGCCGCTTTGGGCCGCCTGAGGGTTCACTGCGAGAGCCCTGTTTAGAGGTGAAATCGGGACGGGTGAGCTGTTTTGAGCCGCATTTTCCCCCCGAAGTTTCCTCGCGGGTCTCTGGTCGGCATACCAGGGCCGGTGTTGGGCAGGCAGGGTCTGGCGTTCTCGTCTGTTCGACGGGTACCGGCAGGGGCGCGGGTGCCCGGTGCTATACTCGCTCCCGTCGTATCCGTAAGGACGGTCCCCTGATGCCCCTCGCCCCCGACAACCCCAACAACCGCTCCGTCGCGTCCATATTGCTGCGCGAGGGCGGCGTTGTGGCGTTCCCGACCGACACGGTCTACGGGCTCGGCGCGTCGGCCTTCAACCACGCCGCGGTCTCCATGGTGTTCGTCATCAAGAACCGCAGCAGGGACCAGGGGCTGCCGGTGCTCATCGCCTCCGAGTCGCAGCTCCCGGAGGTCGCCTCGGAGGTGCCTGACAGCGCCTACGCGCTTGCGGAGCGTTTCTGGCCCGGCGGCCTCACGCTCGTCGTCCCACGCAACCAGAACGTCCCCGCGCTCGTCGCAGGTGGCGGCAACACCATAGCGGTGCGGCTTCCTGACCACCCGTGCCCGCAGACGCTCGTGCAGGCGCTCGGGAAACCGATCACCGGCACGAGCGCGAACCGCCACAACGGGCCGGAGCCGTCGAGCGCGGCCGAGGTGCAGCGCCAGCTCGGCAACCGCCTCAGCATGATCCTGGACGGCGGCGAGAGCCCCGTGGCGGTCCCGTCCACCATCGTCGACACGACACAGCACCCTCCCAGGGTGCTCCGGCTCGGCGGCGTCTCGCTCGAACAGATGCGGGAGGTCTGCGAGATAGCGGGGCCGGACGCGCCCGCCTGCTGACGCCCTCTTATGCCTGTCGAACCCGTGATACCGGACAGCCTGCGCGCGCACCAGCCGCTCGTCGAGCAGGCGCTGCACGCCAGCCTCAACCTGCCGAAAGACCCCACGCTCCCGCTCTATCGGATGATGCGTTACCAGCTCGGGTGGGTCGACTCCGCGGGAGAGGAACGCAACGCGGATACCTACCGTCTCCTCGGGGCGCTCTGCCTGGAGGCTTCCGCCTCGCTCGGGGGCGACCCGGAGCAGTGCGCTCCCAGCGCGGCCGCAATCGAGTTGCTGGGCGAGTCTGCCGCCGTACACGAGGACATGCAGACGGCGGCCCAACTGCGGGCAGGGCAGGATGCGGTCTGGTGGGTGTGGGGCCCGGCGCAGGCGATCAACGCGGGCGACGGTCTCTACGCGCTTGCGCGGCTCTCGATACTCGATGCGCCCGGTGGCGATGCCGGGACCCGGCTGCCCGCCACGCTCGCGGAGCTGGATACGGCTGCGCTTGAGTACTACCAGGGCCAGTTCCACGACCTGCAGCTGCAGGAGCGTGTAGACGTCACGGAGCAGCAGTACATGCGCATGGCGCGCGGGAAGTACGGGGCGCTCATAGGGGGAGCGCTCGCGCTTGGCGCCGTCGCCGCGGGAGCGGACGGAGCGACCACCCTGGCCTTCCGTGAGGCGGGCGTGATGATGGGAGTGGCGTCGCTCATCGCAACTGAGGAACGCCTCTTCTGGGGCGAGGGCGAAGAGACGGGACGCGCGTTGAACAAGAGCAAACTGTACCCCGTGGTTGCGGCGCTCCAGCACGGAACGCTCGCGCAGAAGCGGGCGCTCGGCGGCTACTACTTCAAGCGCGTCATGGAGCCCGGTGACCTCGCGGGCATCCGGGACGTGCTGGAGGAAGCGGGCGCCAGGGAACGGACGCGCACGGCGAAGGACGAGGCGATGCGCGGCAGCATCGTGGCGCTCGAACAGACCGCGCTGACGGTCCTCCAGCTCGACAGCTGGGGCGAGATCGTCAGCGCACTCACAGGCGAGGCATGGGCATGAAGCGAACGATCCGGGACTTCGACTGGCACGGGAAGCGGGCCCTCGTCCGCGTCGACTTCAACGTACCGTTCGAGCGCGGCACGACGCGCATCTCCGACGACGTACGCATCCGCGAGGCCGTTCCTACCATCGAGCACCTGCGCGGGCAGGGTGCCGCGGTCGTCCTCTGCACGCACCTTGGCCGTCCGGACGGCAAGCGCGTCCCCGCGATGGAGCTCGGGCCCGTCGTTGAACGGCTGAGCGAATTGCTCGGCGCGCCGGTCGGCTACGTCCATGACGCGCCGGGAGACGAGGCGAAAACGGCCGCGGCTGCACTGGCGCCGGGAGAAGTCCTGATGCTGGACAACATCCGGTTCTGGCCCGGCGAGGAAGCCAACGATCCGGATTTCGCCGCCTCCCTCGCGGCGCTCGCCGACGCCTACGTGAACGACGCCTTCGGCACGGCCCACCGCGCGCACGCCTCGACGGAGGGTGTCGCGCACCACCTGCCTGCCATGGCGGGCCTGCTCATGGAGAAGGAGATCACCTTCCTCGGCGGCGTGCTGGAGGACCCCGCGCGCCCGCTCGCGGCCCTGCTCGGAGGAGCAAAGGTGAGTGACAAACTGAAGGTGCTCGGACGCCTTATCGGCCACGCCGACGAGTTGTTCGTCGGCGGCGGTATGGCGGCGACGTTCCTCAAGGCGCAGGGGCACGAGATAGGCGCATCGCTGTTGGAGGAGGACCTCATAGACTTCTGCGCAGAGACCATGGAACGTGCGGCTGCGGCCTCGACGCCCGTCACGCTCCCGGAGGACGTCGTCGTTGCGGAGCGTATCAAGCCCGGCGTGCCCACGTCCGTCGTCGGCGTCGGCGAGGTCCCTGCTGACGCCATGATCCTGGACATCGGGCCGCGCACGGCGGCTGACTACGCTCAGCGTCTCGCCGCGGTGGGCTCTGTCGTGTGGAACGGGCCGATGGGCGTGTTCGAGGTGCCGCCGTTCGACGAAGGCACGCGCACCGTTGCCGATGCCATTGCGTCCGGCAACGTCGTCTCGGTCATCGGCGGCGGTTCGACCGCTGAGGCCGTCGCCCACCTGGGGCTCGCCGACCGCATGTCGCACGTTTCGACGGGAGGTGGCGCGTCGCTCGAGTTCCTCGAGGGCAAGGAGTTGCCCGGCGTCGCCGCCCTGGACGACGTGTAGAAGACGTCATGACTTCGTCTCAGCGAACAGTGCTCTTCTGGGTCGTTATCGCCGTGTTCGTGGGAGCGGCAGTCGTGTCGCTGGGCGTGTTCAGTGGCACGTGGCCGTGGGACACGTCACCGTTCATGGAGCGATGGGCCGTGGGGACATTCCTAGCAAGTGTTGTGGGCACCGTAATCGCAGCGTTCAAGCGTCTGTTCACGCCTCGCGTCGACCTTTTCGTGGCAATCGATTTGCCAGACGGCGTCGACTTGCAACCGGAAGGGCAGTTTCAGATCTGGGACGAACAGCGGGGGCAGGCGGGCCGAAGACGGACCATCCTTGTTGAGAGTACGCCGGAAGGTGGATGGTTTTGCCGTCTTCCGCAGAGCATAGGGATGGGGGACAGGGTTCGACTCCTATTTCAGGAAACCAGCGGCGTAGAATGGCAGGTAAGGTATTTCTCACCCCGTTTCAATCGCCAATCTGCTGTGCCAGTATGGACTAGCGTGCAGCCTGGTCAGACGGGAGGTTGAGAATGAAGTTGAAGATTGAGAACTACGCGAAGGCATTGGACGGCGGAGTAGGACAGAGGCGTTACGCATGGCGGGTGTTCATAAACGAACCACCTCACGTCCTGGACGCAATCGAGTCCATTATCTACACGCTGCCGCCAACCTTCTCTAGGCCTTCCCGTGTCGCTGGAAACGCGAACGACGGTTTTGTGCTGGAAGGCTATGGGGTAGAGGAGTTCAACATCCTTGCTACCGTACTCTACAAGAACCGCACCGAAGAGACCCAGCAATACCACCTTGATTTCTCCAAGCCTTGGCCCGCGAGGGCGGTGAGCGCGTAGAGGCTCCGTGCGAACGCCATTCGTAGCAGGCAACTGGAAGATGAACCCGCCGTCCGTGGCGGAGGCACAGGCGCTCGCCTCCGACCTCGTTGAGGCCATCGGCGATGTCGACGGAGTGGTGCGCGTCGCCTGTCCGCCGTTCGTGGCGCTTCCCGCCGTGGCGGGCACGCTCGCCGGGTCCAGCATCGGCGTCGGCGCGCAGAACGCTCACCCGGAGGCGAAGGGCGCATTCACCGGAGAGACTCCTCTGGGGATGCTCGACGGTCTCTGCTCCTACGTCATCGTGGGGCACTCGGAGCGCCGCCAACTCTTCGGCGAGACCGATGCGTTCGTGAACGCGAAGGTGAGCGCCGTGCTTGCGGCAGGACTGACGCCCATCCTCTGCGTCGGCGAGACCCTCGACGAGCGCGACTCGCACCGGGCGGAGGCGGTCGTCCGACGGCAGGTGTCGGCGGGCCTCGCGGGCGTGAGCGAGGAGCAGGCATCCCGCATCGTCATCGCCTACGAGCCGGTGTGGGCCATCGGCACGGGCAGGGCGGCGACACCCGAGATAGCCCAGGAGATGTGCGCCTTCGTGCGCTCGGAAGCGGGCGCGTCGCTGGGTGTGGACGCCTCCGGCGGCATGCCGGTGCTCTACGGCGGCAGCGTCAACCCCGGAAACGCGGAGTCGCTCGCGGCGCAGACGGACGTCGACGGCGCGCTCGTCGGGGGCGCGAGCCTCGTCGCGGCGGACTTCGCAGCCATCGTCAGGGCGTTCGCGCAGGCCTGATGCTCATGGCCGTGCCGCGCGTGCTCTTCATCGTCGGACCGACGGCGAGCGGCAAGACCGCCGCGTCACTGCAACTCGCGTTGAACGCACGCGTCGAGATCGTGAACGCGGACAGCCGCCAGGTGTACCGCGGCATGTCCGTCGGCACGGGCAAGCCGACCCCGGCCGACCTCGCCTCCGTGCCGCACCATCTCATCGACGTCGCCCCGCCGGACGAGCGCTACAACCTCGCGCGCTTTCTCGCCGAGGCGCGCGCCGCCATCGCGGACGTCGCTGCGCGCGGCGCCGTGCCCGTCGTCGTGGGAGGCACCGGCCAGTACGTCTGGGGGCTCGTCGAGGGCTGGCATGCTCCCGCCGTGCCGCCCAACCCTGCGCTTCGCGCCGAGCTCGCGGAGGAGGCCCAACGAACCGGCCCAGAGGCGTTGCACGAACGGCTGCGCGCCGTCGACCCCGGTTCCGCCGCCACGATTGACCTGCGCAACGTGCGGCGCGTCGTCCGCGCGCTGGAGGTATGGCATGAGACGGGGGCCCCGTTCTCGCGGCAACGACGCCGCTCGCCGCCGGGATTCGAGCCTGTTCTGTTCGGCATAGCGCCGGAACGGGCAGACCTGCGCCGCCGCGCCGGTGAACGCGTCGACGCCATGCTCCGCGGCGGGTGGCCGGAGGAGGTCCGGCGGCTGCTGAGGGACGGCTATAGCCCGGAGCTGCCGTCGTTCTCCAGCGTCGGCTACCGCGAGGTCGCCGCGTACGTGCGGCGAGAGATGACGTTCGAGGAGACGGCAGAGCGGGTGAAGTCGGCTACCTATCGCCTCATCCGCCGTCAGGCGACGTGGTTCAAGCCAGGTGATGCCCGCATCGTCTGGAGTCCAGACGCCGCCTCCCTCGTGGAGCGTGCGCTCACCGCCATTTCCGCTCCTGTTCCCGTCAACCCTGCTCCCGTTCCCGTCATTCCTGCTCCCGTTCCCGTCATTCCTGCGGAGGCAGGAATCTCGCACCCCCGCGCTTGACGGAGCGCGCCCGCTCGTAGCAACCTAGCAGCGCCCCTTATCGCCTCCGCCAGGAGGCGCATCTGCGGAGAGGGGTAATCACAGGAAGAGAGCAGGTGACATGGCAGGCTACCTCGACTCCAACGACCCCGTGGTGCAGGCGTTCGCGAAGCTCGGCACGACGCCGGTGAGCGACGCGATGGACAGGCTCGGCCTCGCAGGACAGTGCTTCGGCATCAAGCCCGTCGACCGCGACTTCACGCTCTGCGGGCGCGCGCACACCGTCCGCAACGAGCCGATGACCGCCGGACACAAGGGTGAGAGCGTCGGCGACTACATCGATGAGGTCGCGCCCGGCGGCGTAGTCGTCATCGACAACGGCGGACGGCTCGACGCCACGGTCTGGGGAGACATCCTCACCATCATGGCCGACCGCAACAACCTCGGCGGCACCGTCATCCACGGCGTCTGCCGGGACTCCAACCGCGCCCTGAAGCTCAACTACCCCATCTTCTCCCGGGGCACGTACATGCGCACCGGCAAGGACCGCGTCCGTGCCGACGCCTACCAGGAGCCGGTGTCGCTCGGCGAGGTCCGCGTGCTGCCCGGCGACCTGCTGCTCGGCGACGGCGACGGCGTGCTCGTCATCGCGCAGGAGCACGAGCAGGAAGTGCTGAAGGCCGCGCAGGAGATCGACGAGGCCGAGGAGCGCATCCGGAACGAAATCATGCTCGGCGGGCGCCTCGACGCCGCCCGCGAGAAGTTCCGCTACCACCAGTTGCAGAGCAGGGTGTAGGCCGCAGCCATCCCGTCCAAGGCGGGATTCCCGCCTCCGCGGGAATGACGAGTTAGAGGAGGTATGTGAGCGATGCAGACTTCCATCCCATGCGTATTCATGCGCGGCGGCACGTCGCGGGGACCGTACTTCCTCGCGTCCGACCTGCCGAGTGACCCCGAGACCCGCGACAAGGTGCTGCTCGCGGTCATGGGTTCGCCCGACGACCGCCAGATCGACGGCCTCGGCGGCGCCGACCCGCTGACCAGCAAGGTCGCCATCGTCAGCCCCGCGACCCGTGAGGACTGCGACGTCGACTACCTCTTCGCGCAGGTCGTCGTGAACGAGGCGGTCGTGGACGTGAGCCCCAACTGCGGCAACATGCTCGCAGGCATCGGGCCGTTCGCCATCGAGCACGGCCTCGTTCCCTCCACTGGTGATGAGACCGTAGTGCGCATCCACATGGTCAACTCCGGCGACAGGGCGATCGCCCGCATCATGACGCCCGGCGGGCAGGTGGAGTACCAGGGCGCAGCGCGCATCGACGGCGTCCCCGGCACGTCCGCCCCCATCATGATCGACGTCGAGGACACCGCAGGCTCGTTCTGCGGCGCGCTCTTCCCCACGGGCAACCGCGTCGACGTGATCGACGGCGTCGAGTGCTCGCTGATGGACAACGGCATGCCCGTCGTCGCGATGCGAGCCGAGGACCTCGGACGCACCGGCTACGAGACGCGCGACGAGCTGAACGCGGACACGGAGTTGAAGGAGCGCATCGAGAGCATCCGCCTGCAGGCCGGGCACATGATGAACCTAGGCGACGTGACCGACAACGTCGTACCCAAGATGTTCCTGCTATCGCCTCCCGCCAGTGGAGGGGCCATCTGCACGCGCTCCTACATCCCCAAGGTGGCGCACGCTTCCATCGGCGTCCTCGCAGCGGTGACGGTCGCGACGGCCGCGGTCTTCCCCGGCACCACGGCCTACGATTACGCAGTGCGTCCGGAGGGCCGCCGCAAGATGCTGATGCTGGAACATCCCACCGGCGACTTCGCCGTCGAGATCGAGGTGGGCGGCACCGAGGAGGAGCCCACCATCGAGCGCGCCGCGCTGCTGCGGACAGCGCGCAAGCTGATGGAAGGCGAGGTGTACATCCCCGCCGACGTTTGGGTGGGCAAGGACGCACTTGCGGAGGCTGCTGCACGATGACGGAACGAGAGATACGCCTGATCGCCGGGCCCGACCCCAACCCCAGGAAGCCGGACCTGCAGTTACCCGCGAACGCGTGCGACGCGCACTGCCACGTCTTCGGTCCCGGCGACACGTTCCCGTACCACCCCAACCGCTCCTACACGCCGCCCGACGCTCCGAAGGAGGCACTGAAGGCGCTCCATGACCACCTCGGCATCGCCCGCGCGGTCATCGTCCACGCGAGCTGCCACGGCCCCTACATGGACGCGACGCTCGACGCCATCGCGTGGTCGAACGGGGCATACCGGGGCACCAGCATCGTGGAACCGGATATCAGCGATGCGGAGTTGCGCCGCTACCACGAGGGCGGCATCCGCGCGGTGCGCTTCAACTTCGTGCGCCACCTGGAGAGCGTGCCGGAACCGGACGTCGTGAAGCGGATGGCCGAGCGCATCGAACCGATGGGCTGGCATCTCGTCGTTCACCTTGACGCCGAGGACATCGTCGAGCTCTCGCCGATGCTGCTCGGGCTGCCGGTGCCGTTCGTCATCGATCACATGGCGCGGGTCAAGGCGGGCGACGGACTCGAGCAGACGCCGTTCCAAGAGTTGCTGCGGTTGATGGAGCGCCCCAACGCCTGGGTGAAGATCTGCGGCGGCGAGCGCGTCTCGACAGACGGCCCACCGTTCACCGATTCGGTGCCGTTCGCGCAGGCGCTGATCGCCGCCGCGCCGGAACGGGTGCTGTGGGGCACCGACTTCCCGCACCCGAACGTACGCCACATGCCCAACGACGGCCACCTCGTCGACCTCTTCGGCATGTACACGGACAACCCGGCCATCCAGAAGCAGATCCTCGTCGACAACCCGGACACGCTCTACTTCAACGTGAACTGACACCGGGCGGCAGAGTGCAGCGCCCCAAGGCCTTACAATGGAACGTGAGGCCCAACGATGCTGCGTCCGTCATCAGCTCATCTCCGACACCGGCCAGCCCTCTTTGCCTGGCTCCGCGTTACTTGGCTCGCGATGAGTGTCCTGGCTGTGGCCGCCGGTATGGCCGGCGCCGCGCTGGCCCAGGTACAACCGCGCGAGGCCCACGTCGTCGAGGTCGACGCCATCATCAGCCCCATCACGGAGCGCTACATCACGCGGGCGCTGGAGGAGGCCGAGCGCAGCGGCGCGGAAGCCGTCGTGATCACCCTGGACACACCGGGCGGGCTGCTGAGCGCGACTCGCGATATCACGGAGAAGCTCCTCGCCGCGCCCGTGCCTGTGGCCGTCTACGTCTCACCGCAGGGAGCTCACGCGGCGTCCGCCGGTACGTTCGTGACCGCGGCCGCGCACATCGCGGCGATGGCACCCGGCACCAACATCGGCGCCGCGAGCCCGATCGGCGGGCAGGGTGAAGACCTCGACGAGACGCTCAAGGAGAAAGTGTTCGAGGACACTGCCGCACAGATCCGCGCCATCGCGGAGACGCGCGGCAGGCCTTCCGAACCGCTCGAAGCGACGGTGCTGGAGGCGAAGTCGTACACCGCGGAGGAGGCACTTGAGGTCGGCATCATCGACGTCATCGCGGTCAACGTGAACGACCTGCTGAAGCAGATCGACGGGCGCACCGTCGTCATTCTCGCCGAGGACGGCGAGCGCAGCGTCACATTGCACACGGCCGATGCGCCGGTGCGGAACATCCGCATGGGGCTCTTCGACCGCATCCTCTCCTATATCGCCGACCCGAACATCGCGTTCCTGCTCATCTCGCTCGGCGGGCTCGGGCTGTTCGTCGAGCTCTGGAACCCGGGGCTCATCTTCCCCGGTGTCGCAGGGCTGGTTGCGCTCGTGCTGGGGCTGGCGGCCCTCGGAAGCCTGCCGGGCAACTGGGCGGGGGCGGCGCTGATCCTGCTCGCTTTCGTGCTTTTCAGCATCGAGTTCAACGTGGACGGGTTCGGCGTGTTCGGCGCGCTGGGGGTTGCGAGCATCGTGCTCGGGGGCATCCTGCTCTTCGCGCACTTCGGCACGCCGTCGCCGGTGCTTCCGGACATACGGGTGAGTTGGTGGGCTATCACACCGGTCGCAGGCACGATGGGCATCGGCGTGCTCCTGTTCGCTCGGGAGGTGGGACGCACGCGCCGGGAACAGTTCAGGCAGGGCACCCCGGAGCCCATCCTCATCGGGATGACTGGTATGGTATCGGCGGCGCTGGCCCCTGAAGGGAAGGTGCGCGTCCGGGGTGAGACGTGGACGGCGCGGGCGCTGGACGGCTCCCACATCGAGCGCGGAGCTTCCGTCGTGGTACGCACTGAACATGGCGCCTTATTGGAAGTCGAACGGGCCGAATAGCGACGAACAGCGAGAACGGACAAGGAGTAGACACATGGCTAACTGGGGCGTGAACGTCATAAAGCAGTATCAACGACTCGTGGTCTTCACATTCGGTTCTTACACCGGCACACGCGGGCCCGGCATCCGGTGGCTGTGGCCGTTCGTCAACAACGGCTCGAGCACCGCGGACCTCCGGGAGATACCCGTACCGATCCCGCGGCAGACGAGCATCACGCGCGACAACGCGCCGATAGACATCGACTTCTTCGTCTACATGCGCGTCATCGAGGACCGACCGCAGGACACGATCCTGAACGTGAGCGACTTCGGCGCGGCCGCGCAGGCGCTCTCCATGACCACGCTCCGGGCGGTCGTCGGCGAGATGGACCTGGACGACGTGCTCTCCAAGCGCGAGCGCATCAACTCCCAGCTCCAGGTGAAGCTGGACGAGGTGACGGTGAACTGGGGAGTGAAGGTGACGCGCGTCGAGATCAAGGAGGTCGAGCCGCCGCGCGACGTGCAGGACGCGATGAACCGCCAGCTCTCCGCCGAACGCACGCGCCGCGCAGCCGTCACCGAGGCGGAAGGCGAACGCGACGCCGAGATCAACCGCGCGGAAGGCGAGCGGCAGGCCGCGGTGCTGCGCGCGGAAGGCTCCAAGCAGGCCGCGATCCTCGAAGCCCAGGGAGACCGGGAGGCCGCGATCCTGAGGGCGGAGGGGTTCAGCGTGGGCATGCAGCGCATCAACGAGGTCGCGATGCAGGCCGACCCGCGCACCATGAGCCTGCAGTACTTCGACACGCTCAAGGACATCGGCGGCAGCCCGTCCACCAAGTGGATATTCCCGATGGAGTTCACGTCCATGCTGCAGCCGTTCCTGCGAGGAGCGCAGGCCGCGACATCGGGCGAGGAGTAGTGCGGGCGGTATCGCAGATCAGGGCAACGGCGGTCACCCTCGCGGTGGCCGCCGCGCTGCTCGCCGTCTCCTGCGGCTCCGAGCCAACCCCCACGCCAACGCCAACCATCACGGCGGAGGACGTGCGCGACCGGGCAGCCGACGCGCTGCGGGACCTCTCCACTGTCCACTTCCGCGTGACGCACGAGGAAGGCGGCACGGACATCGGTTTCTCTTCGAAGCTCACCGAAGCGGAAGGCGACGGCCTCTTTCCCGACAAGGCCAGCCTGGTGGCAAAGGCCACCACCGCGTTCTTCGGCGACGCTACCGTGGAGCTGGACGTCGTACAGTACGGTGAAACGACCTACCTGCGCGACCGCATCAGCATGGTCTGGCAAGACCTTCCGCAGGGGACGCTGGCCATCAACTTCGTCAACATCAACGGCAGCATCGCCGATGCGCTTGCGTCGATCGGTGAACTCGGCCTCGCTGACGGCGGGGCCTTGCAGGGGGCGCCCGTGCACAAGCTCACCGGCACGACCCCCTCGACCTCGATGCGCGGGCTCGTCCCCGGCGCTCCGGAAGGTGGAACGTTGCACATGGAAGTCTGGATCGGGCAGGAGGACAACCTCGTGCGGAAGGTCCGGCTGACCGGCCCGCTGGTGGACGCCGACCCGCCGGATATCACCCGCGTGCTGGAACTCTCCCGATTCGACGAGCCCGTCTCCATTGAGCCTCCGGCTTAGGCAACGGCATGGCCTCTCCGGAGTCCACCCGCATGCCGCTCCGCCTCTCGCCCAACGCCACGCTCGTGGTCGTCTGCGCAGGCGTGTTCCTCGCCTCGCTCGACCAGACCTCGGTCGTCACCGCGCTCCCCGCCATCATGGTGGATCTGGGCGTGAGCATCGACCGGCTGAACGACCTTGCCTGGGTTGTAACCGCATACCTGCTCGGTTTCACGGTCGCGATGCCCCTGCTGGGGCGGGCAGGGGACGTCTACGGTTACAGACGGCTCTACCTCGGCGCGATGCTGCTGTTCGGGGCGGGCTCAACCGCCGTCGCGCTCGCGCCGGACCTCGGCTGGCTCATCGCGGCGCGCGTCGTGCAGGCGGTCGGCGGAGGCGCGCTCGTCCCTGCAGCGATCGCGCTCGCGGGCGAGGGTCTGCCTCCGGCGCGGCGGGCCATCGTGTTCGGCATCGTCGGCGCTGCCGCCGAGGCGGGTGGCGTGCTGGGTCCGCTCTACGGCGGACTGATCGTGGACTGGATAGGGTGGCGGTGGGTCTTCTGGAGCAACCTGCCCGTCGTCGCCGTCCTGGCGGTCGCGCTGCTGGGCATGCCGGAGGCGGGACGCTCGGGCGGGCGGCTCGACCTGACCGGCGGTGTGCTGCTTGCGGGTGGACTGTCGTTACTGACGGGCGGCCTCGCGCAGCGTTCGCTGTTCGGCGGAGGCTCGGCGTTGCCGTACGTCCTCATCGGCCTCGGAGTCCTGCTGCTGGCCGCCCTGCCGTTCGCGGAGCGCCGCGCTCTTGCCCCGGTGGTGAGCATGGCCCTCTTCAGGGCGCGAAGCTTCGCCGCCGCCATGAGCGCGCAACTGCTTGCGGGCGGCGCCTTGGTCCTCATCCTCGTGACCGTTCCCCTGATGACGGACACGGTGCTCGGAGAGCCGCCGCTGGAAGGGGGCCTGCGGCTGATGCGCTTCACGGGCGCGATACCCTTCGGAGCCCTGCTGGGCGGCTATGCCGCGTCGCGCATCGGCGTCCGCGTTCCGGCGCTGGTGGGGCTCGCGCTCGCCGCCGTTTGCTTCACGCTCCTTACGACGTGGGACGAGACGATAGCCGAGCCGCGGCTGACGTTGCACCTGGTGGTGGGCGGGCTCGGATTCGGGCTGCTCATCGCGCCGTTCACCGTCGCGGCGGTCGAGGCTGCGGGGAACGAGTACAGAGCGACCGCCGCCGCGTGGATAACGGCGTCACGCATGTTCGGCATGACCGCCGGGCTCGCGGCGATGTCCGCGCTCGGCGTGGACTACCTGCAGTCGCTCGCGGGCGGGTTGCCCGTTCCGATACAGCTCCCCGGCGAGAGCGCAGCCGCATTCTCGGAGCGTGTCGCCGTCTATCAAGAGGGCATCTCCAACGCGTCGTTCGACGTCTTCAGGCTCTTCTTCAGGTCGGGGTTGGTGCTCGTCGTGCTCGCGGCAGTGCCGTCACTGTGGATGCGCGGCGCCCCGCGGGACTAGAACTCGCCGCAGAGCGTCTGCCAGAGGAACCCGTCCTCCCTCAGCAGCCGGGCCGAGCCCGACGGACCCCACGTGCCCTGCTCATACGTCTCCGGCGGGACCGATTCCGGCGATTCCCAGCACTTGAGGAGCGGGTCGACGATGTTCCACGCCTCCTCGATCTGGTCGGCGCGGATGAAGAGGCTGGCGTCGCCCTCCATCGCATCCTCCAGCAGCCGCTCGTACGCTTCGGGCAACTCCTGTCCGAAGCGGAGCTCGTCCTTGTAGTGGAAGCTCAGGTCCACCGGGTGCGTGATGAACCCGGCATCGACCGCCTTGCTGTCTATCTGAAGGTGGACGCCCTCGTCCGGCTGAACGCAGATGGAGAGGATGTTGGGTGCGAACCCTTTCCCTCCAAGGCGTTCGAACATGGCAAGGGGCGGGCTCTTGAACTGGATGATGATCTCAGACACCTTCGCTTCCATCGCCTTGCCGGAGCGGAGGTAGAAGGGGACGCCCTGCCAGCGCCAGTTGTCCACGTAGAGACGGAGTGCGGCGTAGGTGGGTGTCACCGAGCCTGGCGCAACGCCCGGCTCGTCCCGGTAGCCTGCATACTGAGCGCGGACGGCGTGCTCACGGAACTCCTCCGGGGTCCACCGCCGCACCGCGCGCAGCAGATCGCCCTTGCGGTCGCGCACCGACTCGGGGGCCAGAGAATCGGGAGGCTCCATCGCGACGAGGCACAACAGCTGCATGAGGTGGTTCTGGATCATGTCGCGCACGACGCCGGAGGTGTCGTAGTAGCCGGCGCGCCCCTCCACATCCACGGCCTCGGACACGGTCACCTGCACGTTGTCGACGTAGTTCCGGTTCCAGAGAGGCTCGAAGATGGCGTTGCCGAAGCGCAGCACCAGCAGGTTCTGCACGGTTTCCTTGCCGAGGTAGTGGTCGATGCGGAACGTCTGGTCCTCGCGGAAGACGGCGTGCAGGGCGCGGTTCAACTCACGCGCGGACTCCTCGTCCTTGCCGAACGGCTTCTCGATGATCACCCTGCGCCAACCGCTCTCCTCCGTCGTGAGTCCCGCGTCGCGCAGGCCTTCCGCCGCCCTCTGATGCAGGGCGGGCGCGATGGCGAAGTAGAAGAGACGATTGGCTCCGTCCTGCCCCTCGACCATGGCGAGCGTCCGCTGCAGCTCCTCGAACGACGCCGGGTCGGCCAGGTCTCCGCAGACGAAGTGCATGCACTGCGCGAACTCCGCCCACTCTTCCGGCGCCGCCTGTAGTCCGCCAAGTTCGCGTGCGCCTTCGCGCAGCAAATCGCGGTAGGAGTCGTCGTCATGCTGAGCGCGGGCGAAGCCCACCACGTTCACATCATCCTTGACTCGGCGCTTGCGGCGCAGGTTGTAGAGCGCGGGGATGAGCTTTCGCTGCGCCAGGTCGCCCGTTCCGCCGAAGATGACGATGGTCGTGCTGGTCATAAGCGTCGGTTCAGAGTTTCCCCAGCAGGCGCAGCACAGCCGCTTCCGCGTCGCCCCCGAGGTTGAGCCGGACGACACGCCGTCCGGTCTCCCTGAGCGCCTCGTAGTCCCCGATCGCCTGTGCAGCCGAGAGCGTACCGAATCCGAACCGCTCGCCGGGGATCGGGATGTCAGACCGCACGTCGCCTGCCATCTGCACGAAGAGGCCCGTATTCGGACCGCCTTTGTGGAGCTGACCTGTCGAATGGAGGAAGCGCGGGCCGTAACCGAGCGTCGTGGCGATACGGTGCCTTCGCATGGCGTACTGGCGGAGCATGTTCACGGCATGCGTAACGCCGTCCGTCTCTTCCACATAGGCCATGATGGAGAGATAGTCGCCCTCCACGGCCTGCCCGAGCAGACTGACCAGCGATCCCTCGTCCGCGTCCGGAAGGGCGCCCTCGTTCACATACGTCTCCAGCACGCGGTTCGTCACGTCCTTCGCCTGCTGCACGTTCGGCTGGTCGAAGGGATGTATCGCAAGCAGGTGCCCAGCGACAGCGGTTGCCATCTCCCAGCGGAAGAACTCAGCGCCGACATCGTAGACGTCGTCCATCTCCAACGTGACAACGGGATGTCCCACGTCACGGAGACGTTCGAGGGCCACGTCTGCCGCCGCGTTGTCGCTGCCCGAGAGGCGCACGTGGACGAAGAAACGGTCGTCTCCGTAGGCGTCAGGCTCGAGCAGCGGCTCGTTGACGACAGGGACGATACCCCTGCCGTCCTTGCCGGTGCTCTCGGCGATGAGCTGCTCAACCCACAGGCCGAAGCTCGCGACCTCAGGTGTCGCGGTGAGCGTCAGCTTGTCGCGTCCCTCCAGGGCCAACGCACCGAGCGCGGCGCCGAGCCAGCCGCCCGGATTGTTCCGCACGCCCGGGCCGGCCTCGCAGCGGGCCGCCATCTGGGAGATGCGGTCCAGCAGCCTGGTGCAGTCGATGCCGCAGAGCGCGGCGGGGACAAGACCGAAGAACGAACCAACGGAGTACCGCCCTCCAAGATCAGGCGGGTTCTCGAACACGCGGCGGAAGCCTTCAGAAGCGCCGAGGGCTGCCAGCGACGTACCGGCGTCCGTAATCGCGATGAAGTGTCTTCCGGCCCGTTCCGCGCCGACTGCGATCTCGACGATGTGCCTGAAATGCTTGTAGAACGAGTTCGGTTCCACCGTGCCGCCGGACTTCGAAGAGACGATGAAGAGAGCGCGCGCCGGGTCGATGGAACGCGTTACGGTGCCCACGCGCGCCGGGACGGTGGAGTCGAGCACGGTGAGGGCAGGGAAGCCCGGGGCGCTGCCGATGCACTGCCGCAGCACCTCCGGTCCGAGGCTGCTGCCGCCCATGCCGAGCAATACCACGTCCCGGATGCCTTCGCCGCGCACCTCTTCAGCGAACGACTGCAGGTCGCTTACGTGTTCTGTCATGTCACGGGAGATGGTGAGCCAGCCGAGCCGGTTGGTGATCTCGGCGGGGTCGTCCTTCCAGACCGTGTAGTCCTTGTCCCATATGCGGGCCACGACGTTGTCGCGGGCCAGCTGCGTGAGCGCAGCGGTGACGCTCTTCTGATGCGGGCCGAGGGGGGACCTGGGGGGTTCGGTTCGTTGTGTCATGGCTTCGCCGGTTACGTTCCCTGCGTCACGAGTGGGCGCAGTATAGGGCAATCCTCCAAGCGGGTTATGCTCCTCCTCGCACGAGAGACTCCGCGGCCATCGCCACACGCTCCGCGGTGAGGCCGTACTCCTGGTAGATGCGCTGGTACGGGGCCGAAGCGCCGAACGTGTCCACGCCTATCGAGACGCCGCTTCCGCCCACGTACCGCTCCCAGCCGATCGTTCGGCCTGCCTCGACCGAAACACGCGCGGTGACCGCAGGGGGGAGCACGGCGTCGCGGTACTCACGTGGCTGCGCGTCGAACAGCTCCCACGACGGCATCGACACGACCCGCGCGGCGATACCCTGCTCGGCGACCGCCTTGCCCGCGTCCAGCGCTATCTGGACCTCGGAACCGGTCCCGATGATGACAACCTCCGGCGCTTCGGAAGACTCCCACAGGACGTAGGCGCCGCGCAGCACGCCTTCGGCTGACGGGTACACGCTCCTGTCCAGCACCGGCAGGCCCTGCCGGGTGAAGACGAGCACCGTCGGCCCCGTCCTGCGTTCGATCGCCGAGCGCCACGCCACTGCAGTCTCGGTGGCTTCCGCCGGGCGCAGCACGACCATATTCGGCACGCAGCGCAGCCCTATAAGCTGTTCGACCGCCTGGTGTGTCGGGCCGTCCTCACCGAGGCCGATGGAGTCGTGCGTGTACACGTAGATGACGCGCAGGCCCATCAGGGCGGCGAGGCGCATCGGGGGCCGCATGTAGTCGGAGAAGATGAGGAACGTCGCCGTGTAGGGGATGACGCCGCCATGCAACGCCATGCCGCCGGCGATGGCGCCCATCGCATGCTCGCGCACACCGAAGTGCATGTTGTGCGGCGCCACCTTCCGGCCGTCCGCGTCCTCGTACGGGCGGAGCAGGGAGTTGTTGGACGGCGCAAGGTCCGCGGAGCCGCCGACGAGCGTGTGCAGCCGCTCCGCTATCGCGTTCATCACCCGACCGCCCGCCTCGCGGGTGGCAAGCGGCTTCTCCTCGTTGGCGAAGAGGTCGTCCAGGGAGTCGGCCCAGCCGTCCGGCAGATCGCCCTTCAGATCGGCTTCCAGCTGATCGGCTTCGGCAGGGTAGGCGACACGGTATTCGGCCAAGCGTCGCTCCCAGTCCGCCTGTGCTTCGGCGCCGCGCTCCAGGGCGAGCCGCATGTGGTCGAGCGCCTCCTGTGGCACGATGAACGGCTCGTACGGCCACCCCAGCGTCTCGCGGGTCAGCGTGACCTCGTCCGCGCCGAGCGGCGCACCGTGGACCCCTCCCGTGTTCGCCTTGTTCGGGCTGCCGTAGCCGATGGTCGTCTGCGCCACGATTAGACTGGGCCGTTCCCGTTCCGTCTGCGCCTCGCGGAGCGCGGCCTCGACCGACGGCAGGTCCATGCCGTCTATGGGGCCGACGACGTGCCAACCGTAGGCACTGAACCGCGTGCCCACGTCCTCAAGGAACGTGACGTCGGTGTCGCCCTCTATCGAGATGCCGTTGTCGTCATAGAGGTAGATGAGCTTGCCGAGCTTGTGCGTGCCCGCGAACGACGCCGCCTCCGACGCGACGCCCTCCATGAGGTCGCCGTCGGAGCAGATGCCGTAGACGTAGTGGTCGACGATCTCGTGGCCGGGCCGGTTGTAGCGTTCGGCGAGCAACCGCTCCGCGTAGGCCATCCCGACACTGTGCGCGAACCCCTGGCCGAGCGGGCCGGTCGTGACCTCGACGCCGGGCGTCAGGCCATACTCGGGATGGCCCGGCGTGCGGCTCTCCCACTGGCGGAACTCGCGGATGTCGTCGAGCGTAACCGGGTAGCCGGTGAGGTGCAGCAGCGAGTAGATGAGCATGGAGGCGTGGCCCGCGGAGAGCACGAAGCGATCACGGTCCGGCCAGGACGTGTCTGCGGGGTTGTGCTTGAGGAACCTGTCCCATAGCACGTATGCCATGGGGGCTGCGCCCATCGGTGCGCCGGGGTGTCCGCTGTTCGCCTTCTGGACGGCGTCTATGGAGAGGAAGCGGATGG
>JAPPHT010000063.1 GCA_028874795.1 Chloroflexota bacterium
AGTGGAGCGGGAGACGGGACTCGAACCCGCGACATCTTGCTTGGAAGGCAAGAGCTCTACCACTGAGCTACTCCCGCCCATGGCCCTCCCATTATAGCGGCGCGTTCCTCTACGGCGGGCGCTGGCCCGCCTGCTGTCGCGCGCGGCGTGTCTCGACCCCGAGTAGGAGCACCATGACACCGGCGACGATGAGAAAGCCGGTTACGGATATGAACGCGGTCTGGAAGCCCGCGTTGTCGGCCACGCTGCCGATGATGATGGGACCGATGACCTGGCCCGCGATCATGGAGAGCGACCAGACGCCGAGGAACGCGCCGCGGCGACCGTCGGGCGCGAGGTCCATCGCGTAGACCTGCGTCGTGCCGCTGCCGAACGCCTCGGCGAACCCGAACGCGAGCACGGCGAGCAGGGCCGTCTCGAACCCCGACAGGTCGGACATCATCCAGACGGCGACGGACATGGCGAGGATCGAGAATACGAGCGTGGGTTTGCGCCCGATGCGGTCGTTCGCTACGCCTGCGGGTATGGCGGCCGCGAGCGCGAGGACACCGGAGAACATGATGAGGATGCCGACGCGCGCCTCGTCAAGTCCGGCGGCGTTCGCTCCCTGCACCGGGAAGAAGGTCCGGAAGACGCCGGTCCCTCCGGCGACCAGGTTGACGGAGAATGTGGCGATGACGAGCGCGAGGAACGCCCGCGACCGGAACATCGCGAGGTTCAGGCGTCGCCAGATGCTCTCCTCCCGCGTGGGCCTCTCGACCGACCCACGACTCCTGCGGGAGTCGCGTATCCAGAGCAGCGCCACGATGATGACGGCGACCTTGCACGCCGCGATGAACAGGAAGACGTCCCGCAGATCACCCGTGAACGCCACTACACCCGCGATAGCCGGCCCGATGAGCGTTCCGGTGCGCGAGGAGACTTGCCGTAGGGCGACGGACCTGCCGCGCGTCGCAATCTCCGTGTAGTCGGCCATCAGGGCGTTGGAGGCGGTCAGCCAGGTCCCGATGCCCAGGCCCGCGAGCAGCTCGAAGAGGAAGTACTGGAAGTACACGGTGGAGTTGAACTGCCCGACGAGGGCGGCGATGTGGATGACCGCACCGAGGATAACGAACCATTTCCTGCCGAAACGGTCCGTGAGATAGCCGGTAAGCGGGCCGGTGAACGACCGCGGCGCGGCGCTGACCGCGGAGACGAGGGCGACGAGCAGGAACGACTCGCTGAGCTGGTAGGCGTAGAGCGGCCTGACGAGCCAGAGCCCGCCGGTGCCGAACCCCCAGAAGAAGAACATCAGGAAGATGGGGAGCGTCTTCGGGGTCAGCAGGTCTCTGAACCGCTCGGGGGACGAGGAAGGGCGCATCGCGCGGCGATGGTACTACGTCGGGGTTGCCAGAGCGGAAGGGGCGGGGCCGGCGTGTCTCAGTTGACGCTTACCCGTTCTGTGGCTATTCTCCCGCCACTGCAGTTCGCGTCCGACCGGACCTACGGTCCACTGGTCGGCTGCGCCGGCGCTGAAAGGGGTGTCACATGAACCGCTCCCTCGTTCGTACACTGGCGATGTTGTTGATGGCTGCGGCCCTGGCCGTTGTCGTTGGGGCCTGCGGAGAAGACCCGACGCCGACGCCAGCGCCGACGCCAACTTCGCCACCGGCAGCGGCAGCGCCGACTCCAACCTCGCCGCCGGCAGCGCCGACGCCAACCCCGCCACCGGCAGCGACTCCCACGCCCGACCCACTCGTAGCCATCATGGAAGCGGCACGGGCCGAGGGCGAAGTCGAGGTCTGGATCAACTGGTCCGAAGAGACGGTCAATGCTCTGCAGGACAAGTGGCAGGAAGACTTCGGCTGGCCCATCAAGATAACGTCCGTACCGAAATCGGCATCGGCAGCCACGGCTGAAGTTATCGCCGCAACGGAGGCTGGACAGGAGGTCGGCGACCTCGGACAGCCGAGTACCGGACTGCTGCTCCAGCTGATCGAGGCGGACGCAGTGGAGGCGAGGGACTGGGTTGGCCTCTACGGCGGCCGGTTCCCCGGCGTTGAGGAGGCGTCCAACGTCTACTTCGACGAGCTAGCCGGGTACGGCCTGCACTTCTGGGACGTGCTCTACGAGTTCACCTACAACACCAACCTCCTGTCGGAGGCCGAAGTGCCCAAGACCTGGGAAGAACTCACCGATCCCAAGTGGAAGGGCAACATCGCCATCGACGCGCGCGGCTACCCGTTCAACTTCATGCTCCACTCCCCCGACTGGGACGAGGCAAGCATCAGAGACCTCGTCGAGAGGCTGGCCGCGAACGAACCCGTCCTTCCCGGGCGCAGCCGCGGCGACGAGGTTATCGCTGGAGAAGTGGCCATCCAGGTGGGCGGCTGCAACCGCGATGACATCGCCAGGGGAGCCCCCATCGACTGCATCTATCCTGACTACACTCTGTTCAACCCGCTCATCGCGACACCCTTCAAGAACGCGAAGCACCCGAACCTGAGCCCCCTGTTCGCCGCATGGATCGTGACCGACGGGTTCCCGACCTACGCGAGCATCCAGTTCAACGGCCGGTTGTCCAACCCCGACTCCATCGAGGCCCAGGAACTGGCCCGGCAGTCGGCCGACCGTGACATCACAGTCGTCGAACAGTCCGACTTCGCTGTGGTCGCCGAGGACGAGGCGTTGCGACGGTCGATAGGTGAGTTCTGGACCCAGACGGGCGGCGGAGGCTAGTAGCCGGCGACCAACCTATTGCTGAGGCGCCCGCGAATCGCGAGGGACGATGATCCGATGATGGCCTGGGCGGCATCGGCCGGGTCTCCCGCAAGGAGGATACCGGCCGACGCAGCCTTGGCCATCGTCATCCAGACAGGGGTCCAGGAGTCGAGCCCATGGCAACAGTCGCACAGGCCCGGCGAACAAGAAGGAGCTGGCTGAGCCGCATCGACCAGCGGCACGTCATCGTGTACGGCACCGCCCTGGTCCTTGCCGTCACGGTAGTGGTCCCGCTGGCGGTCATGGTGATCATCAGCCTGCGGCCCACCGAGGCCATACCGCCCATAACCGGCACCGACTTCACTCTCGACAACTACCGGACCACGTTTGCCGACCCGGTAACGTACCGCCTGCTGTGGAACACAGCCTTGTACGCGTTGGGCAGCATGGCCGTCGGCCTTGTCCTGGGCGTACTGATGAGTTGGTTCGTAGGCCGAACGAACCTGCCGTTCCGCAACGGGGTCTACCCCATGGCGCTGGCGTCATTCGCTATGCCCGGCGTGGTCACCGCCTTCGGCTGGATCGTCCTCGGGCGTCCGCGTACCGGGATCCTCAATACCATCATCAGGGGGATGACCGGCTCGGACGCGAACACCGGACCTCTCAACGTGTTCACGCTCGAAGGCATGATCCTGGTGACTGGCGTCGCCCTCGCTGGGAGCATGTTCATATTTCTGGCGCCTTACTTCCAGCGGATGGACCCGGCGCTGGAGGAGGCCGCCACGACCAGCGGCGCCGGGAGGCTTGGCACGTTGCGTCACGTGTCGATCCCTCTGCTCTTCCCGGGAATCCTGACCGTCGCTGTCTACTACGTCGTCATTATGGTCCAGATCTTCGAGTTTCCCCTCGCCATAGGCGTGACCGCAGGAGTGCCCGTTCTCAGCGTCCGGGTATTCCTGCTCACCCAACCGGAGTTCGGGCTCATCAACTATGGTCTCGCCGCGACCTTCGCCATGATCGCCATGTTTATCGGCCTCGTACTGCTGGGAGTCTACCTGTGGGTCACCCGACAGGCCGAGCGCTACCAGGTGATCACCGGCAAAGGGTACCGGCCGAACCGGATGGACCTCGGTTTCTGGAAGTGGCCTGCGGCCGTATTCGTTTTCGGCATCTTCGGGATCAAGATCATACTTCCACTGCTCGCCCTCATCTGGGCGTCTCTGTTGCTCTATTTCCAGCCCTTGAGCATGGACGCGCTCAGCCTCGTCTCGCTGGACAACTACCGGTCCGTGTTCGGGAGCGAACGGATACGGAACTCCCTGCTGAACACCGTGCTGCTGGTCACGCTGGCGCCGACGCTCTCCATCCTGCTTGCCGCCCTTGTGGCGTGGGCGTCGACGCGCATAAAGCTCCGCGGCGTCCGCATGCTGGAGGTCCTCGCCTTCATGCCCCTGGCGATCCCGGGCATCGTCATGGGCCTGGCCATGCTCGTGACGCTGATCCGAACGCCGATCTGGGGATCTGTGTGGATCATCATCATCGGGCACACCATCGGATTCCTGCCATTCGGCGTGAGGCTCCTGAGCGCGGCGATGCTGCAGATCGGCCGCGAGTTGGAAGAAGCGGGGTCGACCAGCGGCGCGACACCCCTGACCATCTTCCGTGTGGTTATGCTGCCCCTCGTGCTTCCCGCCTTTCTGAACGGATGGCTGTGGGTGTTCGCTCACAGCATCCGGGACTTCACCTATCCGTTGCTGTTCAGCACGCCCGATAATGCCGTACTGGCAACGCAGATATGGGAGCTGTGGACCACTCCCGACATCCCGAAGGGGTCCGCTCTGTCCGTACTGCTCGTGGTGTTCCTGATGGCGTTCGTGTTCGTCATCAGGAAAACGGCGACCAGGTTCTTCGGCGGAACGGTCACCTGAGCGCCCCGGAGTAGATGCATGCTGACCGTTGAGAAGCTGCGCAAGACGTACGAGTCCGATCAAGGCCCGGTCGAGGCCGTCCGGGGTATCTCGTTCACCATAGAGGAGGGCAGGTTCTATACGCTCCTGGGTCCCAGCGGGTGCGGCAAGAGCACTACGTTGCGATGCGTCGCCGGGCTCGAACGGCCCGACTCAGGCGAGATCGTTATAGGCGAAGACGCGGTTTACAGCAGGGATGCCGGGATCGACGTTCCGGGCAACAAGCGCGATATCGCCATGGTCTTCCAGTCCTACGCCATATGGCCGCATATGACCGTCTTCGACAACGTTGCCTTTCCTCTCGCCCATGGCCGTGCCAGGGTACCCAAGGCCGAGGTCCGGCGCCGTGTCACTGAGGCTCTCGAGATGGTCCAGCTCGAGAGTATGGCAACCCGTCCCGCACCGTACCTGAGCGGTGGACAGCAGCAGCGTGTCGCAGTGGCCCGGGCGCTCGTGAGCCGGCCCCGGCTACTGCTGCTCGACGAACCCCTCAGCAACCTGGACGCGCGGCTGCGCGAGGACATGCGTCGTGAGCTCCGTTCCCTCACGATGCGTCTGAACCTCACCACGCTCTACGTGACCCACGACCAGGTCGAAGCGCTTTCGATGTCGGACCGGATCGCCGTGATGCGACAGGGACTGATCGTGCAGGAGGGATCACCTGTAGAGATATACGCCCACCCCGCGGAGCCCTTCATCGCCCAATTCGTAGGGAAGGTCAACCTCTTGAAGGGCCGCGTCGTCAACAATGGCAACGGAACGGAGCCGGGCCTGGTCGACGTGGGCGCCGGCGGGCTCACGTGTTTCGTCCCCGAAGGCATTGGAGCGAACGACCCAGTCCTCTTGAGCATCCGGCCGGAACACGTCGTCGTGTACGCGGGTGAGCGTCCAGGAGCGACGAACGTCCTCAGTGGACGGTTCCAGTCGGCGTTCTACGTGGGTGATTCCTGGGAGTGCGTTGTACAAGTGGGGGATATGGCGCTTCAAGCACGGCTCAACGAGGCCGTGACTTTCTCCATCGGTGACGAGGTCAACCTGGAATTGGCCCCCGACCACTGTGTTGCGTTCAGGTCGGAGGAGTAGCAGGGCTCAGCCCTCCGACCGCCGTGAGGGAGGTGGCGCTTGATCGCTTGGGATGCTGACGGGCACGTCTACGAGTCTGAGCAGACCTTCTCCGACGCATACTGGGATGCCGCGCTCGCCGACCGGCGGCCAGTGGTCGTGGAGGCTTCGCCAGGCCGTCTCTCGTGGATGATCGACGGCCGCGCTTTCCCCGTTTCGTCGGGGCCGAACCAGGCGCTCGGCGGAACCCCGGCTTCAAAGGGGGGTGTCCCGGCGCGGACTCCGGCCAGCCTCGAGGTCAACCCCATCGAGAGCAGCGAACTCCGCTCGGCGGCGGCACGCATCGCGCACATCGAGCGGGAGCGGATCGAAGTCCAGGTCAACTATCCGACCATGCTGCTCACCTGGCCGATCGCGCACGACCCGCAGCTTGGCGCCGCCATCGCCCGCGCCTACAACAACTGGATGGCCGACCTGAGCAGCCAGGCGCCCGACCGGCTCAAGTGGGTAACCGTGGTGGACCCAACGGACCCGCGGGCCGCAGCGCGGGAGATCGAACGCACCAGCGAGCTCGGTTCGTCGGGGGTGATGCTGCTCGGCATGGTGGGAGAGAAGCACCTGGACGACCCCACCATGGAGCCCGTCTGGGAGGCAGCTTCCGACCTGGACCTCCCCGTTTCGGTCCACGTCGGCTTCTGCTGCCCGCCGCTGGGCAACCTCTACACCACCAGTAACGACACCATGGTGGTCCCGTTCGCCTTCACCGTGCTCATGGCGTTCCAGCGCATCGTCTCGACCGGGCTGCTCGACCGCTATCCCCGGCTGCGCGTGGCGTTCCTGGAGGCCGGCTGCTCCTGGGTCGACTTCATGGTGGAGCGCATCACGGAACGGCTCGAGGGGCCGTTGGGCCGCCGTCGCGGTCGCGAGTACTCGTCGGAGCTGCTGCCTGCGGAGTACATCGCACGCGGGCAGCTTGCCTTCGGGTTCGAAGTCGAGGAAGGACAACTGCCCTATTTCGTTGACCGTTACGGGCCGGACTGCCTGCTGTTCGCGTCGGACATCCCGCATGTCCACCGGGTCCTCGACGCCGTGAACGTGCTGGAGGAGCGCTCGGACCTGAACGGAGAGGTGAAGCAGAAGCTCCTGGTCGATAACACTGCCAGGTTCTACGGGATCGAGACTCGCGCCGATGGAGTCGCCACGTCATAGCGAAGCTGCGCGGGAGGGGATGAGGGGTCAGGTCCGGGTCCTTTCTGCAGTACGGACAGCTTCCCGGCGCCTGGCTTACAGAAGCAGAGTCAGGTTCTTAGCCATCAACACGTTCTGCGCCAGGATCACCTTACGCCGCGCGATCTTCCAGCTCCCGTCCACCATCCTGAGCGTGTCCTCGCGGCGGCCGACGAACAGGTCGGTCTCGGTTTCGACGCGGTTGCGGTAGGTGACGAAGTTGCACTTCACGTCGACCTCGTCGCCCCTGTCCTCGACGACCTGCACATTGGAGATCGAGTGGACGATCCGCGAAAGCGGCTCTTCAGCCCAGTGCACGCCAGTGAGGATCTGCTGGATCCTCCCGGCGAGGGTGTCCTTGCCCTCGTCGATCCAGTTGAGCTCTTCCATCTCGCGGGTCTCCTCCCGCTCGTGCTCTCCGAACTTGACGTTGCGGATCAGCGGCATGAAGTAACGCACGTCATCCGCAAGCAGGTCCACCCATTCCAGGAACCGGCGCTCGTCGTAGAGAGAAGCCTCGTAGTACAGGAACTGCTCGATCTCGTGATGGCGGACCATCGCCGCCATGGCAGACTGTTGCTGTTCCGTGGTCATCTCTGCTTCCCGCCTTTCGCCCGCTGCCGTCGGTCTTGCCTCGCGGGCAGTGGGGCCCGGTGGTTTCCCTCTTCCGGTCCGGCACGCGCAGGGACGACGCCTCGTCAGGGGAGGGAGCCCCGGCTCTGGCGACGCGCCATGACCTCATCCCAGTCCCTCGACGCCATCAGGTCTGCCCAGAAGGCGTACATACCGAACTGGTTCTGCTCTCCCATCCCGAAGACGATCTTGCCGGGCAGGTCCGGGTGGTCCTCCATGCTGTGCATGCCCATCTGGTAGTTGTAAGGCTGGCGCGAGGCGATGACGCCCCGGCTGGCCTTGGCCGCGTGGTTCCAGTTCTCCATGTCGTCCTGCTCCGTCATGCCCGCCGGCCCGGAATAGCGCAGCGAGTAGTGGCGCATCAGGTCCTTCACCTCTTGCGGCGCGTTCGCGTCGACGAGGAACCAGCTCCAGAACTCCGATTTCAACGCCTCCCCCGCGGGGTGGAGCATGAAGATCCTGCGAGGCTGGCGACACCAGAAGGAGAAGTTGGGGAAGGCGTTTCCGCCGCTTCCCAGTACGCGCGCGCGGTTGCCGTAGTTCTTCTTGCGCTCGTAGTAGCAGTGCTCGGCCCACTCGGCCGCGACCTTGTTGCTCTGCAGCGCGGGCGTCCACGGCGCGTCGCCGAGTTGCAGGGAGCCCATCATCGCGTGTCCGTAGTCCAGGAGCGAGTTGAAGCTGAGCGTCTCGCCCTGGCCGTCGCGCCGTCCCTTCCCGGCGGAGGGTCCGATCCCCACGAGGTCGACCGAGCGGTGGCTGATGCCGTGGTAGAAGTCGCCGGCCCGGTTCTCCGCGGCGGACTTCCAGTTGGTCGGCGTGATCCACTTCTGTACGCCGCCGTAGGCCTCCGAGCCTCCGGGCGTCCCGTCCCGACCGTCCAGCAGGTCGTCCATGTAGAACAGCATGTGCCCCATGTATTCCTGGAAGTTCGGCGCCGCCTTGTCCCACGTCGCCCAGATCGTGCCCTTGTAGTTCGCGATCTGGGCCACTTCCACGAGTCCCCACTCGCTCTTGTTCAACTCTGAGCGATAGGCCTCCTTGAAGTACGGGACACCGACGAGCGAACCGTCCAGGGCGTACGACCAGCCGTGATAGGGACAGCTGAAGATCGGCGTGTTCCCCTCGTCGTATCGGCAGACTCTCATCCCCCGGTGCATGCACGAGTTCAGAAAGACGTGCACCTCCCCCTGGCGGTCCCGGGTCATGATCACGGACTCCTCGCCCATCCTGGAGACGAAGTAGTCGCCGGGCTTGCTGATCTGCGATTCGTGGCCGATGAAGAGCCAGCACCGCGCGAACACCCGCTCCTGTTCCAGCTGGTAGAGCTCCTCGTCGACGAAGATGGACCTGGTGACCGTCCGCCTGCCGTGGTCAACCCACCGTTCCAGCGCCTGCTCCAATGCCGCGTCGCTCATCGCCATCGGAATCCTCCTGGTCGTCTCGGACCGCGAGCTGTCGTTCGTCGGGGTGATTATGCGCGAAGACGGATGGGCGCGCCAATTGACTTCAGGTGGGCATCGCTGCCCCTTGCCCGGACGCCGGACTGTTCGGCGCTGGCCAGCCTGCGCAGTGGGAGGAGCCGCCGGTGCCTATGCGGGCCAGTACCGCAGCCAGCGACACTCGGCCATGTGGCCGTGCAGTCCGCCATCGGAGCAGGAGCAGGGTGCTTCGACCACACGCTTGTAGCCCAGCGATTCCAACCGGTTCTCGAAGCCGTACCAGAAGTCGTGCCCCTCATCGATCGAGAGGAACCCCGCTTCCTCAGCTTCGAGCACCTCGCTCAGCGTGGGACCCATTGCGTATCTTCCTGTGGCAGCCATGGCAACAGTCATTATAGCCATCGTCGCGGTCGGGTCTCGCAAAGCGTCGTCGGGTCTCACGATCGCCCGGACCCGGACCGGTGCGCCGCCGCCCCGCCCTTGAATGAAGCGCTGCGATTCTCTAACGTGCACGCTGCCGGTCCGGTACGAGTCCTGCCTGTGACCTGAGAGGAGGCGCTGTGTCAGACGAACACTCCGCGGAGCAGCAGAACAGCGAAAGGCTGGCCGCGTCTGATGCGATGCGTCGCAGCATCGTCGTGAACCTGATGGAACTGGAGGTCGGCGTACGGGTCTCGTTGATCGAAGACGCGGTCGCCGAGGTCGTCGACAACCCTCGGGACGGCAGCTGGATCATCGTGAGGTACCTGGAGAGCCCATCCGACCCCTCGAAGGTGGGGAGCGAAGAACCCGTCTTCGCCGCGGACGTCCTGGGAACCGCCGAGTAGGAGCCGCTGCGGACCGCCGGCCCCTATTCCGGCCGAAGCGCCAGCCCGGCGCGCGATTCCAGCACGCGCACCGCAGCCCAGTACTCCAGCTGGCCCCAGCCTTGCTCCTGTCCCTCCCTGAGGATGTTCGACGTTATGCTGCCGTAGTCCGACGGTGCGCCGACCCCCTCGGCCAGGGCAACGGCGAGGGAGAGGTCCTTCGCGACGATGTCGAGCCTGGCGGTGGACGTGGCCGGATCGCCGAAGTCGCCCGCATACAGGCGCTCCAGCGACCGCATCAGGCCGGGCTGGCCCACCGACTCCCCGATGAACTGCTCGATCAGCTTGACGTCGGCGCCGGCCCTCGCAGCGATGAGGAGCGCCTCGACGAGCGTGAAGAAACCGGTAAAGGAGACATACTGCCGGACGAGTTTCGCCACCTGGCCCTGTCCGGCTTCGCCAACGTACAGCACACGCTCGCACATCGCTTCGAAGGCCGGCTTCAGCCGTTCGAAAGCGTCGCGGCGTCCCCCCACAGTGATGAACACACCCCCGTTGCTCACCGGCGCGTCCAGGGCCGTGACGCCGCGCTCGTCGCAGGCTTCCGCGATCCGGCGCGCGAGTTCGGGTGTGCTCGTGCTCATATCGACGAACACTCCTCCGGGCGGCAGCAGCGGGATGACTTCGAAGGCGACCTCCTCCACGATCGACGGGCTGGGAAGGGAGGTGAACACTGCATCCGTGCCGACGGCCGTCCCGCCCGCGTCACTGGCGACGTTCCCGCCTCTGGCGGCGATCGGCGCCGTGACCTCGGACCGCCTGTCGAACACGGTGACCTCGTGCCCCCCGTCGATGAGGCGGTTGATGAACCGCCCGCCCATGTTGCCTGCGCCGACGTACCCGATGTGCATGACGCCTCCCCGCTATGCAGCCGCCGGCGCTTCTGCCGGACGGCGCCGGAACCTGGAACAGATGTAGAGACGCCAGTTCCGCGGCTCTTCACCGAGATCAGACACGCACCCAATCTCGCTCTACCGATGGTCGCAGTTCAGGACGCAGCGCCTTTGCGGTCACGAGGTCGACTGTTCGACCAGTCAGGTCTTCGATGTAGAACTGCACGCCGAAGTACGAGCGTGACGTGGCTGGGCCATCGAACGTGACGAGGATGTCGAGGTCGCTGTCGTCTGTTGCCTCGTCACGGGCGAACGAGCCGAACACAGCGAGGCTCGCCACGCCGAAACGCTCACTGAGCGTCTGCCTGTGCGCCTGTAGCAATCGGAGGAGTTCGCTCCTGTTCATGGTTCCGATTATACCCATTGCCTGGGAAGCCGGGCCTACAACCGCCTCGGACCGCGCAGGTAGAATCCCCGCATGGAACGAGATGAGACACCACGCGGCGTCATCGGTGGGCAGGTGATGCGCTTCCAGCGCGTCACGTCCACCATGGACGTGGCATGGCAGCTCGTGGAGGCGGAAGCGCCGCACGGCATGGCCGTCGTGGCACAGGTACAGACGGCGGGGCGCGGGCGGTTCTTGCGCCGGTGGATATCCGGCGACGGTGACTGCCTCCTGGCGTCCGTCCTGCTCCGTCCTCCCGCCGACGCCGCGCCGCTGCTGAGCATCGCGGGTGCGCTGGCGGCTTCGGATGCGGTGCGCGCGCTGACAGGGCTCGCCTGCGCGTTCAAGTGGCCGAACGACGTGCTGCTGAACGGCAGGAAGGTCTGCGGCGTGCTGACAGAGGTCCGCGCCGACACGGACGGGAGCGTCACCGCCGTGCTCGGCGTAGGACTGAACGTGAACCTCGACCCGGCGAAACACCCGGAGATCGCCGAGGGCGCGTCGAGCCTGGCGTCGGAGATGGGGATCGGGTTCGCGGTTGTCGACGCCGAGCAGGCGTTCCTCGCCGGGCTGAGGGAACGGTACGGCCAGTGCCTCGACAACCCCCGGGCGACGGTCGAGGACTGGTCGGCGCGGCTCTCGACGCTCGGCAAAGAGGTCACGGTGCGCCGCGAGGACGGAGCGGTACAGGGCGTGGCGGAAGGAGTGGACGAAGCGGGGAGGCTGCTGGTGCGCCTCGCGTCGGGCAACGTGCGCGCGCTCGCGGACGGGGAGATCGCCTCGTCCTGACGTGATTGCGGCTGCGCAACCGCCGAGGCTGTCCCGCCGCAGGGCACGATCGGGACGCTTCCCGGCTGGCCAGACGATATCCTTGCAACAGAAAACACCTCCGTGCCGCCGCGTATCGAATCCATCAGGAGAGAACCATGACTCGCATCGAACCCGTCACCGACAGGTCCCAGCTACCCCCGGAGCGACAGCACGAGTGGGATGCGATCTTTGCCCAACGGGGGCGCGTCCGGGGGCCGTTCGCGGTCATGCTCAACAGTCCCGGCCTTGCCATGGGCTTCCTGGAGAGCGTCCAGCGTACGCACGATGACAGCATCGTCAGCCAGGCGCTGCACGAGCTCGCCATCCTCGCCGTTGCCTACGAGGACGAGGCGCCGTATCAGTGGTCGGTCCACGTCCCGGCCGGCCGCGCGGCGGGCTTGAGCGACGCCGCGATCGAGGTCGCGCGCACCGGCGCCAACAGCAGTGCGCTCGACGACGATGAACGGGACGTCATAGAGCTGTGCCGCCAGCTGTGCCGCACGAATCGAGTGGACCAGGCGACCTTCGATTCCCTGATGGCAAGGCACGGGCAGCAGTGGCTCGTCCTCGTGGTCGCGACCATCGGGCTCTACCGGTACGTCGCCGCCTTCAACAATGCCTTCGACCTTGACCCTGTTGCGGGTGACGATCAACTGCCGGCGCGACGTCGTCCCCGATAGCCCCGCCGAGGAGCGCCCTGTACGCACCCGTATCCGGCCTGCGGGCGGCTTCCGGTGCGTTACAATGACGACACAGTCCCGTCCGGCCGCATCCCATGAGCAACGCACGAGAGCAATCGCTTGCCCGACAACGCGTCGTCGCGGGCAGCCGCATACGCCTGGAGCGCTTCCTGCAGCGCAGGGGCTATCAACCGGTAACGACGCCCATGCTGGAGCCCACCGACCTCTTCCTGAAGAAGTCCGGCGGCGAGCTCGCGGCGCGCATGTATTCATTCACGGACCCGAGCGGGCGGCGCGTGAGCCTGCGCCCGGAGTTCACGTCGTCCGTCGTGCAGGCGTTCGTGGACGGCGGGCTGCCCGGCCCGCTGCCGCAGCGGTGGAGCTACTCGGGCCCTGTATTCCGCTACGAGAAGGGCGGTGATTCCGGCGAGTTCGAACAGCTCGGAGCGGAGCTGATCGGAGCGGGGAGCGTCGCGGCCGACGCCGAGATGCTCGCGCTCGCCGTGCAGGGGCTGACCGTACTTGGTGTGCGGGGCCACCGCCTGCGCATCGGCCACGTCGGTGTAACGGCGGCGATGTACGCGGGGTTGGGCCTGTCGGAGCGGTCGAGTGTCTTCCTCATGGGAAGCCTCGCCGCGCTGCGCTCAGGCAGCGAGTCGGCGGAGGACGTGCGCGCGAAGGCCGCTCGGCTGGGACTGCTCGCGCCGGAGGCGAACGAGCACGTCTCCCGCATCACGAGAGCGATGACGCCCGAGGATGCGGCGGAGATGGTGCGGAGTTTCGTCGGGCAGGGCGTCGCCGGCTCAACCGGCCAACGCACGCCCGACGAGATCCTGAGGCGCTACCTGAAGAAGCTGCGCCAGGCGGACGAACCAGGAGCGTTCGAGAAGGGACTCGCACTCTGCGGCGAGCTTGCCCGAGCCGCCGGCCCGGCAGCCCGTGTGCGGGGGCGGCTGAGGCGGATAGCGTCCCGCTTCGGCCTCAAGGCGAGCGTTCTCGCCCCGCTGGAGGGGACCCTGGACGCGCTGGAGCAGTACGATCTGCGCGGCGTGCCGGTGGTGCTGGACCTGGGGCTCGCGCGCGGGCTCGCCTACTACACCGGCCTGCAGTTCGACATTGAGCACGCCCGGGTACGGGGCACGCACGCGCTGGGCGGCGGGGGGCGATACGACGATCTCATCGGAGCGCTCGGCGGCGCACGTCCGACACCGGCGATCGGTTTCGCCTACGGACTCGACCACGTGGCGCGCCTGCTTCCTGCAGGGTTCGCGGACGACGACGTCGATGGTCCCGCGCAGGTGCTCGTCACAGCGCAGGAGACAGCCTTTGGCGAGGCGGTGGCCACGGCGGAGCGCCTGCGCGCGCAGGGCATACCGGCGGAGCTGGACCTCGAGAGCAAGAGCGACGCCGCGGCTGCAAGGTACGCGAGGCAGCGCGGCATCGAAACGATCATGCGGGTAGGGCAGGACGGTCGTGTTGCAGAACAGTTCGTCTAACGGCCGCGCCCGGGACCGCCTGCGCCTGGCCATCCCGAGCGACGGCGTCATGTACGAGGGAACGCTCGACTTCCTGAGCGGCAGCGGCATGCGCGTTCGCCGCCCGAACCCGCGCGGCTACACCGGAGAGATGCGGACGCTGCGCGGGGTGGAGGTCGTCTTCCAGCGCAACTCCGACATCACGGCGCGTGTGGAGGAGGCCGACGCGGACCTCGGTCTCGTGGGGTTCGACAACTTCGCGGAGGCGCGGATAGACGATGGCGACGCGCTCGTCGTGATCGAGGCGCTGGGCTACGGGCACTGCGAACTCGTGACCGCGGTGCCCGACTCGTGGGTGGACGTGGAGTCGATGGCGGACCTCGCCGACCTCTCCATCGAGTTCCAGGAGAGCGGACGAGAGCTGCGCATCGCGACCAAGTACCCGGTGCTCACGCGCCGGTTCCTGCACCAGCACGACGTGAACTACTTCACGCTCAAGCGCCTCTCCGGCGCCGTGGAGCCGGCGCCCGCTATCGGCTATGCGGACTTCATCGTCGACCTGACCGCGAGCGGTCAGACCCTTCGCGAGAACCACCTGAAGCGCGTCGCGGACGGCACGGTGCTCGAATCGGAGGGCGCGCTGATCGCGAACCGCCGTACCCTCCGGGAGAACCCCGAGCGGCTGGAGACGGCGCGCGAGATCATCGAGCGCATCGAGGCCAGCCAGTCCGCATCGACGTACTCGCGCCTCACGGCGAACATCGAAGGCGAGAGCGAGCAGGCGGTCGCAGCGAAGGTGCTGGAGCTGCCGGAGGCGAGCGGCATAAGCGGCCCGACGATATCGACGGTCTACTCCCGCGACGGCCGCCAGGTGTACTCGATAACGGTCTCGATCCCCAAGCGCGACCTGACGGCAGCGGTCGATCACCTGCGCAGCATCGGCGGAGCATCGGTCAGCGTGTCGGATGCCGTCTACCTCTTCCGCGAGGAGAGCGGCATCTACGCGCGCCTGCTCGGCGCGTTGGGGCTGTCGTGATGCGTGTGCTGCACGGCATCGAGGCGGGTCTCGCGGCGCTGACCCGGCGTCCGGGCTACGAGGAGCCGGAGCTGACGCCCGCGTCGGCGGCGCGCACGGAGGCGCTCTTCGGCGAGCCGCTCACCGCAACGCAGGCCGTGGAACGCATCGTCGCGGACGTCCGTGCCCGCGGCGACACCGCGATCAGGGAATATGCGCGCCGCATCGACGGCGCGGACCTGGACGCGCTGGAAGTGCCGCGACATGCGTGGGAGGACGCCGCGGGGTCCCTGGGAAGCGGGTTGCAGGATGCGCTCGCGGTCGCCGCCGGGCGGATACGCGCCTTCCACGAGGCCGCGATGCCCCCCGCGTGGGACGACGCGGAAGCCGGCTACGGACTGCGGAGCGTGGCCGTCGAGCGCGTCGGCCTGTACGTCCCGGGCGGTTCGGCTGCATACCCGTCGACGGTGCTGATGTCGGCGATACCCGCGAAGGTCGCAGGCGTGGCCGAGGTCGTCGTCTGCACGCCGGAACCATCGCCCGTGACACTGGCCGCTGCGCTCGCAGCGGGAGTCGACCGTCTCTTCGGCATCGGTGGAGCACAGGCGATAGCCGCGATGGCGTTCGGCACCGGGAGCGTTCCGCAGGTGGACAAGATATGCGGCCCCGGCAACGTGTTCGTGTCGATCGCCAAGCGGCTGGTATACGGCCACGTGGACATCGACGGCCTCTACGGCCCCACGGAGACGCTCGTCATCGCCGACGATACCGCAACACCGGAGATCGTCGCAGCCGACCTGCTGGCGCAGGCGGAGCACGACGAGCTTGCCTCGCCCGTGCTCGTAACCACGAGCGAGGCGGTCGCGGATGCGGTCGGGCGCGAGCTGGAGCGGCAAGTCGCGGTTCTGGAGCGCGAGCCGATAGCGCGTGAGGCGCTTGCGAGGCAGGGAACGATCGTCATCGTGGGGAGTATCGAGGAGGCCGCGGCGGTCGCGAACGCGTTCGCGCCGGAGCATCTCTGCCTGCTCACTGCGGACCCGCAGGCTGTCGTGGCGCTGATACGCAACGCGGGCGGCATCTTCGTGGGAGAGACGTCGCCGGAGGTGATGGGCGACTACGCCGCGGGACCGAGTCACGTCATGCCGACGGGCGCAACGGCGCGGTTCGCGTCCAGCCTGGGTGTACACACGTTCCTCAAGCACGTTCCGGTGGTGCGTCTCTCCTCGGAGACCGCGCAAGAGATAGGCCCCGCAGCGTCGGCGCTCGCGCGTGCCGAAGGGTTGACCGCCCACGCGCGCGCAGCGGAGATGCGTTTGGAAGGCGCAGGCCAGCCATCTGGAAGGAGGCGCTCGTGACCGGCCGGAAGGTACTCGACCTCGTACAGCCGCACTGGCGGGACCTAGACCCATACGAGGCCGCGGAGCCTCCGGAGTCGCTCGCCGAGCGCGGCGGCGTCACCGAGGCCGAGGTCGTCAAGCTCAACGCCAACGAGAACCCGTACGGGCCGTCGCCGAAGGCCCTCGAAGCGTTGAACCACTCGGCGCGGGCGCACATCTACCCGGACCCCGCCCAGGTCGCGATGCGCAAGGCGCTCTCCGGGTACACCGGCGCCCGGCCCGAACAGATCGTGGTGGGCAACGGCAGCGACGAGATCATCGACCTCGTCTTCCGCGCGACGCTCTCGCCCGGCGAGGCGGTCGTGAACGCCCCGCCGACGTTCGGTATGTACGACGTGACGGCGCACATCTGCGGCGGTGTCATCGTCGAGGTCGAGCGCGACGAGCATTTCGATGTCGACGTGGACGGTATGCTCGCGGCGGCTGAAGGCGCGAAGCTCATCGTGCTCGCGTCGCCGAACAATCCCTCCGGCAACGCCACGCCGGTCGAAGACATCGAGCGGTTACTCGGCGCGGACTGCCTCGTTGTTGTGGACGAGGCGTACGCCGAGTTCGCGGGGCGCAGCGTCCTGTCGCTCGTGGACGAGCACCCCAACCTTGTGGTGCTGCGGACGATGAGCAAGTGGGCGGGGCTGGCCGGGCTGCGGGCGGGTTACGGTGTGATGAACGAGGAGTTCGCTGAGGTGCTGATGCGCGGCAAACCGCCCTACAACGTCTCCCAGGTCGCGGAAGCGGCGCTGCTGGCGTCGCTGGAAGACGCAGAGCTGCTGGACGAGCGCGCGGGCCTCATCGTGCAGGAGCGCGACCGCATGGACGCCATCCTTGCGGAGTTGCCCGGGGTCGAGCCGCTGCCGTCGGACGCGAACTTCATCCTCTGCCGCCTGCCCGAAGGGCGGGGCAGGGCGATCTACGACGCGCTCGCCGACCGCGGCGTGTCGGTGCGATACTACTCACGCGGCAAGCTCGCCGACTACCTGCGCGTCAGCGCCGGAACGCCGGAGCAGACCGGGCGTTTTATCGAGGCGCTGCGCGCAGCCTTGCAGCAGGCAGGATGACTTCACGCACCGGAACATACAGCAGGACCACGGGCGAGACCGACGTCTCGGTCACCATCGGGCTGGACGGCACGGGGCAGGGGAGCATCGCGACCGGCAACGGGATGCTGGACCACCTGCTGAACCAGCTCTCCCGCCATGGCCTGTTCGATCTCGACATCAACGCCACCGGCGACAGCGCGCTCACGGGCTGGCACCACACGGTGGAGGACTGCGGCATCGCGCTCGGGCGGGCGTTCGCCGACGCCATCGGCAGCGGAGCGGGGATTCGGCGCATGGGCCACGCGCTCACGCCGCTGGACGAAACGCTCGCACGCGTGGCGCTCGACATCAGCGGGCGCGGCTACGCGGTGATAGACCTCGGCGTCAGCGGCACGACCATCGCCGACCTTCCGGGCGACCTCGTGCGTCACTTCCTGGAGTCGTTCGCGGTCGAAGCGCGCATCACCCTGCACGTCCACGTCCTGCACGGCGTCAACGCCCACCACAAGGTTGAGGCTTCGTTCAAGGGTCTCGCCAAGGCGCTGCGGGACGCCGTGGAGATCGACCCGCGCGCGGCTGGCAGCACGCCCAGCACCAAGGGCGTCATCGGCTAGGAGACGCCCCAACCGGCCGACGCCGGTTTTCAGTCAGAGAAGTTTCGGTAAGACGACCAGTCACGCCGGTCTGATGTCCGCCTCGTAGGCCTCGATGACCGGGTTGGCGAGGAGCTTGTCGCACATCTCGTGTACGTCGCGGTGAGCGCTCGGTTCGTCCGGCGCCTCGACGTCCAGCGTGAGCATCTTGCCTACGCGAACGTCGCGCACACCGTCGAAGCCTAGCGAGTGCAGGCTGCCGAGCACGGCGTTGCCCTGGGGGTCGTTGACGGCGGGCTTGAGCATCACCTGGATGCGCGCCGTGAAGCGCATCACGCTCTCCCCCTGCGACCCGGTTGGGATGCCGGCGTCCTGGATTCCCGCTTCCGCGGGAATGACGGGCGAGAGTGCGCCGTGAACCGCATCAATCTTTCCCTCGGTGATCCGGTCGGGATGCCGCTGTCCTGGATCCCCGCCTCCGCGGGTATGACGGGTGAGAGTGCGCCGTGAACCGCATCAGGCGCCTCTCCTCGCCCCGCAGGTCTCCCCACGAGACTCGGCGTCCAGGGTGTTGGCGCGGTGGTCGTCCACGAAGTCGCGCATGGCGCGGGTTTCGCTCGGCGTCAGTGTGTTGATCCACCCCCAGGCCGTGAGCGTGATCTCGCCCTCGTCGACCTCGGAATGGGGCTGCACGATGTAGCAGTCCGGGTAGCCGGGCAACGACTCGACGAACGCCTCCAGTTCGGTGCGCTGCGAGTCGCTGGCGAGTTGGTAGTTGAACACGATTCCGCCGTTGCGCAGGTTCCGGACTACGGCCTCGTCAGCTGCCTGCTCCTCCTGGATGCCCCACGCTATGGGGTCGGCCCAGCTTGGGCCTGACGTGGGCGGCGACGTGTCGTACTCCGCCGTAGCGCCCGCTTCCAGAAGGTCTCCGTCCTGGATCGCGAGCCGGGTCCCGGAGGTTTCCCTCTGCTCCGGGCCCGTGGGCGCCGGGTTGATGCCGAAGGAGGGGAGGGCGAGGCCTGTGATGAGCGCCAGCGCGATGAGAAGTCCTCCTGCCATGAAGAAGCGTCGCCTGCGCGTGCGCTTCACCGTGGCGCGCTGGCGGCGCTCCTGTCGCGCGATGGTCCGGCGTGAGGGGCCTCGTCGCTCCGCTGCGGAACGCGAGGGCTGGGTGGCTTGCGGTTGCTGCTCGTCGGTGGCCAAGCGGGTCCGTCCTTCAGATGATGGTGGGAGAAACGTCTCAGGCGGTCTGGCCCGTCAGCTTCCGGTAGGCCTCCCAGTACCGCTCCGTGGTCTTCTGCACCACGTCGTCAGGCAGCGCCGGAGCGGGCGGCGTGCGGTCCCAGTCCTTCTGTGTGAGGAGCCAGTCGCGCACGAACTGCTTGTCGTAGTTCGGCTGCGACTTCCCGGGGTTCCAGCCCGCCGCGTCCCAGAAACGGCTCGAGTCGGGCGTGAGCACCTCGTCGATGAGGATGACCTCGCCGTCGCGCACGCCGAACTCGAACTTCGTGTCGGCGATGATGATGCCTCGTTCTGCCGCTACGTCGTGGGCGTGCTGGAAGACCGCGAACGAGAGGTCGCGCAGGGTCGTCGCCATGTCCGCGCCGACCAGATCGGCCATCTCCTCTGCGTTGAGCGGTTCGTCGTGGCCGACCTCCGCCTTCGTCGTGGGCGTGAACATCAGCTCGGGCAGCCTGCTGCCGTCCACGAGCCCGGCCGCCATCGGCACGCCGAACATCGTGCCCGTCGCGTTGTAGTCCACGAGCGCGGAGCCGGTGAGGTACGCCCGCACGACGCACTCGGCGTCGATGCGTTCGGCGCGCTTCACGACCATCGCCTGCTGTGCGATCTCCGGCGCGAGGTCTTTCAGGAGCGGATGCTCGGCAAGGTCGCCCAGCTTTTCTCTGTCCTCCGCGAGCGCGATGAAGTGGTTCGGCACGATGTGACGCGTCTGGTCGAACCAGAACTTCGACATCAGCGACAGCACGCGGCCCTTGTCGGGGATGGCGGTGGGCAGCACGACGTCGAACGCGGAGATGCGGTCGGTGGCGACCATGAGCAGCAGTCCGTCGCCGAGGTCGTAGGTGTCCCGCACCTTGCCGCGGTAGAGTCGGTCGGGCAGTGGCGTTTCAAGCAGTGGCATGATCTCGCTCCCGTATGGAATCAGCACTCGCGGCGAGGCCGGCGCGCTCGAACAGCGCGTCGACGTTCGCCGTGTAGTAGCCGTAGTCGAACAGTTCGGCAAGCTGCGCCGCGTCGAGGTGCGCCTGCACGTCGGGGTCCCTCTTCACGAGCTCGCGGAAGTCCCCGCCCTCGTCCCACGTGGCGGCGGCGTGGCGCTGCATCATGCGGTAGGCGTCCTCGCGGGGCATCCCCGCCTCGATGAGCGCGAGCATGACGCGCTGGGAGAAGAGCAGCCCGCGGGTCGATTCGATGTTCGCCATCATGCGCTCCGGGAAGACGCTCATCCCGCGCACGATGCCGGTGAACAGGTCCAGGATGTAGTCGAGCGCCATGCAGGCGTCCGGCAGGATGATTCGCTCCGCGGACGAGTGGGAGATGTCGCGCTCGTGCCAGAGGGCCACGTTCTCCAGCGCGGTGAGGGCGTTGCCCCGGATGAGGCGCGCGAGGCCGCAGACGCGCTCGGAGAGGTCCGGGTTGCGCTTGTGCGGCATCGCGGACGAACCGGTCTGGCCCGCGCCGAACGGCTCCTCGGCCTCGTGCACCTCGGTGCGCTGCAGGCCACGTATCTCCGTCGCGAACTTCTCCAGTGAGGCGGCGATGACAGCGAGCGTCGTCATGAAGTTGGCGTGCCGGTCGCGCTGGACGATCTGGTTGGAGAGCGGCGCGTACGGGATGCCGAGCGACTCGCAGGCGTAGGTCTCGACCTCGAGCGGGACCGTGGCGTGCGTGCCGACGACGCCCGAGATCTTGCCGACGGACGCTTCCCGGGCGGCCCGCTCGAGGCGGCCGCGGTTGCGCCGCATCTCGTCCCACCAGAGCGCGAGCTTGAGCCCGAACGTCGTGGGCTCCGCGTGAACGCCGTGCGTGCGGCCCATGATGAGCGTGTGCTTGTGCTCGATCGCGCGCTCGGCGATCGCCTCGATGAGCGCGTCGACGTCTGTGAGGAGTATCGCCGCGGCGTCGCGCATCTGGAGGCCCGTCGCGGTGTCCCAGACGTCGTTGGAGGTGAGGCCGTAGTGTATCCAGCGCCCTTCAGGGCCGAGGTCGGACGTGACCGAGTAGAGGAACGCGGTGACGTCGTGCTTCGTCTGCGCGAACTTCTCGTCCAGTTTCGCGGCGTCCCAGGACGCGCCGCGTATGCGCTGCATGTCTTCCAACGGGATGACGCCGAGGCGCGTCCACGCCTCGCAGACCGCGACCTCGACGGCCAGCCAGCGGTCGTACTTACCCTGGTCGGACCAGATCTGCTTCATCGCCTCTCGGGCGTAGCGGTCGATCATCGGTCTGCCTGCACGTGCGATCGGGCGCATTCCAGCACGCGGTCTTTCGCATACTCAAGCACGAGGTAGAAGTCGGGCAACTCCCGGTAGGGGATGCCCCGCTCGCGACAGATGCCCGCGAGTGGCTCGCGAGCGAACACCGTATCCGCGCGGGCCGCAGGGCACGCGTCCGAGACGCCGTCGCCCGCGTAGACGACGTGCTCGCCGTCGCGGCGGGACCGCTCGAGCGCCATGCACTTGCAGTTGCCCGGCCACCACGCGCACGACCGGTCCGCGAACGTGTACTCGTACGTCTTGGCGTCGGCCCCGTGCGTCCGCACCGCGTGCGACTCCACGTCCACCCCATGCTCGTCGAGCAGCGCCTCGACGTAGTAGTCGAGGCCGTGGCTCGCGACCGCGAGGCGTATGCCGTGCTCCGCGCAGTACGCGGACAGCTCGGCGAAACCGGGGCGCAGTTCCGCGTTGCCGCGGACGAATGCGGTCTGCTCGTCGACGGTCGCGGTCATCTGGCGGAACGCGATCTCCTGGTACTCGGCGAGCGATA
>JAPPHT010000049.1 GCA_028874795.1 Chloroflexota bacterium
ACGATGGCCGCGTGCATGACGAACGGCGCCCACAGCCCCAGCAGCACCGCGGCGAACCCGCCGACGATGGGGCCGGAGAGGTTGCCTATCTGCTGCACCCCGAACATCTGCGTGACCTGCTTGCCGCGCTGGTTCGACGCTCCCGTGTCGGCGATGACGGTGATGCGGCTCATCGTCCACATCTGCTCGCCCCAACCGGCGATGAAGCGGTAGATCAGCAGCTCCACGAACGAACCGTCCGCGCCGTCCAAAGCGACCTTGGCCACGAGCAGCGAGGCCACCCCGGTGATGATGGGGCCCGCAAGCAGCACGCGCCGGCGTCCGATCTTGTCGATGAGGAAACCGGTCGGCAGCGGCGCGGCGAACGTCCCGAGCAGTTGGAAGACGAACACGAGCGCCGCGCCTTCGAGGTCGATGCCCATCTGCTGGGTGAGTTCAGGGATGACGGGAACGGTGAGACCGAGCCCGAGGCCGATGGCCATACTGGGCAGGTGGAGGGTCAGCAGCAGGTAACCGAGTCCGTGGCCGGGCGGACGCGAGGGCGGGGCGGGGCCGGATGAAGCCATGCTGCCTCCAGGGGTCTGCTGACGGCAACCTACGCCCTCAGCGCGGGCAGGTCAAACCGCCCCTTACCGCCATTCCCGCGCAAGCGGGGATTCGGTGTGCGCGACAGTGGAGCGCACCCGTCGTTCCCGCGCAGGCGGGAACCTCGCAGCCCCGGCCTGTTCCCCTCTCCTGAGGGAGAGCGCCGCCGCCAGGCGGCGGTGGGTGAGCGCCCTCCGGTGGCGTGGGGCGGGGATGGCATGGAGAGTAGAGCCCGACGCCCTTCCTTGTCATTCCGAGCGAAGCGCAGCGGAGTCGAGGAATCTCTCAGGCTGTGGTCCGAGAGTCCGCGAACTGCTCCGCGGATTCGTAGAACGTGCGATGGACCTCTTCCGGCAGCGCCCTGTCGGCGAACTCCCGCACGATCTCAGCCGCTTCCTTTTCCAGCCGCTCCCGTAGCGCCTCGTCCTGCTTCGATTCCTACCAGGCACCTCGAGGGACTGATTCGACCTGCGAGGCGCGCCGGTCCATCGCGGTGCTATCGGACCACGCAGCGGAGAGCGGGAGCGTTAACGGGATGTGAAGGGTCGGTTAAGGACGCGGCCCGCGGTTCCTCGCGCTGCGGCGCCTCGCCTCGGCCTCTACGCGAGCGGCGGCGCGCTCGTACAGCCCCTGTTGCGCGGAAGCTTCCGGCCCGCGCAACCTCCGCCCCTGCGAGTCGAAGTTCGCCACGACCTCACGCAGCAGCCGACCCCTCCGCTCGCTGGCCGTCTCGGTCGCAGGCTCCTCGGTCGTTTTCGTGGTGAGCATGCGGAGATAGTCCCGTACGAGCGCGGACACAGACGTGTCCAGTTCCGCCGCTCGTATCCGGGCGAAGCGATACGTTTCGTCATCCACAGCCACGGTGATGTTCTTCATCGTCGCAGCTCCGCGCCAAGAATCACGCACAGTCTAGCCACGCCCGCACACTTGTCAAACGCCTGCGTGGAAGCCTTCGGTCCCTCCCCTTCGATGGGGGGAGGCTGGAGCCTGCCCCGCGCTTGATGCGGGGATGGGGGTGGATCGGTGGGGGACGTGGGGTGGCGGGGCTCCGTCATTCCCGCACCGGCGGGAATCCAGGGTGCGTGGGCAGCGCACGACGCCCCGCGAAGCGGGCGCGCAAGTTCGTCATTCCCGCGGAGTCCCGCGCTTCAGCGCGCAACCTCGCAGCCCGGCCGGGCCGGGGTCTGAACCTCCTCTCCTGAGGGAGAGGACGGCAGGCTTCAGCGCGCGGGTGAGGGCCCTCGGGAGTGGGGTGGCGGGTTCCGTCATTCCCGCACCGGCGGGAATCCAGGGTGCGCGGGCAGCGCACGACGCCCCGCGAAGCGGGCGCGCAAGTTCGTCGTTCCCGCGGAGGCGGGAACCTAAGTTCACAAACGAAGTGCAACACCAGACTAAGGTGTTGCCATGGGAAACCG
>JAPPHT010000033.1 GCA_028874795.1 Chloroflexota bacterium
CCCCCATGCTATGCTTCCGCAAGCCCCTGTGGGGACTTGTTCAGAGCATCCTTAGCGGTCACCGTCCCTCCCCCGTTCACGCTCGTGCCGGTGGCGCTGCATCCCAGACGGCTCCGCGAGCGGGGCTTCAACCAGGCTGAGTTGTTGGCGCGGGAACTCGCGCGCTTGCTGGACGCGCCGCTCCTGACCGGCCTGCTGCGGCGCACGGCGGACACGTCGTCGCAGGTGGAGACGGCCACGCGCGCCGAGCGCTTGCAGAACGTGCGTGACGCCTTCGCCTCTGCGGGTACGCTGGACGGGGAGGCCATCGTCCTCGTGGACGACGTGACGACCACCGGCGCGACGCTTTCATCGGCTGCGCGTGTGTTGCTCTCTGCGGGCGCGTCGCGCGTCTACGGCCTAACCTACGCTCATGAGGAGTGACTGTCGCCCTCCCGGGCATCCACGAAGGAGCGTTCAGGACCGGCTGCGCAGCTCCTCCAGGCCGACGGCCGCCTGACGGCGCAGCCTGTCCGCGGTTATCCGCTCCTGGTCCACGATCTTGAATGCATCGACCGCGAAGGGGCGCCACGAGTTGCGAAGGGCACGGATGGCCCCTTCCTCCCTCGATACCGCTTCGACCAGCAGGTTGTACATGGGCAGCAGATGGCTGGACCGGGGAAGGCTCCGCACCTCGCGGCCGAGTTCGCCCATGCGCAGGTTGAACCGGTCCAGCGACTGGAGCACCTCGGAACGGTCGCACCCGCCATCGGTCCTGCGCCATTCGCCATAGCTCTGGTGGAAGGCGTCCCACGCAGCGAGAAGGCCCTTGTAGTGGACCTCGAAGTTCTCGATGTCGGCCAGCTTCTCCTCGGGGTCGTCTTCGATCAGCAGCCTGATCGTCCGGTCGACCTGCTTCAGCGCGTCTTCGCTCTCTTCGAAGACCGCGTCCATCTCGTCGAGGGGTGAACCTGTCGGGCCCGTTGGGTGCGGAAGCGAGATCTGGCCCTCGAGAAGAGCGGTGAGGTTCTCCTGCATCTTGGTGTGCACCGCAAGCAGGGCCTCGCGCTCAGCCTCCGCCGCTGCCTGGAGCGTCTCGGCTGCGTTCTCCGTGGCTCCCTCCGAGGACAGACCGGATACGGCCTCGACTATCGCGTCGAACTGAACGATGAGCCCGTCGAGCTCTCCGATGACTGCGAATGGGTCCAGGTGGACCGCAGCCTCCTGCAGCTCGGCATAGTCGGCATGGAAGTCATTCCAGTCGTCGCTGATGTCATCGAGGGACTCGGAGAACTTCTGCAACGCCGCTCGCTCCTGGGGCTCGGCGGCTGCCTCCAACTGCTCCGTCAGCTCCAATGACAGGTCTTCAACCTCCTTCTGCGCCCGGGCGGCATCTGCCCGCCGCTGCTCGATCTGTTCGAACAGCGCCGTTTCGTCGGGCTGCCAGCGGTCGCGCAGCCGACGGAACGCCGTCTCTTCGTCCTCTGCGGCGGCGATCACGATGTCGGCGAACTCCCTGGTGACGATCGCACGGGGCAGGTCCCTCGCCTGCGCCGTCACGTCCGCGAAGTCGACGGCAAAGCCCTGAAGGGCCTCGTGCGCCGAGCTTCTGTCGCAGGAGGTCAGCCCCGTGCGCCAGCGGTCGAAGTCCTGGTGAAGCTCGTCCCATCCCTCATCGATGGCCTGCTGTTGCTCGACGAAGGCATCCATGGCGATCCGGTCGCTGGCGGACAGCGGCTCGGCGGTTGAGGCGGACGGCGCATCCGGGGGCGCCGTCGCCGGTTGCGTGTCCGTGCTCTCGCTGCAAGCCACGATTGAGACCAGCAAGAGCGAACCCAAGAGCAGCGGAATAAGGGAGCCGAGTCGTACTTTCATGAACTACCTGCCTACCCCTGCGTAATCTGTCACGAGGTCACCTCTGAACTCTCCTGCGAGCAAGCTGTCGACCGCGCCGGTCAATGTCCATGGACTGTCCGCCAGCACCACCAGGACATACCGGTCCTGGTTCTGGTCCAGCACGGTGACGGTCGTTCCCTGGAGGTCCAGGTCCGGGGCGAAGGGTGTGCCGATCGTGTCGCCGACGCGTACGCCGGCGGCCTGAAGGTAGCGACTCACCGGCAGGGCGTCGTCGTACAGTCCAAGGAACACGGTGTCCCGGCTCAGGTCTTCGGCCCCCCGGATCTCGGAAGGGATGCCGTACGTGGACAGACCATTCTTCATCTGGATGCCAACGTCCCATAGCGACGGCTGCCCCAGAAGGATGTCGGCGGCGTTGTCCGTCCCGGTCTCGTAGAAGTGCGGGAAGTCTGTGAGGTGGTACTCACGTTCGCTCGAGGTGAGGTAGTCGGCGATGTTGGATATCAGCCTGTCGTTGTCGAGCAGCGAGTTCTGGGGAGGGACCAGGAAGGTGAAGTCGGCGATAGCCAGCACGTTGCGGCTGTCGCCTCCCGCGATGGGATAGAGCGGCTCTGACGTCTCTACGACAGAAGACTCCGTGCCCGGCCCGGCGAACGCCAGCCCGGGTCCCGAAGTGCGGATCGACCCCGCGGTGTAGAGGGTGATGGCGTCCAGCCCCACGGTCAGCTCGCCGGGCTGGAACTCTCTCACGATGATGTTCTGGAAGACCAGGTCGTAGTCCGACACGTTGTAGAGGTAGTCCGGTCGAAACTCCACGCCGAACCTCGTGGCCAGCGTGTTCGTCTGCTGCGGCCGCGCCGGGTCGGAGACCAGCAGGAGTCTCCCTCCCTTCTGCACGAAGCGTTCAACCAGGGTGGCCTCGGCCTCGGAGTAAGACAACTGCGGAAGGATGACCACCAGGCTGTCTGCACGCCGTAGCTTCTCTTCGAGGAGCTGATGGCGGAGTTCCTCAAATTGCGGCGTGAACGCGCCGACGAATTCGACCTCGTACCCGCGGCTGGCGATCCGTGAGTTGAGGGCGAAGAACTCGGCTTCCGAGAACGAGTTGTTGTGCATCGTGTCCACGAGCACAAGGCCTCGTTTGACCTGGGTCGCGGGCGAGTCCACGACGGCGCCCGCAGGCAGTTGGGGCCAGGTTATCTCTTCGTAGGAGATCTCTACGTCAGGCGGCGGGTCGTAGCCCCCGCGATAGAAGAGCAGGAAGGCCACCCCGAAGGCGACGGCGGCGAACGCAGGCAGCAGAGCGAGCAGGGCGAGCTTACGAGCCATTTCCCACGTACAGGTAGTAGAAGTTCGGTTGGCCTATCCCGAGGGGAAAGTCCGGCAGAGGGTCTGCCTGGTCCGTGCTCATCTGGCGCTCGAGCATCAGTCCCCGCAGGGCCTGGAGTCCCGACACGCCATTGCCATTCTCCTCCAGGAAGGCTTGCAGGGCTGAGTCGCCCTCTTCCGGGTCCGGCAGAAGCATCTCGAGGGCGTCGATCGTGCCGGAGCCGTCCCCGCCCTCCAGTGGTTCCAGGATCCGCGCGAGCTCCTCGAACACCTCTATCTGCACCTCCAGGTTGACGTCCACGAGACCGTAGTTGGAGACTCCGGCCAACTCCCCCGCTTTCTGGATGGCATCGCGGTCGCTCCCGATGTCGTCCGCAAGGCCCAACCTCACGGCGTCCAGGCCGGAGTAGATCCGCGCCTCCACCAGCTCATCCCTGGAGATACGCAGCCTCTCCCCCCTCTCGCTGATCACCGTCTGTGCGAAGGCTGACTTCAGCTGGTCCACCATGCCGATCCAGTCCCTTCTGGAAGCGCCATCCAGCTTATGGGGACCGCTGAAGACCACGTCCTCGCCAGGCACCGGGGGGATCAACGGGTCGGCGCCAGAGACTACTCCCACGTTCCCCACGAGGGAGGATGGCTTGACGTAGAGATGGCTGGTGCCCATCGACATCATGTACCCGCCGCTGGCAACCAGTCCGTTCATGACCACCACGACGGGCTTCTCCGCGCGGAGCCTGCGGGTCTCGAGGTAGAGCTGCTCGCTTGCCGCGGCGCCTCCTCCGGGAGAGGTCAGCTTGATGACCACGGCCTGGATGGAATCGTCCTCACGAGCGTAATCGAGCATTCGGCCGATCACGTAGGCCGAGTCCTCGGTGATCACCGTGAAGGGTATGTCGATGATGCCGATCTGGGGCTTTCCCGGGGATGCGTAGACGAACGTCAAGGCGCCCGCAGCGATACCCAGGCCAGCCAGCAGAGGCGCGACCACGTACCACGCGGTCAACACCCTTCTCGCCGTCGAGAAGAGGCTCATGGCGTGCCTGGTGGCGCTGGGACCGGGATTCTGGACTGTCTGCTCCCCAAAGCTCTCGTCTTGGACCTGTTCTGCATTTGTGAGGACCGGCTTCGCCGGTGGCCAACCTTACCAGTGGCTTAAGCTCGATTGTACCTGACCCTGAGGGAACCTGTATCGTGACTTCGGTGGGAGCGCGTTGCAGGGGTGCTGTGACAGCTTGCGCGTCGCGGCCCGGTGAGTCCTGGCCAGTAGTCCCCACGTCGCGGATTGTTTCCAGGCGAGCAGGGATGGCATCCGCTTGCTCATCGGACCGTACTCGAGCTCACAAGGCCGCCGAAGACTTCCGCCCCTTACGTTTCGCCGAGCGGGTCTGCTACGCTCGCCCTCAGGCGCTTCCCTGGGCCGGTTGTCGGCGACACCCTACGCCCGGCAGCGGAGACGCAGGCCGTGCCCTTCGAAACGCGAGAAGGACGTAGGAGAAGACTCCATGAAACTCTGCCTGTTCGAAACGAGCGACGCCCCCGGCGAGCGCCGTGTAGGAGCAGTCGTCGACGGCGGCGTCGCCGAGCTGACGTCGGCCTTGGGCGACGCAGCCGCCCTGCCGCCCCAGCCGCGGATGGAGGCGATCATCGACGGCTTCGACGGACTGCGCGGCGCGTTCGAGCGCATCGCCGCGGCGGGCCCGTCGCACGCGGACGGCTCGTTCCGGCTGCGGGCGCCGTTGCCCCGGCCCAGCAAGATACTCTGCTGCATCGGCAACTACTGGGAGCACGCTCAGCGCGACCCCGGCCCCCTCAACATGTTCCTCAAGTCGCCCGACGCCGTCATAGGCCCCGGCGACACCGTCGTGCTCCCCGCGAACACCGATCCATGGGTCTTCCAGCACGAGGCGGAGCTGGCCATCGTCGTCAGGGGCCCGGCGAAGGACGTCGCGCGAGCGGACTACGCGAGCGCCGTGTTCGGCTACACCTGCCTCGTCGACGTGTCGGCGCGCGCAGAGGGCCGCAGGACGTGGCGCGCGGGCAGTTGGATGGGGAAGTCGTTCGACACCTTCGCGCCGCTGGGCCCCGTCGTCGTCACCGCGGACGAGATCACCGAACCGAACGACCTCCACGTGCGGTTCTGGAACGACGGCCAGCTGCGCCACGACTACAACACCGACGACATGGAACACCGCGTGCCGGAGCTCATCGAGTTCGCCACGGGCATCATGACGCTCAACACGGGCGACGTCCTCAGCTGCGGGACGAACCACGAGGGGCTCGGTCCGCTGCAGGACGGCGAGACGGTGGAGATCGAGATTGCGGGCATCGGCAGCATGGCCGTCCATGTCTCGGACCCGCTCAAGCGCACCTGGGAGCGCGGCATCTACATGGGCCCGGATTCCACCGCCCGCCGCTAGCGCCGCCCGAACGGCCACCACCACCGACGGCGCCGCGCACGCAGGGGCACTCCTGGATGCGGGATGCCCACGTAGGCGTCGTCCAGGTGGCGGACCAGTTCATCCGAGTCGAGGCCATCCGGTGCGGGTGGCAGCGGCTCGCCGGCGCGCAGGAAGGCGCCCTGCAGCCACATAGTGCCCTCCGTGTCCCACGACCACATCATCGTGCGGCCGGCCCCTGACGTGCGCTCCACGAACGGAACGGTCAGCAGCCCGGCGAAAGTCAGGTGTACGCCGTCCAGGTACGCCGCAAGCGCGCTCCAGTCCGGCACCAGCATGCCCGCGCGGTCTGGCCCCTCCGTCTGCACGCCTAGGGGGGCATAGTGCCACCCTGACCGGGGAGGAGGGCTCGGCTCTGGCTTCGACCTGACGCGCTGATGTGACGCGCACAGCACGTGCCAGTCCGCGGGAGTGACGACCTCCCACACGCGGGCAGCCCCATCCACCTTCGCCATGGATCGCACCAACGGACCGTCTCCCCAGTCGCCGACGCCCGAGGCGATGACGACGTCCCCGCAGGAGACGCCGCCGCGCAGCGTCGACGTCATCCGCCAGTCGATGGGACGCTCGGCGTAGTCCTCCCAGTTCCACCCCGGCGCCGGAGCACTGCGGTCAGTGGGCTCGCGGTCGACGAGCAGCACCTGACGCTCGCGGTCGACGGGCGCTGTCCACCAGCCCGCCCCGGGTTCCGCCGCCACTTGGTGCGCGAGCCGCTCCAGCTGGGGGGCGCGCGCCAGCACCGCGGCGGTGGCCTCATCGAAGTTCGTTATCCACGGGTTGAGGAAACGGAGCGCCACCGCCGCCCGCGCGAACGCCTGCTGTGGTGCGACGGCAAGCGCGGCCGGCATGCCGTCGCGTGCGATCGTCAGCAGGAACGCGCAGCCGATGGGGCAGCGCAGCAGCGCGGCGGCGAGGACGTCGGGCGTGATCGACACGGGCGCTCCTTCCGGTGACGGCGGTCGAATGTGCCTCTGCGCAGCGTACCGTAGCAGGTACGTCTCGTGTTGGAACACCTCTCCCTTGAGGGCAGAGGTCGCCGCGCAGGGCCGGTGAGGGTGGACCGGTGGGGTGGGGAGCGCCTGATTGGGAGAGTGCAGAGGGATTCTCCTCTGCCGGGGGCGTGGGGGTGTCCCCCACAAGCACCTCGGGCGGTGGGCGGGAAGCGCCGCGTAAGCGCAGTTGTTCAGGTGCGCGAGGAGCGCCGCGCTGTTGACCCGCGCGCCGTATCGTCCTAATCTCGCCCCAGCGAGACAAGCACTGAACGCCGGAGGAAATCGCCATGCTGAGTGCAGTGGATAACGAGCGGTTGGCCCACATCGGTCCGGGAACGGAGATGGGCGCGCTCATGCGCCGCTACTGGATCCCCTTTCTCTTGACCGAGGACATCCCCGAGGCCGACGGCGACCCCGTCCGCGTCACCCTGCTGGGTGAGCGCCTCGTCGCCTTCAGGAACAGCGTCGGGCAGGTCGGGCTGGTGGACCGTCTCTGCGCCCACCGCAACGCGGACCTCTTCTTCGGCCGCAACGAGGACAACGGCCTGCGCTGCACCTACCACGGCTGGAAGTACGACATCGAAGGCAGGTGCATGGACATGCCGTCCGAGGCCTCGGACAGCAACTTCAAGGACAAGATCCAGCTCAAGGCCTACCCCGTCAGGGAGCGCGGCGGCGTCCTCTGGACGTACATGGGCCCGAAGGAGCACATGCAGCCGATTCCGGAGTTCGAGTGGACCCGCGTCCCGGACGACCACCGCTACGTCTCCTGGAACTTCCAGGAGAACAACTACGCTCAGGCCATCGAGGGCGGCATCGACACCGTCCACTCCGTCTACCTGCACAGCGCCATGGACTCCCACAAGCGTCTTCGCGACTGGCAGGACGCCGGCAGGGACAGCGGCGACGTCCAGAAGATGTACCGCACCCGCGAGAACCCGCCCAAGCTCAAGGCCCTCGAGACCGACTTCGGACTCATCATCGGCGGCAGGTACCCCGGCGACGAGACCCAGGACTACTGGCGCTTCAACCTCTTCTGGATGCCGTTCTACACCGCCCCTCCGGGCGGCGGCGACCAGAAGATGATGCACGCCTTCGTCCCCGTGGACGATGTCACGACCGCCCGCTGGTGCTTCACCTGGAGCACCACCGGCAAGCCGCTGTCGAGAAGGCACGTCGCCGATCTCCGCAAGGGGCAGGGCGTCCACGCGCAGCTCATCCCCGGCACCCACTGGCCGGTGCGCAACATGCGCAATGACTACCTCATCGATAGGGAGGAGCAGCGCCACCTCACCTTCACCGGCATCAAGGGCACCGGCGAGCAGGACTTCTCCGTCCAGGAGGGCATGGGCCAGATCTCCGACCGTACCCGCGAACACCTCGGCGTCACGGACATCGGCATCATCGCCATGCGCCGCATGCTCCTGAACTCCGCCTCGGCCATACGGGAAGGCTCAGAGCCCGCCACGGCCCGCAATGCCGAGGCCTACCGCGTCCGTCCCGGCCAGACCATGATCCCCAGCGACGCGGACTGGACGACGCACGAGAACCTCAAGGAGGCGATCGCCGCCACTTACTAGCCGCCCGGTCCCTTCCCCCTTGATGGGGGAAGGTCAGGATGGGGGTGACCGGAGGTGGGATGGGAGTGGATGCCTGATTCCCTCTCCTGGGAGAGGGTTAGAGCCTGCCCTGCACTTGATGCGGGGGTGAGGGCGCTTGGTGGAGCATTGGGGTGGTGTCTGGTGAGTGGGCATCCCTTGCGGGTGCCCTTGCCCCGTCATTCCCGCGAACGCGGGAATCCAGAGTGCCCGTCAGGGCACACGGGGGTGGGGTGCGGGGTGTGGGAGCGGCTGCCCGGTGTCGGAGCATTCCTTGTGGGTGTCCAGCCGGAGCGTAGCCCCCTCACCTGAAATGCGGCATGACCTCCGCCGCGAACCGGTCGTACGTCTCCAGCAGCGCCTCGGGCGTGCACAGTGCATTGATGACGAAGTGCGTCACGCCCGCGTCCACGAACGCCTCCAGCGTCTCGATGCAGTCCGACGGCGTGCCGAGCGGCAGCGTCGCCGGGTCGATCTCCCACGCGTCGTCCCCGAAGCGGTGCCGCATCGCGGCCTGCACCTCCCGGAACGCGTCGTCCTTCGTGCGCCCCATGCACAGGTACATGTTGCAGGACCACTCGAACGCTTCCGGGTCGCGTCCGTACGAGGCCGCCATCTCCTCTATCGCGGCCCTGCCCTCCGCGTAGCCTTGCGGCGTCATCCCGTTCGGGTGGAACCCGTCGGCCCAGCGGGCCGTCCGCTCGAGTGGGCGCCTGGCGAACCTCCCGTTCCACATCGCCCCCGTCCAGATGGGAAGGTGCGGCTGCTGAACGGACCGGGGCTCCAGCCTCACGTGCTCCATATCGTGGAACGTGCCATGGTGCGTCACGTCCGTCTCGGAGAGCAGCCTTCGCACGAGGGCGAGGCGCTCGTCCGTGATCCCCCTCCGGTCCTCTACGCGCACGCCCTCCACGCCGAAGTCGTCGTTGTAGACCCCGCCCGATCCGAGCCCGAGCACCATCCGCCCGCCCGACAGCACGTCGATGGAGGTCGCGATCTTGGCGATCTGATAAGGAGTATGGAAAGGCAGCACGGCGACTCCCGTCCCCAGGCGCATGTCCCGGGTGCGCTGCGCGGCGGACGCCAGCAGGATGAAGGAGTCCAGGGTTGGAAGCGTCTCCAGCTCCGGCACGAAGTACGAGCGGTAGCCGAGCGCCTCCGTCCGCTCCGCGAAGTCGAGCGGACCGATGACGCCCGCCATCGAGATGCCGTTGTACTGGACGCCGAATGCGACCAAACGCGATTAGCTCGCGGATTCGAGCGCGTACGGGATCAGCTCGGCCCCGCGGGCCCGCCGCTCGCTGCGGATGATGATGGCGGCGCTGCGCTCTCCGATCGTGATCTCCTGGTGCGCCAGGAACGGCGGCACCACGTCCACGTCGCCGGGCTCTATGCGGAAGGTGCTGTCGTGGACGACCTCATCGCGTTCGCGGTGGAAGCGGTTGATCTCCTCGGTCCCCTGCACGAGCCCGTACATCGTCCAGATCTCGCCGTGGTCGTGGATGGTTGTATGGTGCCCGTCCTCCTTGGCCATCGCCGTGACGAGGAAGCCGTAGTCCGGGTCCTCGTAGAAGATCAGGTTGCCGGTGCGGTCGCGCCCCGTGCTCGTCCGGTCGGTCGCGGGCCAGTTCTTCGCGTGCTCCTGCACCTCGGGGTCAGAAGCGAAGTCGCGCAGCAGTTCCCCCGTCCTGGTCCAGCGCTCCTCGTCGGTCATCTCCTGTGTGCAGAGCGCGCGGACCCCGCTTACGAACCTCTCGGCTGCTTCCAGCATGGCTCTCCTCCTTAAGGTGTATGGGTACGCCCGCCCTAGAGGCCGTACAGCGCTCGCGGGTTGTCGTACAGCACCTTCGCCTTCGCCTCGTCACTCACGTCCTCCATCTCCTGGAAGACGCGGATCGCGTCCATCGCGCTCGACACGTCGGTGTGGCCGTAGTCCGTCCCGATCAGGATGTTGTCCTCGCCGCCGTGCTTCAGCACGAACGGGATGTCGTCGGATATCTCGCAGGTCACGTACACGTTGAAGTGCTTGAGCACGTTCTCCGGCGGCGGGCCCAGGTTGCGCGCGATGAACCGCTGGCGCACCTCGCGCACGATCCACGGCACCCAGTTCGACGACGCCTCGACGAACCCCCATCGTAGCGTCGGGAACCGCTCCGGCACCTCGCTCACCATGATGACCCCGCACTCCATCACCGTCGGGATGCGGAATGGCGTGAACCCTCCGCTCCGGTCGTACGGCGACCGCAGCGTCTGGAGCATCGCGTCGCTGCCGTTGGAGATGTGGATGGCCATGGCGAGGTCGAGACGCTCCGCCTCCGCGTACAGGGGGTAGAAGTACGGGTCGACCAGCGTGCGCCCGAGCTCGAGCGGACGCAGGGCGATGGCGGCCGCGCCATGCTCCTTCGCGTAGCCGATCTGCTCGACCGCCGCCTCGATGTCCAGCGTCGGCATGACCGCGCACCAGCGCAGGCGTCCGCCTGCCTGCTGCCACACGTCCGCCATCCAGCGGTTCCAGCTGCCGCAGAGGGCAACGTCGGCTTCAGGGACGTCCGTTACCGGCTCTATCCACATCGTGTTGTGGAGCACCTGGATGTCGATGCCCAGCTCGTCCATGTGCTGGAGCCGCTGCGAGACGTCGCCGAGTTCGCGCGAGTCCTGCGTGGAGATGAGGTCGCGCCCCACCTGCGCGGAGAGCCTCTGCAGCTGCTCCCGCGTCGGCGTCGCGTTGCGGTGGCCCCGCACCTTCCCGCCGATTACCCAGTGGCCCTGGTTGGGGTTGTCCGGGTTGATGAACAGCGTCGGCCGGAACCGCTCCTCGTGCGGGAGGAGATAGTCCCACGTGTGCTCGGACTCGATGACGTGGGCGTCGCTGTCGATGACCCTGGTCTTCGCGATCGTTGCCATGAGCGCCTCCCTCTGCTCGGGCGTCGCAGACAGGCGCATCGTACCCCTGTCACTTCCTGCCTACAACCCAGCCGGCCCCGGGCGATTCTGGTGAAAGGGGCTTCCGTCATTCCCGCACCGGCGGGAATCCAGGGTGCGCGGGCAGCGCACGCGGTGGGGTGGCGTGGTGTGGTGGGAGGCGTGTCATTTCGAGCGTCGCCGAGAAATCTCTCGGAGTAGCCCGCTCACGGTGAGCCCTTGTTCGAGCCCGCTCATGGTGAGCCTGTCGAACCATCCTGCGGAGCTTGCGCGGCGGGCGAGGGCCTCCGGGCAGCCCACGAGGTGGGGCTCAGTAGCGGTTCGACCAGCCCGCCCGCGCGAACGGCAGTGTGAACATCACCACCACCAGCGCCGCCGCGCTCATCGCCGCGATGTACCAGAACAGCGACTCAAACCCCCAGGCTTCCACGACGAAGCCGACCATAAGGGGCCCGATACCCGTGAAGATGAAGTTCGCCCCGTCCAGAACGCCCAGCGTTGTTCCTTCCAGCTTGCGCCCGTGGGCGATGTCGAGCGCCCACGTCTGCACGAGCGGATTGACCACGAAGTTGAACGCTCCCAGCGCCGCGATCAGCACCGTCAGCATGATGCCGTGACCGGAGAGCGCGATCAGCGCGGCCAGCGCCATCTTGGCGGCCAGCACCAGGATGATGACGGGCGTGCGCCCGATGCGGTCGGACAGGTACCCGAAAGCGGGGTTGGTGACGGTGCCCATGGCAGTGAGCAGGGCGAGGTGGAACCCGATGCCCAGCTCGTCCATACCCACGCTTTCCGACAGGTAGAGTGGCAGCCACAGGAAGAGGCCGCCCTGTCCGAACCCCGCGACCGCCTTGATGGTGATGAGCAGCGTCAGGATCCTGCCATTGTCCTGGAAGAGCCCCCTGAGTTCGCGGAGCTGCTCGATGACGGGACGCGGCTCTCCTCTCGAGCGTGCGCCGATGTTCTGGAATGCCTCCGACCTCCGGAGGAGCCTCCACAAGAGGAACATCAGCAGGAGCGCCAGCGGGAACGCCGCGAGGAATATCTGCTGCCAGAGCAGGTATGCCAGCAGCCACCCGGCCAGCAGTGGGCCCGCAGTATCGCCGACAGACCCCGCCGAGCGGTCGACCGAGATCATGAAGCCCCTGCGTCGCGGGTATATCTGGGAGAGGAGGCCGCGCGCGGTGGGGTGCCATATGGACCCGGCTATCGAGGCGACCATCAGGGCGCCCAGTATCAGCACGTAGGTCGGCGCTGCGCCCACAAGGAAGTACCCCAGCCCCATCGCGGCGAGGCTCAGGTAGAGTATCATCAGGCGCCGGTGCTGCAGCCGGTCCACGAGGAAGCCGCCCACCGTCGAGGAGACGCCGCTCCCGACCATGCGCACGGAGCCCACCAGTCCCGCCGCTATCGGGGTGAGTCCCAGCGCTGTGTAGATCGTGGGAAGGATCACCCAGAAGGCGTGTCCGTACAGGTGCTGCAGCGTGTGGCTGCTGATGACGGCGCCGGCCGCTACGTGGTCGCGCAACACGGGTTCGGTGGAGACTGCGCTCGCTGTGGCCATATTTCCCCTTCCCCTGTCGTATGTTGGGACGCCCTGCCGAAACGCGATTGTACTACCGCGAGGGGCCCCCTGCGGGCGTGCTGGTCTGGTCCCCCCGCCCCACCGAGACCTTTGCATAATGTCATGTCGAGCGGAGCACAGCGGAGTCCCGCGCTTTAGCGCGCAACATCCTCTCAGGGGTCTGGTCCCCTCGCCCTACAATGGGAGAGGGTTAGGGAGAGGGTACTGGAAGCGCCCCGCGGCAACGGCATACGGAGCTACGCAACTGTCCCTGCGAGAGTAGAGGGTACTGCGGAGGCTGGGTGGGGAGTGCCTGGGAAGTGCAGGGTGGCGGACCCTCAGCCCTGGTAGCGCAGGAGGTCCCGCATCGCGAACAGCGCGATGACGAGCGTCGCGGTGCCGATGGCCGCCCCCACGAGAAGCGCGTTCGGCGCGAGGATCGCGGCGGCCATCGCACCGACCGTCACCTGCCCCAGCGACGGCCCGCCGCGGTTGGAGAGCTGCAGCACCGCGGTCGTGCGGCCTCGTATGTCGTCCGGCACCGCCATCTGCACGATGGTCGAGCGCATGATCGCGCCGATGCCGTCCGTTGCGCCCACCAGCGCGAGCGCCGCGAGGGAGAGCAGGAAGTTCGTCGACATCGCGAACATCACGATGGATGCGAGATAGGCGGCGTACGAGCCCATCACCATGGCTCCCTTGTACTTGACGTCGCCCAGGAGCAGGAGCAGGGCGGAGCCCACCAGGAAACCGGCCGCCGGCGCCGCGAAGAGCAGACCGTAGCCGAACGAACCGGCATCCAGGATCTCCCAGAACACGGGCACAAGGCCCCGGTGGTGCGTGAAGAGCATCGCGACGATGTCCAGCAGCATCATCACGAGGATCACGTGCGTGCCGAAGATGAAGCGGAAGCCGGCAAGCATCGAACGCACGTCCATACGCCGCCGTCCGGCCGAAGCGTCGGGAGGCATCGGGCTGACGAGCAACAGCATCCCGACGGTGGGGATGAACACCACGAAGACCGCTGCGTAGGTCCAGCCCGGCCCGACGAGCCCGATGAGCAACCCTCCGATGGCGGGGCCGATGAGCATGGAGGCGTGGCGGGCCGCTTGGTTCATGGTGATCGCGTTCATCATGTGGGTGCGAGGCACGAGGCGGGGCAGCATCGCCATCCGCGCGGGCCCCTCGAACGTATTCACGGCGGAAGTGACGAGCGTGGTCGTGTAGATGTGCCACACCGCGATGTTGTCGGTGAGCATGAGCATCGCCAGCACGCCTGCGAGCAGGAAGTTGCCCGACTGTGTCAGGATGAGCAGGGTGCGGCGGTCGACGATGTCCGCGAGCGAACCCCCGATGAACACGAGGATGAGCATCGGCGCGAACTGGAAGACGCCCAGCAGACCGAGGCTCAGCGGGGAGCCCGTGAGGTCCCAGATCACCCACAGGTTCGTCACCTGCCGTATCTGGAAGCCCATGAACCCGACGACGAAACTGATGAGCACCCACCGGAAGTCGGCGTAGGCGAACGAGCCCCAGGGCCTCACCCTGCCCGCGGCGGGCGCCGGTTCGGCCGCTTCTGCTCGTCGGTCCGGGGGGTCAGCCACGCGCGTTCCTGTTCGAGAGGCGTCCTGAGCGGTCATCTCCCGCAGCAGCGTGCCGAAACACGCTTGACGGCCAGGGAGCGTTCCTTATGTTAGGGGTGCTCGGCGCGACGAACAACGCCCGCTGACCCCGTCCTCAGCTCTTCCCCATCAGGACCGGCACATTCGCCAGCCTCGGCAGCAGACGTATGGCGTTGTCGTACACCATTGCCGTCTTTGCGCTCTCGGACACGTCGGTGCGCTCGAGGAGTTGGGGGACGCCCTCCGGCCACGGACCGCTCAGGTGCGGGTAGTCGGTCGTGAACACCCACGGATGCTCCCCCAGGAGTTCGACGCTCTGGGGCAGCATCGGCTCGTCCGGGTCGACGCCGCAGAATATCTGGCCGCCGGCCATGATGTCGGAAGGCTTCCGCTTGAGGTTGGGCGTGCTCGGCGAGCCCGGGCGGAAACTGTTGTCGCAGGCCTCGATGAACCACGGCATCCAGTCGGACTCGTTCTCCAGGAAGGCCACGCGCAGCCGCGGGAACAGATCGAAGACCCCGCCGCCGATCAGGGCTCCCAGCGCCGTCATGCCGGCCCAGGCTCGGTGAACGCCTCGCATGTCGACGTTGTCAGTTACCTTCGATCCGGGGGTCAGCGGCGCGTGGTCGGGGTTGCCGTGTACCCATATCGGCAGGTCGAGCTCCTGCGAGCGCTCCCAGAGCGGAAAGAGGTTCGGGTTGTCCAGGAGTCTCCCGTCGGGGAATATCCGGGGAACGAACACCCCGGCATAGTTGTCGTCGCGCTCCGCCCAGTACGTCAGGTCCGCCACGCTTGCCGCGGCGTCCCGGATAACCGCGTTGCTCAGCCAGCGTATCCGGCCGCCGGCCTCTGCGCAGAAGCGGTGGACGTACTCGTGGTACGCCCGGTGGAGGGCGTGCTCGAACCCCACGTCCCGCAGCATGGCGTAGTTGTCGGACTGGCTGGCGAACATGACACCCACGTCGATCCCGGCCTTGTCCATGTCGGAGAGGTACAGCCCCGTGTCCCAGTTGACGGCGATGTCGACCTTCCGCTTGCCGAACACGGTTCTCAGCGCCTCACCGTGCTGGCTGGCGTCCCAGCTCTCCACGTCGGCGGGGTCTCCGTTGCCGACGGGCCTCACGGAGAGTTGCTTGTCGAACGGCTGGTGTACGCCCATGGGCCGGAAGTGCGGGTGCTGGTGGACCGCTCCCATCCAGATGGATGTGCCCGCCCCGAGTCCGGACCCCGTTTCCGCCACCCTGCGCTGGTCCGCTCGCACCGCTTCGCTGAACCGCTGGTAGTCCTCCCGGTACTTCGGGTCGATGAACTCCTGGTAGGTCCGGTCCATGTCCCAGTATTCCTGGATGTGGCAGTCGGCGTCGATCACGATTTGTCCGTTGTAGCTCATCTCCCCTCTCCTCTTCCCGGACGACTCCTCTACACCAGCACGCGCCTCTTCCGCATCGATAGCCGTACACGACAGGTCGATATGGTACGGTTCCCCTCCGATAGTCGTCTATCCGGCTCCATATACCGTAACTGTTCAGGCTTCAGGCCATCGCTCTCGTCAACAATGGCCTTCGTCATTCCCGCACCGGCGGGCACCCGGGGTGCGCGGGCAGCACCCGCGGAGGGACAGGGTGGAGTGTGTCAGCCTGACCGGAGCGCAACGGAGGTCCCCTCGCCCTACAAGGGGAGAGAGTACTGTCGAGCGGTACGCGCGGTGCTACCCTGCGCCGAGCGTAGTTCTGCAGGGAGGCCCCCATGACCCAGCAGCCCGTCCCCGTCCGTTTCGGAGCGTCGTGGTCGACGCAGTTCCGGTTCACGCAGGCCATCGGACGCGGGCTTTCGGCGTTGAAGCGCGTCGACGCCACCGTCCACGTCCTAGGGCCCGGGGGCATGGGCGCGCTCGCCGCCGGACGGGTGGACGTCATCTTCTCCAAGTGGGTGGTCAATGAGCACCGCTACTCCGGCAAGGGCATCTACGCCGGGGAGAAGCCCGACGACTGGCTGCGGACCATCGCGTGGCTACCGCAGGAGGACCGCTTCCTCTTCGCGATGGCGCCGTGGACGGGCATCGAGTCGTTCGAGCAGCTCGTGGCGGAGAAGCCCGTGCTGCACATGGCCGGGAGCGGCGCCGAGGTCGTGCTGCACGAGTACGGCTTCAGCTACGCCGACATTGAGAGGTGGGGCGGCTCCGTGGGCCGCATGGAGCACACCGCCCGCGACGCGAAGGCCCGCTACGATGCCGGGCGGCTCGACGCGTTCTGGGGCGACGGCAGCGCCTACGACTTCTCCGCCTGGCCGTGGGTCGGCTCGCGCGGGTACCGCTTCCTCGACGTGAGCGAAGAGGTCATGCGGCGACTGGAGGCGAAGGGCCTGCGCCGCCAGGTGACGCCCGCGGGCTTCGTCCCCGGCGTCGACCGGACGCTCACCGCGCTGGACGACTCCCACATCGTCGTCACGTGCCGCGCCGACCTCGACGACGAGCTCGCCTACCTGCTGGCGAAGGCCATCGATGACAACAAACGCGACATCGAACTCACCTCGATCCAGATCGACTACGACAACGGCGAGGCCGGCGGCCTCCCGATGATCAGACCGACGTACTGGTCGTCGTTGACGGGGCCCATCGGCCGCCAGTGGGACGAGGGCATCACCGGCGCGCCGCTCCACGAGGGTGCGAGACGCTACTACCGGGAGCAGGGGTATCTCTAGGCGTCTTCACCGTCCGCCGGACCGATGAGGCTTATCGCGAGCGAACCGGTGACCGGCTCTTGGTAGACGGCGCATCGCACCCCGAATGCGGACTCGATCGCCTCCGGCGTCAGCACCTCGTCGGGCGTTCCCTCCGCGAGCACGCGCCCTTCGCTCAGCAGTACCAGGCGGTCGCAGTAGCGCGCCGCCATGTGCAGGTCGTGGATCGCTGCCACGGCGGTCAGGCCCTCGTCGACGAGCTGCCGCACGAGGTCCAGCACCTTCAACTGGTGGTAGACGTCCAGGTTGGACGTCGGCTCGTCCAGCAGCAGGATGCGGGGCTGCTGCGCCAGCGCACGGGACACGAATATCCGCTGGCGCTCTCCCCCGGACAGCGTGTCGAGCGTCCGGTCGGCGAACCGTTCCGTGTCCGTCCGCCGCATAGCGTCGCGGGCGATGCGGTCGTCCTCACGCCCCTCTATCTGGAATCGTCCCAGGTGGGGGTACCGCCCCATCAGCACGAGCTCGAACGACGTGAAGCCGTGTGTGTACGGCGCGATCTGCGGCACGAGCGCCAGCGCCGCGGCTACCTCCCTGGACGACAGCGACCGCAGGTCCGTTCCCTCCAGGCGCACCGCCCCGTGCTGGTGCCGGAGCATGCCGGACAGCGCCCGCAGCAGCGTGGACTTCCCTGCTCCGTTGGGGCCGATGATGCCGACGAACTGCCCCTGCTCCGCGTGCAGGTGGACGACGTCCAGCAGCGTCTGCGCCTCGACGCTGTAGGACAGATCCTCCGCAACGATCGCCGGTGGTTCGTGTCCGTTCATCGTCTTCACTCCGCGAGGCTGAACCCGGCGTCCGCAGGCTCCGGGAAGGCGTCCGGCCAGAGCAGCCGCGCCAGGTCCTCGGCCCCGCGGGTGTTCCAGTGGGAGAGCGTGGTGAAGTGCTTGCTCTCCACCACGTGGACCGCGCCGTTCTTCACCGCGGGCGTCTCCGCGAGCGCCTCGTTCGCCAGCAGGCTCTGCCGGAACTCATCCGCGCCGAACGCGGCCGGCTGCGGGATGATGATGACCTCCGGGTCCATGGCGATGACCCCCTCCAGGCTGGTCGTCTGGTTCCCCTCGACGCCGGCTTCTTCCGCCGCGTTGATGCCGCCTGCGGCCGTGATGACGCCTCCCTCGCTGGAGTTGCCGCCCGCCACCCATATCTGGTCCGAGTACTGCGTCAGCGCGAGTACCCGGGGCTTCGGCTCTTGCGCGGCGGTGACGGCGACGAGCGAATCGTACCGTTGGCGCACCTCTTCGGCGAACTCGAGCGCCCGCTCTTCCTCGCCGAAGATGTAACCCATGAACAGGATGCTGTCGATCCGGGCCTCGGGGTCGTGCTCCAACGCGGTCTGCACCACCGGGATGCCGACCCGTGTCAGGGCCTCGATGGCGTCGGGAGGGAAGAACGGGCTGGTGACGATCACGTCCGGCGACTGCGCGATGATCGTTTCGGGGTCGCTCGTGATGACCGGCTTGTCCTCGACCAGCGGCGCAACGTTGGAGAACGTTCCGTCCTTCGTGGCGCCCCCGACCGCCACGAGCCGGTCGCCGGGAACGAGGGCTAGCGCCACCTCGTCGTGGCCCACCGAAGCCGTGATGATGCGCTCCGGCTTGGCCGGGATGCTCACCACGCCGTTCAGCCCTTCGACTTCGCGTGGCCAGCCGAGGTTGGCGGGGTCGACGATGCCGGGAACGCTGTCCGGCAACGTCGCCTGCTGGCAGGCGGCGAGTGCCGCCATGAGCAGGATGACAAGAGCGGCGATGAGGGCGGGAGTATGTCTGAGTGGCACGATTCCTCCTTTGGCGCGGTGAGGCTTCACAGCGAGTAGACCTGGCGCTTGTTCCTGATGAGCAGCAGGATGAAGAACGGCGCGCCCACGAAGGCCGTGAGCACGCCGACGCGGAACTCTGCGGGCTGGATGATGGTCCTGGCCACCGTGTCGGCCACCGTGACGAACACCGCTCCGCCGAGCGCGCTCATCGGGACCAGCACCCGGTGGTCCGGCCCGATCAGCAGCCGGAGGATGTGCGGCGTCACGAGCCCGACGAACGCGATGGTGCCGCTCACCGCCACGGCTGCGCCGGTCACGAGCGCGGCGGCCGACAGGAGGACGACGCGCGCCGTCCCCACGTGGACACCCATCGAGCGCGCCTCGTCGTCACCCAGCATGAGCAGGTTCAGGTCGCGCGCCATCAGCAGGATCACGAAGGTCCCGGCGAGGATAGGCGGCGCGGCGATCCGGACGTGCTCCCAGGCGCGGGAGTCCAGCCCTCCGGCGAGCCAGAACAGCACCTCCCGGAGCGCGTCGGCGCCGGGCAGCAGGATGATGATCGCGGAGACGACGGCGCCGAGGAACGCGTTGACCGCGACTCCCGCCAGCAGCAGCGTCGCCATCGAGAACCGCCCGCCCGCGGCGGCTATCCCGTAGACGAGGAACGTGGCCGCGATCGCGCCAACGAACGCGAAGAGCGGCAGCGCGAGGAAGAAGAGGCTCGCCGCCCCCGTAGCGATGGCGGCAACCGCCCCCACCGCGCCCCCCGCCGACACCCCGATGATGCCGGGGTCGGCCATCGGGTTGCGGAACAGCCCCTGCATGGTCGCCCCTGCAACCCCCAGCGCGACGCCCACCACCGCGCCGACCAGTATGCGCGGCAGCCGGATCTGCTCGATCACCAGCTGTTCGGTGCGCCCGAATGGGACCGTCTCGAGCCCGAGGAACGACAGCACGATGGAACCGACGTGGCTGGCGGGGATGCCGACGGGTCCCATGCTGAGCGACACAGCGGCGCTCGCTGCGATGAGCAGCAGCAGGACGGAACCGCCTATCGCCAACCGGCTGGCGACGGCCATCCGGCGGTACCCGCGCAACGTATTGAGCCCGACGGCCCTCAAGATGAGAAAACCTCCTGCGGCTCTCCGCTGGAGGTTGGGCATGGCTGCCGGCGCATGCGTCCGGCGTCGAGGGACCCTCTCTGGAGCGGAGAGCGGTCACCTCTCGTTCAGGCAGGTCTCCTGGCTTGCGGGGGAGCTATCCGCCGGGCCCTTCCCGTCGCAGTCTGCGACAGTGGGCTCCGGCTCCCTTCGTCCCGCTTACAGTGGCGCTACCGCGGCGGACTCTCACCGCCTTCCCTATTCTCCCGGGGCGGGCACCTGAACGAGTAGTGATCGTATGTGCTTGTCGAGGCGGCAGGCTATGGCGTTGCTGGGGGGCTGTCAAGCAGGTTCGAGGCCTGCGCATGACCGTGAGGTGAGATGCGGGGCGGGGTCGCTTGGGCCGGTCCCCCTCTTGAAGAGACCCTTGCATGTCTTGATGGAGGAAGGTTGGGATGGGAATGGGTCGGCGGGTGTATCATCAGCGCCGTGAACTGATACTCGCTCCGCCGCCTTCGGCGGACGCGGTCAGCATGGCCCACGGATGACTGGCAGATACGCATAGTTGAGTTCGAGAGGAGGGCCCCGATGTTCAAGGGAACGAAAGTGCTGGACGTCCACAGTCACATCCACGACATCCCCATGACCGACCCCACTCAGCAGCCTCGCCTCGCCTACCAGTTCTGGCACGACCTCTGGAACATACCCGGCCTGGGCGCTTCCAAACCCATCCCGAGCCCCATAGGTGACGGCAAGCACTCGGACCGTCCGGGGAACACGGACGAGGACTTCAAGGCCGTGGCGGACGCCCTCGCGAAATACCTGGAGGTCCGCAACATCGACGCGCAGATCCTCAGCCCTCACCCCCTGCAGTTCCACGGCTGGATGGAGAACGAGGTCCAGTTCAGGAGCTGGATCACCTACCAGAACGACCTGGCCTTCAAGATCGTCCAGGCCCGGCCGGACGTCTTCGTGGCGTCCTGCCAGCTGCCGCAGCGTGTGGACGCGCCGGACACCGAGCACTGCATCGAAGAGTTGGAGCGGTGCGTCAACGAGTTGGGCTTCGTGGCGGCGTACATCTCCCCCGACAGCACGGGGAGGGGCGACCTCCCCACCATGAACATGCCCTACTGGTACCCGCTGTACGAGAAGTGCCAGGAGCTCAACATCCCCATCATCGTCCACGGGACGGACGTGCTCGACCCCCGCTACCGCACCATGAACGTTGTCCGCTACTTCGAGCTGGGCTTCATGCTGCCGCAGACCATCGCGACGGTCACGCTCCGCCACAACCCCGAGTTGTTCCAGCGGTTCCCCGGCCTCAGGATCATCGTCTGTCACTGCGGCGGCTTCGTCGACCGCATGGGCGAGGGCGCGCCCTATCGTGCGATCGGCAACGACGTCGACAGGAACCTCTTCTACGACAGCGCCGCCTACGATATCGATTTCCTCGCCCTCGGCATCAAGCAGCGCGGCCCCGCACAGATGGTCTTCGGGACGGAGGCGCCCGGCTCCGGCAGGGAGATACGCCCCGGCACGGAGCTCACCGCCGACGACTTCGTGCCGCTCTTCGAGAGCGACCCGGCGCTCGACTTCCTGACCGACGAGCAGAAACTGGACATCCTGCACAACACGCCCGCCAAGCTCTTCCCTGGCATGGAGGACACCGCCGCCCAGAACGCCAAGGCCCGGATCAAGGCCTACTAGGGATGCTCTGAACAAGTCCCCACAGGGGCTTGCGGAAGCATAGCATGGGGG
>JAPPHT010000041.1 GCA_028874795.1 Chloroflexota bacterium
CGTCGGCATGGGGGTTGACGACGCGCTGGGCATGGCTGAACCCGTGAGGGAGCACGTGGTCCAGCGCGTTCTGCGGGGCCGATGTCGGGAGCGTGGGCGGGACCGCGCGTTGGGGCGGAGCACTGCTATGGACGGACCCGCTTGTGTGACGATGACTGCGGGCTGGGCGGCGCGCGTGAGGTGCGTGGGGGACTCGACGTGGGCGACGCCCGAGAGGTCGAGACGGTGATGGCATGACGGTGAGGAGGGCGACCGGCAAGCTGTGGGTGGCCGCGACATGAGCGCAGCTGTGGTCGAGCTCCACGACGGATACGTGGGCTACCTCGTGCATGGCAACACCGAGGGCGGAGCGGTCGAGGACGACGACGATGCGGACGGCATCAAGCGAGCTAAGCGGGACAGCTTCGCGCTCACGAGGCGCCGGATCATCTCGACGTGTCCGTCGAACGCGGCTGGAACGGAGGGGCTGGAGCCGGCAGTCCGTGCAGACCGGTCTCATTGTTCAGCCGGATAGTCGGGGCCTTGCTCTCCCGGGTCGGCGGCAGGAAGTGACGCTTCCCTCCGGAGGTAGGCGCGCACTGCGAGCCTCGCGAGGATGCGCAGCCCCTGTTCGAGCCGCTCCCTAGCCTCCGCGTCGCGCGCGGGGCCGGTGCCGACCCCGGCACCCGCTGTCTCGGGGGCGTCCCCTGAGGGCTCTCGTCTTCTGTTCGGTCTCCTGGCGTCTCTCATGGCTTGCACTCGCAGCGGCGGTTGAAGCAGGCCTTGGCCTCGTTACGGGCGGTGCGGCTGCGCCGCCGTTGACAGCGGCGACCGTCCTGGCCGGGAAACCTCCTTCGCGTCGCGACTCCGTTCGCCTCCTTGTGTCAGCCCGCGGTCCGATGGACCGCAACGACACGCGAAAGAGTCTGAACGATCGAACGCCGGAAAAAGACCTGCTGCAGGCCCCTCCCCTGTAAGCCCCCGCACGGATGCGGGGTGCTGCAAGACCTTCTCTATTTCGGCGCCTTTCGTGACGTGAAGGCGGGGTACACGGGAGTGAGACTTGACAGAAGCTCCTTCGCATCGCGGACCCCGTCCGCCTCCCGTGCGTTCCATCGCGGCCCGGTGAGGCACGGCGACAACGCGAAGAGTCAGGACAGACGGATGTACTGGTGAAAACCGCCTGCGGGATATGCCCCGAAAGGACCAGCCTGTGGAGGAGAACCAGGGAAGGTATACCCCGTGGGGTATACCCTCCAAGCACTACCTCACCGCCTCGTTCTTGTGATGCAGCGGGGGTGTGCTCTGGATGAAACATCCCGCAAGCACGGCGTAGACTTCGTGCTTGCGGAGGCGTTCGACATGGAGACGGCGATCCAGGTGCCTGACCTGCGCTACGACGAGCCCCGAGTCCGTGCATCCGGTTGCCGACGCAGCCGTATGCACGTTCTCGTGTACGTGAGGGAAGCGTTCGACGCCGCGGTCGAAAGGCAACGGCGGGCCGCCCGCCACCGGCCTCGGCGGCCTGCTTGTCATCGAGGCTACGCTCGCGAATGGTGGAGTCGGCACACAGGGCAGGTGTCGCTGAGGTAGAGAGATGGTAGGTGGCCATTTGCACACTTGCTCTCGCTGCGGGCGGCACATTCCCCCAACACTCTGGTATATGCACGCGCACAACCCCGAACGGGTGTTATGCCGAGTGCCCCAGTGCCGTGCATGGGCAGTGGGGTATTGCGGGAATGAGTACTTCGAACTCAGCTCAAGCCCGCTCTGCGAAACGCATCTCATCGAGCATCACAGGCGAGGGCACGAGGCTCGCTTCGTGGACGGCGCCATCTGCAGTGACTGCGACGGACGGGGTGGTGATTGCCCTCGTTGCGGCGGATCTGGCTACATCAGCGAGGTCACGCTTGATGCGGGACGCCGCCGGGCAGCAGAACGAGACCGCGAACGCGCACAGGAAGCTGCTCGCCATCGTGCAGAGGAAGCCAGTGCGCGACGAACTCGCGAAGAGGAAGCACACAGGGAACAAGCGGAGAGAGATGAGGCAGAGAATCGCAGGCGTACAGAGCGTCTGATAAGAGAGGCGAACGAAGTCGTAGAGGCAGAGGAGCAGGCAGCCGCTGCTCGCGCCGAGCAAGCGCGGCGTGAGTCTGAGGAACGTGCGCGTGCCAAGGAAGAGGCTCGCCAACGCGCGGAGAAGCAGGAACGGGCAACGGAGGAGAGACAGAGAACGGAAGCTCACAGGGAAGCAAATCGGCGTGAGCGAGAACGGAGAGAGGCCAGCCGCCGAGAGAGGAGAACCGGCCGGGCAGAGGAAGAAGGGCGACATACCGAGGAAGGGCACCGCGAGCAGGAATCTGAGCAGGCGAAGACTTCTCACAGCACTCCCCGGCCACAGGGAGGCTCAGCGCGCAGAGGCGGTGGAGGACGCGTAACGACTGCCGTCAGCCCCGGTGCAAGCGGGTCGACTGGTGGACACGGCTGCTGCTTGCTCTTTCTCCTCCTGCTACTGATCGCAGCCGGCGGCGGGTACTACTGGTATACGCAACACGGGCTGCCGATCGAACTCGATTTCCTGCCGACCCCAACGCTCACGCCCTCGGTCGTGCAGGAAGGCACGCCCACTCCGACTCCCAACTCCTCCTCGCCCGCGCCACCCACCCCGACGCCGTACCCTTGCGCGGACCCGGTTACGGTGCCTCCCACACCGACGTCCACGCCTGTAACGGCACCGATTCCTGCGGCGACGCCCACTCCTTCGTGGCCGCCCGCGCCGCTCACCGATGCATGGCGCGAGTGGTCGAGCGGTTGGAACAGGCAAGAGGTGGATGCCGCCCTTGCCGAGAGCCTTGGAGTCTTCGACGCGGGGCTGGACGACCTGGAAGGCATGCCGCTGCCCGAAGCGTGCCGGCGCACGGCTGAATTCGAGAGACGCCTGGAGATAGCGGAACACCTGGTGAGCGAGCACCGCCTCGAACGTGAGGCCGTCCCTGGACAAGCCGCCGCTGCTCTCTCCTGGACGATCTGGCTGCGCCACCAACGCGGTCTATTCGCCGATGCCGTACAGAATCATGCGCCGGTTGCGGAGTGCCGGAGCATCCTCGCCCCGCCCACGCCAACGGTTACTCCCACGCCTGCACCGCCCACAGCGACACCCACATTCGGACCGCCTACCTCTACGCCACTCCCGCCTTGCCCAACCGCGACGCCCACGCCGCCTACGGCTACGCCGACAGCAACGGCAACACCGCGCCCTACGCCTACTCCACGCCCTACGCCGACTGCAATCCCCACGCCGAGGCCCGGACAGACAATCTCAGACGACGAGCGCCAGCGACTCATCCTCTACTGGCTTGAACTTATCAACGCAGACCGAGCGAGGGTAGGGTTACATGAACTGACGTTAGGGTCGAACCCGGCCGCCCAGATGCACGCGGAGGACATGCTGGAGCACGGCTACAACGGTCACTGGTGGGCTGACGGACGAGACCCGACGCAGGTCTATTCCGAGACAGGAGGGAAACGGTACGCGCAGGAGAACAGCATCGATCTCCGTTGCACGTTCTGCAGCGTGGACGCTTCGCTGGAGACGATGGAAGAGTTGCAAGACAGCCTCATGGGGTCACCAGGGCACAGACGCAACATCATGGAACCTTCCCACCGTGTCGTGAACCTCGGTCTCGCGGTCGGGGACACGCGCATCACGGGGGCCCAGCTGTTCGGCGGCGGCGCAGCAGAAGCGGACGCCAGACCCTCCCTGTCGTCTGCAGGCAGGTTCACACTCTCGCTCTCGAAGCTGGAACCGGGGGTTCGGGTCCATAGGACCATCGACGTCTACTACACGCCACCCAACAGGCCGCTGACGCAGGCCCAGATACGGTTGCTCAACTCAGGTGCCTGCATCGACGGCATCGGTTTCATCGAGACATGCGGAGAACGGGTTGCCGGAATCATACCGCCCGCACCGGCTGGCTCTTCGTACACGAACCTCAGCGCGCCCTACGTCGTGGCGGACGGCTGGAGCGAGACCGGCTCGACATTCAGTATCGCTGCGTCGCTCGGGAGTCGCGCTACGAGGCCGGGGGTCTATACTGTCGTCGTGTTCGACGGGAATTCGAACCTGCTGATTAAACTGTCAGTAACCCAGCTTTCAGGTTAGTCGCTGCGATTAGAGCAAGGAGCAATCCATGCCCCTTTCCCCAGAGAGCCTCGCCGAACTCGTCCAGCATCTCGCATCGCGCCCCGGACACGAGGCCGTGCGTGTCGACGTGTCCCGTCTGCTGGTGGATGGACTCGGCGCGCGGCCCGGCGACGTGCTCTTCGAGCAGCAGGTCAGGGAGGTGCGCGGCCGCGTCGATGCCCTCGTCGGCAGGACGGTCTTCGAGTTCAAGAGCAACCTGCGCAGGGAGCGCGCCGACGCTGAGGAGCAGCTGACGCGCTACCTGACCGAACGGGAGGCCGCGGCCCGAGAGCGATACACGGGCGTCGCCACGGACGGCGCTACCTTCATCGCCTACGCCCTACAGGACGGAGAACTGACCCTACTGCAGGAGTTCCGTACGGAGGTGGAGACACCTCATGGCCTGCTGCTGAGGCTCTCCTCGGTCGTTGTGGCGACTGATGAGGTCTCGCCAGAGCCGGAGGCCATCCGCGCCCAACTCGGCAGGGGCAGCATCGCGTGGGTGCGTGCGCGGAACGAGATGCGCCGCATGTACGCGGAGGTTGGCGCAGACCCGGAGGTGCGCACCAAGCGCGCCCTCTGGAGCCAGTTGCTTGCGCGGGTCTACGGCTCTCCTGTGGACGACGACGATCTCTTCTTCCAGCACACCTATCTCACCGCCATCGCCAAGACGATGGCCGCTCACGTCATCGGCCTCGTCGGAGGCAATCCCGCCGATCTGCTATCCGGCCACATCTTCGAAGAGGTGAGCATCTACGGCGTGGCGGAGTCCGACTTCTTCGACTGGGTGCTGCGTGCGGACGGCGGCGACGGCCTGGTGGAGCGCATCGCCCTGCAGGTGGGCGTCTTCCGGCTGACCGACGTGCGGACGGACGTGCTGAAGGGGCTGTACGAGTCGTTGATAGACCCGGAGCAGCGGCATGTGCTGGGCGAATACTACACGCCGGACTGGCTCGCCGAGCGCATCTGCGCGACAGCGGTGCGTGACCCCCTGAACGAGCGCGTGGTGGACCCCGCGTGCGGCTCCGGCGCGTTCCTCTTCCACACCGTACGCGGCCTGCTTGCGGCGGCGGACGCGGCAGGTATGAGCAATGCGGACGCGCTGACCCGCTGCTGTGACCGTGTGCTCGGCATCGACGTGCATCCCGTCGCCGTTCAGATCGCGCGCGTGACCTATCTTCTTGCGCTCGGTGACAGGCTTCGGCAGCAGCGCAACGTCGTCACGCTTCCTGTCTACCTCGGCGATTCGCTACAGTGGAACACGGAGCCATTCCTCGCGGACAGGGACGTGCTGATAGAGGCACCCCCGGACGAGGGGTCCGGCGCGGGTGCTGCGACGCTCCACTTTCCGGCGGCAGTGGCGCGAGACCCTGCATTGTTCGACCGGGTGATTGGCCTGATGCTCGAGATGAGCGCTGGGTCTTCACCACAGCCTTCCTCCGGCCTGACTGCTTGGCTGGCGCGTGAGGGTGTGAACGATGGGCCGACGCAGCAGGTGCTGACCGAGACGTACGAACAACTAGCAGCACTGCGGAGCCAAGGCCGGAACCATATCTGGGGATTCGCGGCGCGCAACCTGGTTCGCCCCGTCTGGCTCGCGCAGCAGGATCAGCGTCCCGATGTGCTCGTGGGCAATCCGCCGTGGCTCGCCTACCGGTTCATGGATGCGGAGACCCAGGCCCGGTTCCGCAGTGAATGCCAGGAGTTGGGCATCTGGGCGGGTGGGCGCGTGGCTACCCACCAGGACCTGTCGGCGTACTTCTACGTGCGGTGCGCGGAGTTGTACCTGAAGTCCGGCGGGCGCGCTGCATTCGTGATGCCCTATGCGGCGATGAGCCGCCAAGCGTTCGAGGGGTTCCGCAGAGGTGCGTATCCGCGTCCTGTGAGCGTTCCTCGTCGGAACGGCGGTCGCCGCAGGGCGAATGGAAGGAACGGGCAGAGCACATTGACGACACTCAGCTTCACCGAGGCATGGGCACTGCCGGATGCAGTGCAGCCGCTCTTCCCGGTGCCGTCCTGCGTCCTCTTCACTGAGCGGAACGGCATGACCGGCATACGAAGTGCGACCGTCTATGAAGCGTCCGGGACGCTGTCCAAGAGGGATGCAAAAACCGCGGAGGCCGATCAAGCGCTGACTTGGCGACCCATCGCTTGGCCCACCGCCGCGGAAGAGATGCCTAGACAGTACTATGCGGAGGTCTTCAGGCAAGGAGCCACGTTCGTGCCGCGCCTGCTATGTGTCGTTGAACGCCAGTCGTCTCCTGTAGGCTCCGCGATGGACACGGTTCTGGTTGAAAGCCGACGGTCCACGCAGGAGAAGGCGCCATGGAAGACACTGCCCCCCCTCAGGGGCAACGTGGAGAGCCAGTTCCTCCGGCGGCTCTACCTGGGAGAATCAATCGCGCCGTTCCGCCTGCTTGATCCGGTGGAGGCGGTGATTCCCTGGGACGAGGAATCCGGTGTAATGAGCGCGGGAGTGGCGCAATCACACGGCTTCCCGCATCTGGCCAGCTGGATGCGGCAGGCGGAAGAACTCTGGGAGCAGCACAAGCAGGGCCGAGCCCGAACGCAGGACCTCGCGCTGATTGGGAACTGGGACTATTATGGCAAGCTCACCGCCCAAATGCCCCCAGCAGAATTGCGCGTGGTGTATGCAGCATCGGGCACGCTTCCCGCTGCAGCAGTCATTCCTGACCGGGAAGCGGTCATTGAGCATTCCTTGTATTGGACTGCTGTAACCACGCTGGGAGAGGCGCGATACCTCATCGCGGTTCTGAATAGTGGTACCACCAGACAACGAGCTGAGCATCTCCAAGCCCGTGGGCAGTGGGGCGCGCGTCACTTCGACCGCTACATCCTCACGCTCCCCATCCCGCGCTTCGACGCGCAGGACGCGCTGCATCTTGAACTGGCTGCTGAGGCTGCACACGCGGAGCAGGTCGCGGAGGGTATCGATCTGCATGGTAGGATGCGCTTCGTCCAAGCGCGCCGCGTAGTTCGAGCCGCACTCGCGGCGGACGGCGTCGCTGACAGGATCAACGGGCTCGTGGCACAGCTATTGGGATGAGGGGAGGCGACGGCAAATGAGTGTGTCGTCAGAAGTTGTCGTTGCACTCATAGAACACGGCAAGCGGAACTATCGCTCCGACAGAGGCAACCTGCCGAAAGACGTTGGCGACCTGCTCTATACGAACCCATTCGCCTTTCTCGTTGGCTCTGCATTTGACAGGGGGATGATCTGGCAGAACGCTTGGGAGATTCCCTATTGGATTCACCGGAAGGGGAAGCTTGATGCCCCAATCCTCGCCGCGATGGGGGAGCCGGACTTGCAGCATCTGCTGGAGAGCCTGCCAGTAAAGCCGCGGTACGGATGCGTAGCGGGTGCGCGAACGCTCAGAGAAGCGGCCGACCTCGTGATGAGATTCGACGCGGGTGGAGACGCGAGTGCGATATGGGATGGAGTGTCTCCCTCGGAAGTTCAGCGACGCCTTGAGGCCGTACACGGGATCGGCCCTGGCATAGCGCACATGATCATCCGCATACTGCGAGACGATTGGGGCAAGTTCAATGGGTCGGAACACGAGATCGACATCAGGCCCGCTGTGCATGTCATGCGCGTATTCAAGCGAACCGGGCTTACGCGGTCTGAGGATGAGCGAGAGGCGGTGGAAGCAGCGCGGAGGCTCAACCCTCGTTTCCCAGGTGAACTGGACTGGCCGGCATGGGACGTAGGCCAGAAGTGGTGTAGACCCAGCAGGCCCTTGTGCGGGGCATGTCCGCTGACCGCGGTATGCCCCCGGGCACTGTGAGCTGTTCTCATGCTCCACTCGGAAGGCTCTTACAGGAGGTGCGTCACCGGGTTGCTCGCAGTCCTGGCCCTGATTCTTCTCGTTTCTGCTGCGTGTTCCGCGCCTGACCCGACTCCCACTCCTACTCTGCGGCTGTCTACAGCCACGCCGACACCCACCTCAACTGCTGCTGTCCCCACTCCGACCCCTTCACCAACCCTTGCTTCGGCGCCAACTCCCACATCGACACCGGCACCAACTCCAACGCCTACGGCTACTCCTATTCCGACGCCAACTCCCACTCCGGTCGACTGCTTTGAGGACAGCCGAGAAGTCTTGGAGGCGCTCAGGGATGCTCGTGACAGGCTGGAAGGCTTTGAAGCCGCAGTAAGGCAGCTCTCCTTGCTGCCGGAATCAAGCAGGGAGGGTTACGTCAACGGATTGTCGGAGACCCAGCAAGAGGTCGTGGACTTGGAGGCGCTGATAGCGCGGGGCGAGGTGCTGAACCAGCACCCGGCGTGCGAACAGTTCCGGCCCACGACCATCACCGCTACACCCGTGGCGACGCCAGTTCATCCGACGCTGACGCCGGTTCTAACGCCGACACCGTTACCTCCGACACCCACGCCTGATTCGGTCGCACCTGTTCCAGCAGGGTCAGATGATTCGGCAGGATCTAGGGAAGCTGCGTCCGCCACAGCCGTGCAACTCCCGCTGATCGGAAAGGACTGCGGCGGGTACAGTTCAGAGAAGCGCGACGAGTTCGACGGTTGGGCTTCAGGCGTGAGGGACACGGTTGCAGTGGAGGAGGGGTACGAGGCGCCGCCGAGCGGATACCACCTCGACCACAACGTGCCGGTTGCCGATGCTTGGCGGTCGGGAGGATGCCGCTGGAGCATCAGCAAGTGGCGGGAGTTCTACAACGACATCGGTAATCTGAACTACCTGCCCGCATCGGTCAACATGGCGAAGAGCGATAGTGGACCTGCTGATTGGGCGTTTGACTGCGGCACGGTTGCACAATGGATAGCGACGAAGGCGAAGTGGGGATTGCATTCGGACGCACGTGAGAGAGCGGCGCTGGAGCTGAGGGTACGGGAATGCGGAGACATAGGAGCAGGGACAAGCGCGGCACCAACACCAACTGCCCCTGCCCAAGCATGGAGGATGTCCTATGAGAAGAACTGCAACGGGCGATGGGAGGATGTTGGGGAACCTGGTTTCTTCGGGCGCTGCTATGACGGTGCTGCTGGGTCTACAGGCTCTCGTCCGACCCCTACTCCTTCGTCATCGTCAGAATCGTCGTGGAGGATGTCGTACGAGAAGAACTGCAACGGGCGGTGGGAGGATGTCGGAGAGTCTGGCTTCTTTGGGCGTTGCTACGACTGATCTCCTGTCAAAGCACACGGCGAGGCTGAAGAGGGCGGAATAGAACTTGAGTCCTGCCCGAGGCCCCTCACAGACACACCTCCCACTCAAAGGTTCGCATCATAGTACCGCTTGGCCCACCATGGACGCCGTTACTGACTGTGACTCCGGTCAAGAACCTCTGGCGCCGACCAAGCGCAGGAACAGATATCCCACAACGCCTGCTGTCAGGGAGGCGCCGAAGATACCTATCTTTGCCTGGTCCGCCAGGGCGGGGTCGTCGAAAGCGATCCCTGCGACGAAGATGGAGACCGTGAAACCTATTCCGGCCAGAAATCCAGTGCCCAGGACATGCTTCCAGGTCACCGTCGAGGGCAGCTGACCTATCCCCAGACGTACTGCCAGCCAAGTCGTGCCGAGGGTGCCCAGAGGATTGCCTACCAAGAGTGCAACCGCGACGCCCAGCGTGACGGGGCTTCCCCCAGCCTCCGACAGCATTTCGGACGTGAATACGATCCCCGCGTTGGCAAGAGCGAAGACGGGCAGGACTACGAAGCTGACCCATGGATGAACCACGCTCTCCAGACGCTCCATCGGACCCTCTGTGCCGCGACTGAGCATCTCGATCTGCTGCACGATGGTCTGCGCCTTCTCTTCGTCATCGTTCGCCATCGCCAAGCGGAAGTCGTGCAGAAGGTCGTCCACGGCAACCGCGTAATCCCTGCGGCGGAGATACGGCTCGGAAGGTATGACGGCGGCCACCAGGACTCCGGCCAGAGTGGCATGTATTCCGGATTCCAGGAAGAACTGCCACATGACGATGCACAGGATGAGGTAGAACCCCAGGGAGCTGACGCCCATTCGCATGCACGCGACGATCGCGACGAACGTTGTAAGGCCCAGTCCCAGGTTCGCCCAGTTGATCGTCTCCGCATAGAAGGTGGCGATGATGGCGATCGCGCCCAAGTCACCGACCACTGCAAGGCCAAGAAGGAACACTCTCAGTTCGGAAGGGATCCTTCTTCCCAGAAGTGCAAGTACACCGAGAGCAAATGCGATGTCGGTCGCCACGGGGACACCCCAGCCGGCGGCGCCATCGCCCGATGGGTTGAATAGAAGGTATATGAGGGCGGGAATGGCCATCCCGCCGGCGGCCGCCACGACCGGCAGGGCTGCTTTCCTGAATGACGACAACTCTCCGTGGAGCAACTCGCGCTTTATCTCGAGGCCGACGACAAAGAAGAAGACGGCCATCAGACCTTCGTTTACGAGATGTTCGAGGTCCTCTGAAATGGCGAAGATGTGAATGTCGAATGAGATGTCGATGCGCCAGAAGTTGAAGTACGAATCAGACCAGGGTGAATTGGCCCATCCAAGGGCTACGGCGGCAGCCGCCAGCAGGACGATCGCACCCATCTCCTCGGTGTGGGTGAACGTCTGTATAGGTGCGCGTACCGCCCTGACGAGATAGGACGGTTCCCTCAAGACCTTGGAAATCTGACGGGGTTTCTCTTCCACGAATCATTCCTCGAGACAGATTGGCGGCCATTCCTACAAAGACAGGATGCGGGACCGGAGTCTCGGTCCCACATCCTGTCCCCCTGAGGTCAGACACGACCGGGCTACTTGGCCTCACCCTCGGTGGTGGGTGCCGAGCCGACCTGCACCGTCAGTTGTCTCGCCCTCTTCGCCTCCGCCTTCGGGACCGTGATGGTCAGAACTCCGTTCTCGTAGCGAGGCTCCACCCTGTCAGGGTCGACCGCATCGGGGAGCCGCAACGCCCTGTGGAACGAGCCGGTCCTGCGCTCGCGCATGAGGTACGTCTCGTCCTCGTCCTGATACTCCTTTGCGGTCTCCCCTCTGATCGTCAGGACGTTGTCCTCTATGGAAACCTGGATGTCCTGCGGCGACACCCCGGGCATGGATGCCCGGATGACGGTATTGTCACCCTTCTGTGTCACGTCCAAAGGGACGGCCCATGCCTCGATCTCGGGACCGCTCCCGGCATTTGCGGGTGTTGTCCCGATCCGTCGCCACATCCTGTCCATCGTGTCCTGCATCTGCCGTAGGTCGCTGAACGGGTCCCATCGCTGCATCATCTCTCCTCTCCTTTCTGTTGGCGCCTCTATCCGTACGTTCCCGTCACTTCAGAGTCGCTGTCTCCACCACGGCGCGGCTCTTGTGAGGGAATACGGAAAGAGCATACTACTTGATGTATACCATATCAAGAATAATGCTCTTTCGGCATCATGGTTGACGGAATCCCAGCCGCCATCCCCTAGAACACCGCTTCGAGGTTCTCCCGGAGGTTCCGCCACCACTCCCGGTCCGATCCGCGGTCCGGTATGAAGAGGACTGCGTATGTCCCGTCCTCCTCCACTCTGAGGCGCCCAGCAAGGTTCACCACGCGGCCCGGGGAGACGATCGACTGCAGTACCTCCGAAGGATCCCGCACGTCCACCCGCTGCACGTACTCGCCCCGGTCCATCTCGATCACGAGCTCGTCGGTATCCTGGAACACGACCGTGCCGCGGACCCGCACGCACTCATCACGGAACAGGTCGCCGGCCACCGCGATCTGCGCGGGCGTCGGAATCGGCAGAGAGTCCAGAGAGCACGGTTTATCGCGAGGCGAGACCACGTCGAGGCTGAGCAGGACAAGCAGAACCAGTGTCCCTATGCCCATCAGGACCACGAGCCATCTGAGGCAGCCGCAGAGGCAACCTCCGCTCTTCGGCTCGTCGATCGGCCTTTCTGTCGTGTGCTGTTGATAGCCGACCGATGGAGGTGGCGGCACAGCTTCCAGAAAACTGGTCTGCGTCTCCAACTCACTCACGGCCTCTCCACTCGCGTCGTCGGTCCCTTGCAGCACGGCCGTCCCGGCATCCGGCGATCCCATGTCGAGCTGCCCAAGCAGCTTGAGCTCCTCTTCATAGCCCCGCTGCGCAGCCGCTTTCGCCGCATCGTCCGACCTTCCGCTCAGGTACCACTCCGGCGCGTGCATGAAGGCGCGATAGGCCACGTCCAGGTCGACGCCCCGGGGGGAGGACTCACCACGGGACCCGAACCACGGCGGAGCAGCCGCCCCAACGTCCAGCCACGGCTGGGCCACATCGAACGCGACGGCATAGGCCAGCATGGGGTCCGATTGGCTTTGAGCACCGAGCAGGGCAGGTCCGGCCATGGACTCTTTCCAGCCAAGCCACTGGGTTATCTCAAGTACCCCCACCGGCGTTGGCTTGAGCATGCCCGTCCTTATCCTTCCCGGTACCGTGAAGAACGAGTATGCGAGACCCGCGAACAGGCCGATCAGGGCGTTCGCCCACCACTGGTCCAGCCACAGAGCCGCCCAGAGCCCGCTGCCGACACCCGTCAGGATGCAGGCGAGCATCCACCAAGTACCTCCGTCGTCGGTGTTCTCCCTCCTGACCCGTACCGGGTTGCCGTCAAAGAGGCCGCGCTGCTGCAGGTAGTCGCCTATCTGGTCGCCGATGGCATCTTCGCGCTCGCCTATCGCTTCACGGAGCGCGTCGATCGTTGTCGGGCCCGACGGCAGGCTGTCGCATATCGTTCGCTCCCAGTCATACTGGGTGAGGCCCTGCCGAGACAGCCGGTACAGGAAACCGACCCTCGTTCCGACGGCCTCTATCCGCAACGTGCCGCGCTGGCACATCTCGATGATGGAGGCCAGCACCGTGGGGCTCCATAGCATGTGACCTTGCAGCGTCGAAACCGCAGCCGCGGGCATCGAACCGGGCCTCGGTGTCCCCGCGTACCATGTGCTCGCCCGCGGGGGCCGGTACCTGGGCCACAGCCCCAGCACGATGATGATCAGCTGGGCCAGGACTACGCCTATCGTGCGGAATCCCCAGACCGCCAGCTGCTTCCAGTCCATCTCCTGAAAGTCGGGAAAGCCGCTTTCGGCGATCGCCCCACCCGGGTCCATCGCGAACAGCAAGCCGATGGCGGCAAGGACCGCCAGTGCGAGCAGCACACTCACAACGGCCTACCCTCCTCTGTCAGCCTTCTCTTCCGGCCGACCAGACTGTGTTCGAGTAGTCGCTGCCCTGAGTTGACCGATCCCTATGCCATAGGACCCGTCACCAAGGGCTCGCTGTTCAGTTGTGCACGGCCCACCAGGTGTGTCACCGAACGCGGCCCCGGCCCTCAGTGTGTCTCGAAGATGGCCTGGAACTGCCCGACCTTCGCGAGGGTTGCGCGGCGCTCGTCGGCGGTGGGGTTGCGCGGGTCCTTCGCGACCGGCAGGGGGCCCAGCTTCAGGAGCGAGGCCATCAGGAGGAGGCGGGCCTTGTTCGCGTCGAGGTTCGAGCCCTGCACGAAGACGTCGCCGGACCGCTGCGGCACCCGGCCGCCGGGGTCCGCGCGTCCCACCGTGACGGTGGGGATGCCGTGGAAGGCAGCGAGCCGCAGGGCGCTCATCTGGGAGTCGGTCCCGGAGCCGTAGGGGTTGAGGCCCTCCATGACGAACCCGTGCAGCTTCGGGACGGCCGGGTCCACGCTGCGCCGGTCGGCGACGCCCTTCTCGATCCTCGCGATGATGTCCACCTCCGCATCGGGGTCACCGAACGGGTCGACGGACATGTAAGCCGCTGACTTGACGACGTGGACGTACGGTACCGCGGAGGGGAGCAGGGCGCCGTCGGCGTCCTTGATGGGGATGGGGCCGTATACCGTCTCGTGGGCGTCGGGCCACAGGTCCACGCGGACGTCTGAGGTCGCTCCGCGCTTGTAGGTGGGGGCGTACCAGAGGGTCACGGGCGGGCCGATGGTGCCCAGCACGCCGCCGTGGCCGCCCGTCGCCTTGTAGCCACCGGGGCGGGCGTCGCCCTTCTTGAGCTCGCGCGCGGCGAAGATCTGCTGGTCCAGGATGCCGACGGCGCCCATGCCGTTCCCCTGCCCCGAGACGATGTAGGTGACGGCGTCCACGATGTTCCGGTCACCGTCGTTGGCCAGCTCTCCGTGCGGGCGCTGGGCCGCCACGCCGACAACCGGCAGGTCGGAGCCGATCACGATGCTCAGCCAGTAGGTGGTCTCCTCCACTGTCGGACTGCCCTCGAGCCAGATCGCGCCCGCGTAGTCGCCCGACGACAGCGTCTTCGCGACGGTGTTGGTCACACGAGCGAGCGCCCCCGGTGGGGCCTGGTGAGATATTGCGAACGGCTTGTAGGGGAAGTAGTCGACGCCGGAGACCTCGCCCTGCCCGGTATAGCCGCCAGGCGGGAGCGCGCGTACGAAGGAGAAGTCGGCCATACGGTCCAGGATATTGCCCTCGCCATGGCCGTCGCGTCCGGAGACGGTGCGGTCGATCTCCTCGAATACGCGGGAGGCGTCCGGGTAGAAGAACTGGCGTCCGCCGTAGCCCAGCGCCGGGTTGTGGAGGTCGGCTTCCTCGAAGGGAGCGCCGTGCTCCGTACCATCGGCCCGACGGCCCATGTAGGGGAGCAGGTAGGGGCCGTCCTCGGGACGCAACTCGACCTCGTAGTACTCCGTGCCGTCGTCGACGTAGAGGTGCTTCGCATCAGCCTCGAGGGGATGCGCCGAGTACCTGCGGACGCGCACGGTCACGGGCTCGTAGAGCACCTGCGCGGCGAGGTGGTCGTAGCGGCCCTCGAGGGGCCTGTCGCCGGGCAGTCTCGCCTTGCGGGAGGTCACGAGGGTGGGCGAGTTCGCCACCGTCGAAGTGGGGCCTGAGAATACTGCGATGCGCGGCTTGGCCATGGCGTCCTCCTGGTGGGGCCTCGATCGGCCAGGGGGATTGTAAGCGCGAAACGGGCGCCACGCAGGGGCCACGCTCGCGCGCCGGGGGCGCGGGGGCCAGGCAGGGCGCCCACGAGGGGCGCCCCTACACCCGAAGGCCGACACCCTCTCCGCCGGGGGCACCCTCACCCCCAGCCCCTCTCCCAGAAGGGCGAGGGGAGCCAGGCAGGGCGGCCATGAGGGTGGTTCGACAGGCTCACCATGAGCGGGCGAGGGGGGCCAGGCAGGGCCCCACCACCCGAACTCGCCGGGGGGCACCCTCACCCCCAGCCCCTCTCCCGGAGGGCGAGGGGGGCCAGGCAGGGTGGCCACAAGGGGCGCCCCTACACCCGAAGGCCGCCCCCCTCCCGAGCGAGGGCACCCTCTCCCCCAACAATGCGCATGCCTAACGCATTGAGCCGCGCTTAAGCGTGCTTGAGAATGGCGCGCAGAGGAGAGAGCGCCACTCCGCCGGACGTTCCCGCCACGAAACGGCAACACGATGGAACGCGCGGGGGCGCCAACCGCGCTCCCCTCACGACAGGAACAGACAACCCCAAGCGGGCTCCGTGTCCCCAGGAGCATCGTGAAGCACTCGACCGTATCCAGTCCCGACTTCTTCAATCCCAGCCCCAACACGACATCTCCCTCGAACGCACCGGCGGCGGCCCTTGCTCTGCGCACGGCCGCGGTTACGGCCGCGTTCGCTGCGGTCGTCACGCTGCTGGCGCTGGCGCCGGTGTTCGGCCAATCGACGTTCGACCGCACGGAAGGCAGGACCAGCAGCGGCAGCGGCCTGAGCGTCGGCGTGTTCGCGGACATCGAGGACGCCCAGCTCCAGAAGAACCGGGAGACGACGTACGAAGAGGAGGACGGGACCAGAACGACGGTCTACGTCCCCATCGAGAACCCCGTGGACTACCTGGGCACGCAGGGCTCCCATCGCAAGATGGCTGACACCGCGTACCTGGCGAACGGCCGGGTCTCGCCGCAGCACACGTTCTTCAACAACACGCTCTACGTCTCCAACGACCCGGAGGCGTACAACACGCTCCTCATCACGGTGGACAGCTCCAGCATCGCGGACCCGGGGGGCGACTGTGCCATTGCCGAGGTGCGGAACGGGCGCGCCGGCGAGACGATCACGGTACAGGTGCCCCTGACGTCAGCAACCGGACCAACGAACGGCCCGATGGCGACCTACTACCAGGCGTTCGTGCGTGTGCTCGACTCACGCGCGGAGAACGACGATGGAACGCCCAAGTACGCGTTAAGCGATGGCCCGGGGTGCGTGGACGACCCCAACGACCCGGACGACGTCAGCTTTGACGTTGCCACCGGCATCGCGCAGGATGAGACGGCCTCGATCCTCGCGCGCCACAACGACGTCGTGACGGTCAGCATGAGCGGCGCGGGGACGGTCTCGGTGCGGGTTGACGGCGAGGGGCCGGAACTGCTCGACGTCACGCCCGAGGACCTGGGCTACTACCGCTCGCGGGACCTCGAGTACGCGTTCACGGTGCGCGACGACGACGCGGGCCTGCGGCACGACGGAGAGCTCGTCGTCACGCTGGACGGGGACTACACGCAGGCGAACAGGGACGACGACCACACGACGAGCGGCGAGCCGCTCTCGATGCCGTCCGGCAGCCAGGTCAGCGTGAACGGCAACGCCGCGGAGATAGACGTGATGGTGTGGGCGAAGGACGCCCACGTCGACACGGCGGAGGACGTCACGCACACGGGGCGCTGGACGCTCCTGGGGAGCCGTCCCGGCGTGGCGTACGCGTTCTCGGCGGACGGCGGCAGCATGGACGAGGGCCCGTACTACATGGAGATCACGGCCAGGGACCGCGCCGGCAACACGACGGTGAGCGACGCGCTGGACGATGACGGCCAGCAGCCGCACCTGTTCACAGTGGACGACACGGAGCCGAAAGCGGCCGAAGCGTGGACGGGCATCGCGTACGACCTGGAATTCCCGATGGGCGGCAAAGAGGTCCCCGACCGCTCGTGGATCATGGTGGACTTCGTTGAGCCGCTGCGCCGGGACATCAGGCCGGAGCTCGTCAGGGTCGCCGGGCACGAGGTCGTCAGCGTACTGCAGCCGACCGAGGTGCCGCCGGCGGAGCGGACCGTCCTGGGACGGGACGGGGCCAACAGTGCTCCCGCAGGGCCGCAGCGCCTGACGTTCGCGCCACCCGCACCCCGCGCCGCGACCCTACTCGCGCCGCGGGCGCAGAGCTGCTCGGACACCCTCGACGAAAAGGTCAGGATCGGCTCCCCCGGTTTCAGCTACGACAGCACCAGCGGCGATATCACGATCTCCTGGACCAGGCTGAGCACGGCCGACTGCCACGGCTACCGGCTCGCCGTTCTCACGCACGACAGGGCGCTGCTCATCGAAGACCTACCGCGGACGGACGAGTCATTCAGCATTCCAAGAGGATCCGAGCTGGGGCGGGTCATCGAGGCCGACATCAGGGACTCGGACGAAGAGCAGCTGATCATCCAGATCGCCTTGCGGCATGGCTCTGTAGAGGCGGGCACGGACAACTTCGGAAAGAGGGGGTCGTCCGCGACAGTGGACCTGAACGACCTCACGGCGCCGGAGGATGCGCTTCCGCTGAGCGCTCCGGTGATCGCGCCGTACCTGCTGCACCCGTCGTCGTCGCCGGCCGTGCTGCCGGCGATAGCGGAGGGCGACGCCTCGCTCGAGTGCGGCTTCACCGACTCGGACCCCGCCTGGGACAAAGTCTCCCCGGCGTACATCCACAGGCCGGCCGAAGTGGATGGATGGACGCTGGTGGGTTACTACCGGCAGCTCTTCTACACACCGAACGAGGAATTCGACCTGGGACGCCACTTCCAATACACCGCCATCGGGGTGGACGGTTGGAAGACGAGCTCGGAGTTCCAGCACTACTACAACTCATCCCCGGCGGTGTACAGCGCCAGGGCCCAGATCGTGACGGTGTACGAGAAGAACGGCAGGAGGCTGGCCGGCGCGGTGCGGACCGTCTGGTGCAGCGCCACCTCGGTTGAGAACCCGCAAACGGACAGTACCCCGCCGTTGCTCCAGACGGCGGAAGTGGACGGCGCGACGCTCACGCTGACCTACAACGAGCAGCTGGACGGGGACTCGACACCGGACGGGAGCGCCTTCGACGTCCAGGTGGACGGCACGAAGAACACGGTCAACAGGGTATCGGTGAGCGGCAGGACGGTGGAGCTGACGCTGAGTTCTACGGTCACGGACGGACAGGGCGTTACGCTCAGCTATGAGGCGCCGAGCTCCAACCCGATCCAGGACGCGGCCGGTAACGACGCGACCGACTTCCTGCTCTACCCGGTGGCGGAAGCCCTCGTCAGCGCGCTCAGCATCGGGAGCAACAACGGGGACGGAAACACGCCGAACAGCGATGCCGACGACAACGAGGCGCACCTGAAGGCGTTGATGATGCTGGGGTACTGGCCGATAGACATCAACGGCGACCTGATCGACGACGTGCGCGCGCGCATCTACGTACAGGTGGCGCGCGAGCTGCGGGCCGACGAGACGCCCGAGGTGCTGCTGTTCGGCGGCGGCGTCCACGACCTCGCGGGCAACCCCAACCCGTCCCAGAACGTGCCGACGCGGGACGGCATTGCGCCGCGCTTCACCATCACCGTGACGGCCACCGCGCAGGACCGGCCGGTCGCCAACCACCTTGGCGAGTTCGTCGTGGACGTGCGCGCCGACGAGGACCTGCGCCGCCGCCCGGAGGTCCACTTCACCGGCATCGACACCACGACGGTGAGGCGGAGCGGCGACGAGGCGTACGACTACTCGATCCTCAACATCGAGCGGGGCGGGACGCTCGTCGTACAGGACGGTCCTCAGCACTGGAGCAGGACGTACGCCGTCGCCAGCCTGAGCGGGCTCGACGAGCTGTTCGGGCTGGTGGTGTACGGCTACGACTACGAGGGGAACATCGGCGAGTCGGGCGGCTGGGAGGCGGTGAGGCACCAGCGCAAGCCGGACGTCGTGACGACGCCAGCGCTCAACGACAAGCTGGACCTCGGCGAGATGGACGACGCCGGGGCGCTGCTGGAGATAGACCGGCGTTTCAACGGCGGCATCGAGCCGGAGCTGAGCATGACGCCGCACCAGTTCGAGAAGCCGCACGACACGGAGAGCGTCCGCCCATACGTGCACCTCAACTTCCACGGCGAAGCGATGGAGTACGCCGTCTGCCCCACGGACGGCTGCGGCGCGGCGAACGACAACCCGGACGCGAAGTTCTTCGACTCGCACGCGAACGTGAACGTCACGGAGATCATGCTGGACGACGGCTCCATGATGGCGCGCCTGAGCCGGGTGGGCCCGATGGAGTTCGCGTTCCAGACGGAGGAGCTCGAGCTGGGCCGCCACGAGGTCGCGTACAAGGCGGTCGACGACGCGGGCAACGAGTTCTCGGGCGACTACGCGTTCACGGTGGTCGAGCGCCTGCCGTACGAGCTGGAGCTGACGGCGGGCTGGAACCTCATCTCCGTACCCGGGACGCCGGAGGACCCGTCGCTGGACACGGTGCTCCCGCCGGAACGACGCGTGTCGCCCGTGCTGTCGTACCAGGACGGGGACTGGGTGGCGGCGACGCGGAGCGAGGACGGCGGCTGGCGCGGGAACCTCACGAGCATCGAAGCGGGCTACGGCTACTGGGTGTTCGCGCAGACGTTCGAGACGATCTCGACGCTGATCCCCGAGTACGACCCGGCGTCGATCCCGCCCTCGGTGGAGGTGAACTTCGGCTGGAACCTGGTGGGGGTTATCGACCTCTTCCAGAACCCTGCAGGCGTCGCACCGGGCGCGTACGGTGGCGGCAGCGGCGAGGCGGACGAGTACTTCAAGAGCATCCCGTGGCAGGTGTCGTACACCTACGACACGCTGCAGAGCCGGTGGGTGCGCACCACGGAGGGCGATGGCGACGCCATATCGGACGTGGAAGGCGATGACGACCCGCCGGAGATCGTGACGGGCAAGGGCTACTGGGTGTGGTCGTTGGAGCCGGCCACGCTCGTGCCGTAGGGGAGGGAACGAGGTCCCTGCCTTCGCAGGGACGACGGACACCCCCGCAGGCCGCCCCTCACCCGCCGGGGCACCCTCACCCCCAGCCCCTCTCCCAGAGGGCGAGGGGAGCCAGGCAGGGCGCCCACGAGGGACGCCCCTACACCAGACGGTCGCCACCCTCGCCGGTTCACCCTCACCCGCCGCGCAAGCGCGTCGACCTCTCCCAAGGGGAGAGGTGATCAGGCAGGGCGGCCTCCGCCCACACTACGCTGAAGGGCCCTCACCCCCGCATCAAGTGCGGGGCAGGCTCCAACCCTCACCCTCAGGAGAGGGAGCCAGGCAGGGCGCCCACAAGGGGCGCCTCTACAGCAGACGGCAGCCGCCTCTTGCGCTAGGGATGCTCTGAATAACCCGTCAACGTTGAGTTGAGCGGATGGACGGGGT
>JAPPHT010000012.1 GCA_028874795.1 Chloroflexota bacterium
CCCATGCTATGCTTCCGCAAGCCCCTGTGGGGACTTGTTCAGAGCATCCCTAGCTTTCGGTGCTGTGCTCATACTCCGAGTTCCGGATATACAATCTGGACAAGAGCAGTTGTCCAGGTACTTGCAGTTGCAGCCGTCTCAATTGGATGGTTCTTCAGACTTTCTCTACCAGATAAACCGTCAAAGGACGTCAAGAATAGATGAAGTAATCGGTATCAATCGATTGACCAAATGGTCAATCATGCGCGGTGGAGGAATAGCGCTAGAAGTAGGCCCTGATGCGATACGAAGATTGGCAAGCGATTCTGTAGTTGCATGTCGGCTGGAGTTAGATATGAATACTCAAGCGGATCGTTCTGTTCCCATCAACTCATCACAGATTGGAGCGATACTTGAAGAATTAGTTGAATATGGAAACGAGATCTCCGAAAAAGGAGACGTATCGTGACCCTAACACCCGCACATTGGACTATTGACCACCGAGAACAGATAAGCTCAGCCGAGACCGCTCCCAAGGAAGGGCTCTCTGAAGAGATCCCTTATGCGTTTGGCTGGCATCTGCTGCACGGAGCTGACGATTGGCATGAGTACGAAACTGTCGAACCCCTAGGCTCACGAGATGCCTTCGGTTCGTACAGTGACTACTCTCCAGTTGATACTCATAGAAACACACTATACGATTTCAATGACATCCGTCGAGCTTTGGTTCAGTATTACTATCACCTAAACACCCTGCGGCGACGGCCTCTGAGCACCGTGTACGTAACTGTTCCAGGGCAGGTTGGTTCTAGTTCAGAATCAAGGCCATCCAAATTGACCACGAAAACTATACTCGCTAGCAAGACTACTGATGAATTGTCCTTGGTATCGATTGTAGAACTGATGGCCTCGTTTCTTGCTATCGTTCATGAGAACGCCGATGAGATTTATGAGGATGGCGTGGAATCCTTGTTGTCACAGTATATCCATGCATCAATTGGAAAATATGGGAATGCTGCTGTGTCAGCATGGGGACAGTTGATTGGTCTAGAGAGCGTAAATGTTGAATCTGTTGAAGAAATACTTCGCCACATCGGAGTGATGGACGGACGGGAAACCAAAGAACATCGACTGTCGGTACTGATCAGTAGTCTTCAGTCTTCTAATCCGCGAATACGCGATGCTGCATCATTGGGTATAGCTGCCATGGATGACCCAGACGCCTTGAGAGACGTTGAAAAGGCATTTGATAGAGAACAATCTGAACAATTGAAGGCAAATATAGGTTTGGTTGCCGAGCAGCTTCGAGCAACACAATGGCTCGCTATCTGAGAACTATTCGGCAGGGCAGATGGCTGACCCAAAGCTGGCTCACTGCTGATGAATTGCAGGCTGATGCGCTCATCGATTTGAAAACTGAAGGCAATGTTTTGTCGATCTATCGCGTCGACACGGATTTGGAAGTTGATAGAGTAGCTGTCGCGCTGGCTGCAAATAGAGGGAGTTTGGATAACATAGACTATGCCGTGTTTGATGACTCTAATTTCCCGACTATTGGTCTGGTAGTGAAACAACAAGAAGGAGAAACACCAGACACTTTTGTGGACGGCCTTCACTATGATTTGGTCAACCTGACTGTTGGCAAGCTAGCTGAATTGGCTCAAACCATATCTACGGGCTACATGCATCGCATTTTGAAGAAGGATGTTCGAAGAAGGATACAAGAAGGACTGGCGACGGGCAAACTGAATAGGAGTAAATTGACAACTGGGCTGTTGAACGCTCTTGAATAAAGGACGTATGGCAGGCCCGGATCGCCAATGGCCTGGGCGACAAAGCGTCGGTTTTTCACGTCGATCAACGTGCAAGCAGCAGAAACCTGATGCGCGATGCTTACGAACTTGTGGGATGAAGGGTAGGCACATCGCAGCCCGTGTATGCACTTTCTAAGGTAGAGACGATACCGAAAACCAAGCCCTACACGGAGGTATGCCGATGACGGACACGCGGTTCGAGACGGTGGCGTGCAACCTGTGCGGGTCGGAGGAGCACTCGCCGCTGCACGTCATCAAGGGGTACACGGTGGTGCGGTGCAACGCGTGCCGGCTGGTGTTCATCAACCCGCGGCCGTTGGCGTCCGAGCTGGCGACGATCTACGACGACGGGACCTACTACGGCGGCGGCAGCGAGTACGACGACCTCCAGGTCGGCTACTCGGACTACATGGCGCTCACCGGCCACCTGAGTTTCGTGGTGAGCGAACTGCTACGTCCGCTGAAGGGCGTGACGCCGGGCGTGGCGCTGGACGTCGGGTGCAGCATGGGCATCGTACTGGACCAGCTCCGCCGGCGGGGCTGGACGCCGTACGGTGTCGACGTGTCGGCGTACGCGACGGAGTACGCACGCCGCGAGTTCGGGCTCGACGTGTTCACCGGCACGCTGGACGACGTGGACCTGCCGCCGGACAGCGTCGACCTCGCGACGATGCTGCTGACGATCGAGCACCTGCCGGACCCCAAGGGCGTGCTGCGGCAGGTGCACCGGCTGCTGAAGCCGGGCGGCGTGCTGATCGTCGGGACGCATGACGTGGAAGGACTGTGGCCGCGCATCGTGGGCGCGCGCTGGCGGCACTACAGCATGCCGGAGCACGTCTACTACTTCTCGCGCCGTACGCTGACGCGGATGCAGGCGGACGTGGGGCTCGAGACGTTCCGCACGACGGAGACGGCGACGCTGGCCGGTGTCGTCGACGCGGACGAGACCAACGAGGGGCTCTACGCGCCGGTGCGCCTGCTGCACAAGACGCGACTGATCGGCGCGGCTGCGCCGTTCCTGCGGGCGATGCACAAGGTGGCGCGGCGTTTCGACTGGTCGGACGGCATCACGACGTACGCGCGGAAGGTGTGAAGGAGGGCTGGGCTCCGCTCGAGATGACAACACCCGCTCCCCAGCCCTGCCAAGGCCCTCACCCACGCGCTGAAGCGCGTTGCCCTCTCCCTCAGGAGAGGGGATCAACGCATCCGAGAGACTTCTCGACTCCGCTGCGGACGGCTCGAAACGACAACCGCTCCGCAGCCCCCACCGCGTGCGCTGCCCGCGCACCCTGGATTCCCGCCGGTGCGGGAATGACGAGTCCTAGCGCGGCGCGGCGAGGAGTACACCAGCGCCGTCGATGGGATCGGGGATGCTGGCGAGTGCCAGCGCGCGCCAGAGGGTGGCGGTGTGCGAGGTGACGACCGGCTTGCCGATGGCGCGTTCCAGGTCCTCGGCGGCGGCGATGGCGTCGTAGTTCATGCAGCTCACGAAGAGGGCGTCCGGTCGGAGCGCGTAGGCGTCGTGCCAGGCGTCCAGGCAGAAGTCGTGTATCTCCTCGGGGGTCACGCGGCAGTACTGTTTGCCGGACGTGAGGCCCATCCCGCGCATGAGGACGGGCTCGATGCCGGCGTCGCGGAGGTAGACGGCCTCGTGCTCGTTGTGGCTGTCGACGTAGGGGCTGGTGAGGACGATGCGGTGCGCGCCGAGGTGGAGGAGGGCTTCGGCGCAGGCGAGCATGGTGGAGGTCGCGGGGATGCCGGTGCGCTCCACGATGTTCTCGCAGAAGTGGCGGTCCTCCTCGAAGCCGCGCATCGCGCCGCTGACGGTGCAGCAGTAGGCGATAGCGTCAACGTCGGCGGTGACGAGCTCCTCGACGGCGCGGGGTGCGTTCTGCTCCATCCGGACCAGGCCGTCGGGACCGCCCGTGTTGAGCATGCGGGAGGTGTGGAAGGTCACACCGGGCGGCGCGAGCTGGTAGTAGCGCGGCTCCGTGATGACCTGTCCGCTGTTGGTGATGAGGCCGATGCGCTTGCGCCACTGCAGTGGTTCCATGATGTTGCTCCTACGCGGTGCTGGCTGCGGGATACGGTCTCTGCAAACCGCGGCTTACTGTTGGCACTGAGGCTAGCCGTCATTCCCGCGAAAGCGGGAATCTCGCAGCCTATCCGCAGATGTCGTCGTAGAGGTCTCGCCAAGAAGGATTCAGTTCATCAATCAACTGTTCCCTCCACGCCCGATTCCACTTCTTGATCGCCTTCTCCCTCGTGATAGCGGCTTCCATCGTTCCATGCTGCTCGTACCACACGAGCCTGGCAACGTTATAGCGGTCTGTAAAGCCTTCTGCAAAGTGCGACTTGTGTTGCCAGACCCGCTGGATGAGGTTGGAGGTGACCCCGACGTAGAGCGGGCCGCCGGGTCTGCTGGTGAGGAGGTAGACGCAAGGCTGGCGGGTTTAACGGGGTGTCGAGGTCATGTGTTGAGTATAAGGGCAAGGGATACGAGATTCCCGCGTTCGCGGGAATGACGAAAGAATATGCTCCTGAAGGCTACAGGCCGTAGAGGCGGAGGGCGTTCTCGCGGAGGACGTTGCGGCGGAGGGTCTCGTCGATGTCCTCGCGGGCGAGGAGTTCCTGCACGTTGTGTGGGTACTCGGAGTCCCAGTGGGGGAAGTCGGAGGCGAAGAAGAGCTTGTCCGCGCCGATGACCGAGGCGGTGTAGGGGAGCATCTTCTCGTCGGCCTCCGTGTGGAAGAACCAGTTGCCCTGCTGGACGTACTCGGTGGGGGACCTGCGGAGCATGGGGGCCTCGTCCGCACCGCGTATCTTCCACTTCTCGTCCATGCGCTCCAGCCAGTAGGGCACCCAGCCGCAGCCAGCCTCCATCCAGCCGACGCGCAGGCCCGGGAAGCGTTCCGGGATGCCCGCGAACATCATGCTGACCATGTGGCGGAAGAGGCCGACGGGGAAGCAGAAGGTGTTGACCTCGATGAAGCGCTGGTAGTCGTCGGCCGCGAGGTGGTGGATGCCCTGGGTGGAGGAGTGGACGGCGAGCATGACGCCGAGCCGCTGCGCCTCCTCGTAGAGCGGGAAGTACTGCGCGCGTCCGAGCGGCGGGTGCGCGCCGATGGCGGAGAGCATCGCTCCGGAGTGGCCGCGCTCGGTGACGGCGCGCCGCAGCTCCTTGACAGCCTCGTCCACGTCCTGCAGCGGGAGGAGCGCGACGCTCTTGAGCCGTGGGCTGACGCTCGTGAACTCCTCGTGGAGGAAGTCGTTGTAGGCGCGGCAGACAGCGATCGCGACGTCCGGCTCCCAGATGAGCGCGGCGGTGAAGCCGATGGACGTGGGGTAGAGGATGGCGGTCTCCCATGCCGCCCTCGTCCATGGCGTCGAGCCACGTTTGAGCGTCCTTCGCGACGGAGCCGAGCCTCCCGCCGAGGTTGATGTCCCAGTAGTTGTGGCCCGCGCGTATCTGGCCGCCCCGCGAGCGGTAGGGCTCGTCCATGTAGGGGCGTATCTGGTCTTCGGTCTCGGTGACGTGGCCGTCGCCGTCGACGATGCCGTAGGGGGTCTGCATAGGAGGATGTTACTCCACGAGGAGGGCACGCGACAGAGATGGGCAGGAGGGGAGTAGGTCAGGCTCGGCGCGGACTCCTTCTGCATGACAACCCCACTCCCGCCAGCCCCGCCTCGTGCGCTGCCCGCGCACCCTGGGTTCCCGCCGGTGCGGGAATGACGAGGTTTGCGACGCGGTAAACTCTCCGCATGGCAGGTCGGTTCAGCGCGCTGCGATACCGGGACTTCCGCCTCTTCTGGGTGGGGTTCGTGATTGCCGTCTCCGGCCAGCAGATGCAGTGGATGATCGAGGGATGGCTGATCTACCAGCTGTCCGGGAACCCGTGGCTGCTGGGCGTGCACGGTATCGCGCAGATGGTCCCTTCCACCGCGCTCACGCTGTACGGCGGGGCGCTGGCGGACAGGTTCGACCAGCGGAAGCTGCTCATCACGGTCCAGTTCCTGTTCATCATGGCGCTGGGAACGCTGTCGGGGCTCGGCATCGCCGGCATGCTGACGGCGTGGCACGTCATCGTGGGCGGCTTCGTTTTGTCGGCGATCGGCTCGTTCGAGGGACCCGCGCGGCAGGCGATGTTCCCGCACCTGGTGGCCCGCGAGTCGATGCCGAGCGCGGTGGGACTGAACGCGATGATCCATCCGGCTACGCGGGTGGGCTCGCCTGTCGTGGGCGGACTGATCAGCAGGTTTGTGCTCGACGCGTCGGATTCGGCGAGCGTTGCGGGAGGCGTGGTGTTCGCAGTGACGGCCGCTGCGGTGGCGGTCTACGCGGCGCTGCTCTGGCGGGTGCACCTGCCCGCGGTGGTGCGGGCGCGGGGACGGAGCGTACTGGCGGATATGGCCGCGGCGGTCGGCTACATCCGGCGGGAGAAGGTGTTCATGTTCCTCATAGGCACGGCGTACTGGAACATGGCGTTCGGCGTATCGCTTGCGGTGCTCTTCCCGATATTCGCGGAGGACATCCTGGGCGTCGGGCCGGATGGGCTGGGCTACATGTGGGGAGCGATGGGTGTCGGGAGCGTCGCGGGCGTGTTCATCGCGTCGAGCCTCACGTCGCCCAACCAGCAGCGGACGCTGCTCGTGGGCGGGGCGGTGACGATGGGCGTGTTCATGGTGGCGTTCGGGCTGTCGCAGTGGTACGAGGTGTCGCTCGTGCTGCTGTTCGCGTACGGCATGGGAGCGTCGATGCTGAACGTGGGCGTGCAGACGAACCTGCAGATGCTGGTGGCGAACGAGTTCCGCGGGCGGGTGATGGGCATCTGGAGCATGGTGCACACGAGCGTCCGCCCGATGGGCGAACTGCAGTTCGCGGGAGTGGCGGCAGTGGCGACCGCACCGATCGCGGCGACCGCGGGAGCTGTGGCCGTGCTGGCGTTCGCGCTCGGCTACGGCTGGCGCAGCACACAGATGATCCGGCTGCAGGACCTGCGCGCCGGGGCGCAGGCGAGGGAGGAGGGGTAGGCCGGGACCTCCGCGTATCACCCGCAGAAGGGCAGGTCCAATCCTCCGAGGTCCAGTTGCTCGATGTTGCGGAAGGAGGCGGGCAGGCACGTACCCGGAGAGAAGTTGTTGGGGCCGAGTTCCAAAGTCTCAAGTTCCGTAAGTTCTTCGAATTGAGTGGGGATCGCGCCGGAGAGCCGATTGCCGCCCAGCTTCAGTTCCGTCAGGCTGGTGAGGCGTCCGAGTTCGAGCGGCACCGGCCCGGTGAACCGGTTGTTGGATAGCGTCAGCATCGATAGACCCCCCAACCGGCCCAGCTCAGGAGGTAGCGTGCCGGTGAGTTCGTTGCCGTCCAGAAGCAGCACGTCCAAACTCTCCAGGTCTGCAAGCACCCGTGGGATGCTACCGGAGAACCGGTTGCTGGACAGGGCCAGGACCCCCAGGTTCTGCAGCCGGCCAATCTCACCGGGAATGGGTCCGGTGAGTTGGTTGCCGTACAGGTCCAGCCAGCTCAGGCGAGCGAGGTCCCCGATACCCATGGGTATCTCTCCGCTCAGTTCATTGGCGCCCAGCCCCAACAAGACCAGCCCCGTCAGACTCGTGAGCTCAGGCGGGATCTCGCCACTAAGCTGATTGCGGCTCAGGGCCAGTATGTCCAGGTTCGACAGGTTGCCAAGTTCGGGAGGAATCGGGCCACCGAGTTGATTCCCAGAGAGCCAGAGCTCACCCAGATTGACCAGGCGTCCGAATTCAGGTGGGATAGAGCCAGTGAGCCGGTTATAGGACATCTCGAGGGTTGTCAGGCCGGTCAGTTCGCCCAGTTCAGGGGGTATCGGGCCCGTGATGTTGCTGTTCCTGATCGTCAGGCTGGTCAGGTTGGTCAGCCTGCCCAGCTCAGGAGGGAGGGGCCCATCGATCCCGCGGCCCGTGATGTAGAGCGACCAGAGACCCGTCAGGTTTCCGAGTTCGGGCGGGATGGGCCCACTGAGGGCGCTGTCCCTGATCGCCAGGCTGGTGAGGTTGGCCAGGTTGCCGAGTTCAGGCGGGATGGGCCCGCTGACGCCGCAGTCCCTGATCGTCAGTTTGGTGAGGCTTGCCAGCCTGCCGAGTTCAGGCGGGATGGGCCCATCGATCCCGAGACCCGTGATGTGGAGCGACTGGAGGTCCTCGAGGTTGCCCAGTTCCGGTGGAAGAGGCCCTTCGATCCCGTCTCCCCCTATGGAGAGCCACTGGAGCTTGCTCAGGTTGCCGATCTCGGGAGGGATGGAACCGGTGAGTTGTTCTCCGGCTAGTCCAAGGGAAGTCAGTTCGGTCAGGTTGCTGATCTCCGGAGGGATGGGGCCCGTGATGCGGTCGCCGGATATCTCGAGGGAGGTCAGTTCGTTCAGGCTGGTGACCTCTGGAGGGATGGGGCCCGTGATGCGGTCGCTGGAGATGCTGAGAGACACCAGCGCCGACAGCTTCCCGATGTCGGGAGGCACGGCGCCGCTGAAACGGTCGCCGTGCAGCCAAAGCCGCGTTGCGCGCTCGGGGGAGCCCTCGACAATCACCCCGTTCCACTTCGATACGGGAAGATCGTCGTTCCAGTTCAGCACTCCAGGTTCTGTCAGAGCGTCGCGTATCGCGAGCAGTGCGGCGCGGTCCTGGTCCAGGGGCGACAACGGCGCTGGGATGGGGGACGGCATGGCGGTAGGCGTGGGAGTGGGAGTGAGGGTGGGCGGCGAAGTTGGCGTCGGTGTCGGGGTGACCGTGGGAGCCGGGTTTGGCGTGGGAGTGGGAGTTGCCGTGGCTGTCGGCGTGGAGGTTGGAGTCGGCGACGCCGTCGGCGTGGGAGCGGGCGTGGGTGAGGGAGTTGGTGTCGGGGACGCGCACGCGGCTGCGAGGACGCCCAGGAAGACGAAGAGGAGGAAGGCGAGCCGCATGCGTTCTCCTGGGAGGGGATAACCGACGCAGGCATTATAGTGGGGCGTGCGGTGAGCCGTGGTCCGACAGGTTCACCATGAACGGGACCCCGCCCGCATGGTAAAGTAAGCGCACGTACTACTGAGACTGACGGGAGGAGCGAAAGATGGCAGTTGTTGACCTGCGGGAGGCAGAAGTCCCCGACAAGATGGATATGTGGGAGGCAGGCGATCCGTACTTCGACTGGATCGAGCGCGAGGGTGTGAAGCGCATCGTCGAGTACAAGTTCGAGGACCTGAACGAGGTCGAGCTCGGCGACTGGGAGCGGAAGGGCGGCAAGGGCGCGGTGATCAACATCCCGAACCCCATGCTCCCCAACGACGCGCACCTGGTAGAGATCAAGCCCGGCGGGAAGTCGGAGCCCGAGAGCCACATGTACGAGGAGGTGATGTACGTGGTCTCCGGCCGCGGCGCGACGAGCGTCTGGCTGAGCGAGGGCCAGAAGGCGACGTTCGAGTGGGCGGCGGGGAGCCTGCTGGTGATTCCGCTGAACGCGTCGTACCAGCACTTCAACGGCAGCGGCACCGAGCCCGCGCGGTACGTGTCGATGACGAACGCGCCGCCCGTCATGCGGATGTTCCGCAGCAACGAGTTCGTCTTCAACAACCCGTTCCACTTCATGGACCGCTTCTCCGGCGAGGACGAGGACTTCTTCAACGGGCAGGGGACGCTCTACCAGCGGAAGGGCTCCAAGTTCGGGACGATGTGGAAGACGAACTTCGTGCCGAACGCCGACATCATGAAACTGTGGAAATACCGCGACCGCGGCGCCGGCGGCATCAACACGCACTTCGACCTCGCGGGGAACGTGACGGGGGCGCACATCTCCGAGTTCCCGGTGGGGACGTACAAGAAGGGCCACCGCCACGGACCGGGCGCCCACCTGGTCATCCTGGGAGGCGTCGGGTTCTCGACATTGTGGTGGGATAACGACAAGCCCGAGTACGAGATCGCGCCGTGGAAGAAGGGCGGCATGGTCATCGTCCCGGCTGACGCGACGTATCACCAGCACTTCAACACAGGGCCGGAGCCTGCCCGCTACCTCGCTCTCCGCAGCGGAGACGGACAGCCCAGCCAGTGGGGCGAGTCGAATGTCAGCATCAAGGAAGGCGGGATGCAGATCGAGTACGAGGACCAGGACCCGGAGATCGACCGCTTCTTCGAGGCCGAGCTCGCGAAACACGGCGTCACCTGCCGGATGAAGGCGTTCATCCCCTACTGCAACGGCGTAGTCGGCCCGACGAACGAGCGCGACACGTAGGGAAACCCAGAGCACAGGAGCGAAGGAGGGGCAGCCAGAAGGCTGCCCTTCCTTGTTGGGCCCCATGGGGAATGACCCTACACCTGGCGCGACGCCACGGCCAGAGAGCCCTCACCCGCCGCCTGCGGCGTCGACCTCTCCCTCAGGAGAGGTGGGGATCAGGCAGGGCGCCCATGAGGGACGCCCCTACGCCGGTTGCCACCCCCGGCCCCGCTCCGGAGGGCCCTCACCCGCCGCACAAGCGCGTCGACCTCTCCCTCAGGAGAGGTGGGGGTCACGCGCACTGCTCGGCAGCCCCGCCCCGGTGGCCCTCACCCGCCGCACAAGTGCGTCGACCTCTCCCTCAGGAGAGGTGGGGTCAGGCCGCACTGCCCCGCGGCCCCGCCCCGGTGGCCCTCACTCGCCGCCTACGGCGGCACCCTCTCCCCAGGAGAGGTAGGGCTACGAGGTTCCCGCCTTCACAGGAACGACGAGTGGTTCCTACGTCAGGCACTGCCCCGCGGCCCCTCCGCGTGCCCTGGCCGGGCACTCTGGATTACCGCTTTCGCGGGAATGACGGGGTGGGCGGGAATGACGGGTGGGCGGGAATGACGATGCTTCTACAGCAGCAGGTTTGACAGCCAGTCTTCGAGGAGGGTCCGGAGTTCGTCGGGGCACTCGCGGAGGCCGTGGCCGGCGCCGGGGTAGGTGACGAGCTGCTTCGGGCCGGACGCCCAGTCGATGAGGGTCTCCGCGTTCACGAGCGGGAGGACGGTGTCGGCCTCGCCGTGGACGACCAGCAGGGGCCTGTTGCCGAGGAGTGCGGCGTCCTCGGCGCCCATCGTCTGGCTGGCGAGCGCAACCACGCCCCGGGCGTGGGTCGTGTAGCGCGACGCCGAGATGACGACTCCCCCGCCGAACGAGTGGCCGACGAGCGCGACGCGCGTGTAGCCGAGCGCGGCCATGTGCCACACAGCGCAGAGCACGTCCAGCGTGGACTCGTCGAGGTGCGCAGGGCGGCGGTAGTCGACGCGAAGCGAGGCGATGCCGCGCCCCGCAAGGCGGGCGGCGAGGTCGCGGTAGAGGCCGTTCGCCGGACCGTCAAAACCACCCCGCGCGCCCGCGGCCCAGACGACGCCGACGCCGCGTTCGTCCGCAGGGCGGTGCAGGATGCAGGACACGTCGCCGCGCGTCGTGTGGAGTGTCACGCCGTCGCCGGGCCGGCCGTCAGGGGCAGGGGCGTCGTCCGCGCCGAGCAGTTCGATCGAGTAGCGCTCGTAGAGTGGGGCGTTCCGGGCGTCGTCGGGGGAAAACATGGGATGCGAACGCCGGGCACGCGAGCTATGCGGAGCGGGAGAGGACTGCGTACACCACTCCGGCGAAGGTTGCGCCCATCGTGCCGAGGATGGCAATCATGAGGCGGTTGGTGAGGTCCTGTGTGCGTTGGAGGGCGCCGATGCGGTCTGACAGGCCCTTGGTGCGTTCGTCGATGCGCTCGGAGAGAACGGCAACCTGCGTGGTTAGCCCGCCGACCTCGGTGGTGAGGCGTTCGAGCCGCTCTCTCAACTCGGTGTGCTGGGCGGTGTTCTCGGTCTTGAAGGCGCTGAACTCGTCGTAGGTGACCATGGGTAGTGTGTTCTCTCGTTCCCGGCAGAGTGTTCGCCTGAGAGTATTGTACTGGTTTCAGGCAAGAAGCAACAGCTTTGTGTCACTTCCCCGCAGGTTGACCCGTGTCGTGGAGGGCGTAGAGTATGGCGCGGACGCAGAGGAGGCATGAGCATGACGACAACGGTGAACACGACTGAGTTCGTTGACCAGTTGGTTGCGGAGGTGGTGCAGCCCGCGGCGGACGCGCTGATGGAGACGCGGTACTTCCGCGACCTGCGCGCGGGTACGCTGACGATACGCCGGCTCCAGGGGTACTCCCTGCAGCACACGTGGTTCAACCGCGCGCTGCTGAAGGCCGGCGCGATACGCATGATCAAGGCGGCCGACAACCCGCGCGCGTTCAAGGACATGGTCGCGGGCATCGTCGCGGAGCACGACCATCCCGACCTCTGTCAGGAGTTCGGGATGCACATCGGGCTGACGGAGCGCGACTTCGAGGAGATGGTGCCCGTGCACGAGGTGCTGTGCCACACGAGCGTCATCGTGGCCTCGGCGCTCATCAACACGTGCCCGGCGGCGGGCAGGGCGTCCGCCCTGACGAACGAGACGATGGTGCAGCGGTACTCGACGGAGCTGTTCAACCATCTGCAGGAAGCGCCGTACAGCATCCCGGCGGAGCACCTGGAATTCTTCCGCATCCACGGCATCGTGGACGTGGACCACGCGGCGGAAGCAGGCGAGGCGGTGGCCCGGCTCATCCGGGACGACCGCGACGTCGAGATGGTCCGGCACATGGCGGAGACGCAGGTGCGCCTGAAGCTGGGCAAGTTCGAGGGCATCTACGACGCGTACGCATAGGGCGTCCTTCGACAGGCTCAGGATGAACGTTCTTCGACAGGCTCAGGATGAGCGGTCAGGGAACTAACGCAACAGAAAAGGGAGAGCACGATGCAGGTGCGGAAGATCAGCGAGGTCGAGAAGGAGGCAGCGGCGAGCCCGCTGTTCACGAGTGACGACGTGGCGCGTCAGCCGCTCGCGCCGGACAGCGACGATTTCAACGTGAGTGTGGTCAGTTTCGGGGTCGGTGTGCGGAACAAGTTCCACTACCACGAGAGTGACCAGCTCCTGATCGTGACAGAAGGCCGCGGCGTGGTCGTGACCGAGAGCGGCGAGCGGGCGGAGGTGGAACCGGGCGACGTGGTGTTCGCGCCCGCGGGGGAGAAGCACTGGCACGGCTCGCTGCCGGACACGTCGTTCGCGCACATCACGGTGACGCGCAAGGGCGGTCAGACGACGCAGACCGAGGAGTAGGGGGCTGCGTTCGCGCTTCGGTCTGTCGTTCCGAGCGAAGTCGAGGAATCGCTCGGGTGGAGGCTTGCTGGTACCCACGTTCTCTGAGAGACGCTTCGGCTTCGCCCATCATGACAACCTCCCTCCGCGCTGCCCCCGCACGTGCGACCTGGCGGTCACTCTGGATTCCCGCTTTCGCGGGAATGACGAAAAGGGTGCGGGGATGACGAAGAGGTGCGGGGATGACGAGGTCACCCCAGGGGGTGGTCCGCGTAGCCGACCTCGTTGACGGTTGAGGCGGCGTAGCGTCCCAGGTGCGAGCGGAGGCGGTTCATCTGCTCGGCGAGGCCGGGGGTCGCCTCGGCGGACTGCAGCGCGTCCTCGGTCTCCCAGAGCATGACGATGAGCCCGTGCGTGTGGCCCTCGCGGAGGATGTACGCACCGTCGTAGCCAGGGAGCCTGCGCATTTCCGGCACGACGAGGCGCTCCAGGGCATCCTGGGCATCGTCGAGGGCCAGCCGTCCCTCGACTTCGAAAGTGATGACTCGCGCATGCATGCGGGGGACTTTATCACGTGGGGAAGCGCCCCAACCCTCTCTCGCAATCGGGAAAGCGACCAGCTTCCGCTTGGCAGTCGCGCTATGATGCGTGCACGAGAACAGGAACAGGAAGGCATCGGCGCCTGATGCGCAGCCGGGAGGAGGAGTGATGGCAACCATCGCAGGCAGGTTCGGCATGTCGCATGGCCCGCAGTTGTACGTTCCTCCCGAGCTGTGGCCCAACATCCTCCGTCGCGACGACATGGGCCCCGAGAAGCCGGGCATGCGCGAGCAGACAACGGAGGCCATGATGCAGCGCCGGTACGACGCGTGCCAGCAGGCGATGGGCACCGTCAGCGCCCGCATCGACGAGACCGCGCCGGACACGATCGTCCTCATCGGAGACGACCAGCGGGAGAACCTGCTCGCGGACAACACGCCGCCGTTCCTCGTGTACATCGGCGACGAGGTGGACGCGAGCACGAGGGTCTCGCACTATCACCTTGGCGACGAGTTCACCGACACGATCACCCGGTACCAGGTCGACGTCCCGCTCGCCCGGTGGGTCATCGACTCGCTGCTCGACTCCGGGTTCGACCCCGCATGGTCGACGGCAACCCGGCACGAACAGGGACTCGGTCACGCGTTCGGACGGCCGCTCCACACCACGAACGACGACGCCCGATACCGGGTCGTTCCAGTCATGGTGAACACCTACTATCCGCCCACGAGCTCGCCTCGGCGGTGCGTGGACTTCGGGCGCGCTCTTGCGAAGGCCATCGAATCGTTCGACGAGTCCCGGCGCGTGGTGGTCGTCGCGTCCGGCGGGCTCTCCCATATGACGATCGACGAGGAGCTCGACCGGGAGTATCTCGCGGCGGTGGAAGCGCACGACATCGACTACATGGCGGCGATGGACCCCGAGGTGCTCGTCGGCGGCACGTCCGAGATCAGGAACTGGATCATCGCCGCGGCCACGAGCGAGAACGCGGGCCGGGTCATCGACTACCAGCCCTGCTACCGGAACCTGGCCGGAGTCGGCTGCGCGATGGCGTTCGCCGAGTGGGCGTAGTCGTCCTGGGCGACGCGTCCCCCACCTCCCTCCCTGCCACGGCAGTAGAATCGCGGGGAGAGGAGTAGCGGAGGATGGCGCTACACGCCAGGGAATTCGATCCCGAGGACCGCGGGCCGCTGGACGGTCTGCGGGTTCTCGACATGTCACGGCTCGTGGCCGGGAACATGCTGACGCTCCAGTTAGGGGACTTCGGAGCGGAGGTCGTCAAGATCGAGGCGCTGCCGAACGGCGACCCGCTGCGGGCCTGGGGCGACAGCTCCGTGCAGACGCACTGGAAGACGTACTGCCGCAACAAGAAGAGCGTGTCGCTGGACCTTCGTGAGTCCGACGGGCGGGCGCTCGTACGGCTGCTGGCCAGAGAGGCCGACGTGCTCGTCGAGAACTTCATCCCCGGCAGGCTGGAGGAGATGGGGCTGGCGCCGGAGGCGCTGCAGGCGGACAACCCCGGACTGATCGTCGTTCGCGTCTCCGGGTTCGGGCAGACCGGGCCGTACCGGGAGCGGCCGGGGTTCGGCACGCTGGTGGAGGCGATGTCCGGGTTCGCCGACCGGAACGGCTTCCCCGACCGCGAGCCGGTGCTGCCTCCGATGGCGCTGGCCGACATGGCGGCGGGCCTGTACGGCGCGATGGCCGTGCTGGTGGCGCTGCGCGAGCGCGAGGTGAAGGGCGGCGCGGGGCAGGTGGTCGACCTCTCGCTGTTGGAGCCCGTCTTCTCCATCCTGGGCGCGGACGCGGCCGGCTACAAGGTGGACGGCAGCGTGAAGCAGCGCGTGGGCAGCGCTTCCAACACCGCGTCGCCCCGGAACGTCTACGCCACGCAGGACGGCAAGTGGGTGGCGCTGTCGGCGTCGATCCAGTCGATGGCGGAGCGCGTGTTCCGTGTGGTCGGCCGTGAGGACGCTATCGACGACCCCCGCTTCCGGAACAACGCGGCGCGGGTGCGGCACCGGGACGAGGTCGACGCCATCGTCGGGGGCTGGATGGCCGAGCGCGGGCTGGACCAGGCGCTGGCGGAGCTCAACGCCGCGGGCGTGACCGCGGGGCCGGTCTACGACATATCCCAGTTCCTCGACGACCCGCACGTCATCGAGCGCGAGGTGGTTGTCGACCTGCCGGATGAGGACGTGGGGACGGTCCCGGCGCACAACATCCTGCCCCGGCTCTCACGGACGCCGGGGACGTTCCGCTACCCCGCGCCGAGGCTGGGGCAGCACAACGACGAGATACTCGGCGGGGCGGGCGTCTCCGCCGAGGAGTTGGCAGACCTGCGAGCGCGAGGTGTGATCGGATGACCGACGAACGAAAGCCCCCGGTGTGGCGTTCGCTGCTGTACGTGCCGGCGAACGTCGAGCGCTACCTGGCCAGGGCCCACGAGCGCGGCGCGGACGGCATCATCCTCGACTTGGAGGACTCGGTCCCGCCGGGCGAGAAAGCCTCGGCGCGGGAGGGCGTGCAGGCGGCGGCGGAGCGCGTCGGCCAGGCGGGCGCTGACGTGCTGGTGCGCGTCAACCAGCCCTTGCGGCTCGCCGTGCCTGACATCGAGGCGAGCGTGTGCCCCGCGGTGGACGCCCTCGTTCTGCCCAAGGTCGCGGGACCCGACCACATCCGGCTCATCGACGAGATGGTGTCGGACCTGGAGGCGGAACGCGGGATGGCGGTGGGCGCGACGGCATTCCTCGCGATGGTCGAAACGCCTGAGGCGTTCTTCCAGATCGGCGAGATCGCGAAGGCGAGCCCCCGCATCGCGGCCATCACCATCGGCGCGGAGGACCTTGCGTCGTCGCTGGGGATGCAGCCGGACGCCGAGACCCTGCTCTATCCGAAGACGCAGTCCGTGTACGCGGCGAAGGCGGCGGGCGTGATGGCACTGGGCATCTTCGGCACCGTCGCCGACTACCAGGACCTGGACGCCGTGCGGGAGGTGGCGCTCAAAGCGCGGCGGTTCGGACTGGAAGGCGCGTCGTGCATCCACCCGAGCGTGGTGCCCGTGCTCAACGAGGCGTTCAGCCCAGGCGAGCAGGAGGTTGCCTTTGCCAGGCGCATCATCGAGGCAAATACCGAAGCGGAGAAGACAGGCCGCGGCTCGTTCCAGCTGGACGGCAAGATGATTGACGTGCCGGTGGTGCAGCGCGCCCAACGCCTGCTCGCGCGCCACGAAGCCATCGCTGCACGGGGATAGCTGAACGATGACCGCTTCGCAGCGTCCGCTCGCCTGGGTGGCCCGGGACGCCTGGTTGATGGTGAGCGCCCGGTTCCTGAGGACGTTCGCGCAGTCGCTCATCGCCGTCTTCTTCGGGATCTACCTCATCGAATTGGGCTACAGCCTGGTGCAGATGGGCCTGCTGATCACCATCGGCTCGATCGGCAGCACCGTGTTCGCCACGCTGATCGTCTTCGTCGGCGACACGCTGGGCAGGCGGCGGCTGCTCATCGGGTTCACGGCCATGATGGGACTGGCCGGGCTCGGCTACTCCTTCACGGAGAACTACGTGCTGCTGGCGTTCGTCTCGTTCTTCGTCGGGAGCATCGCCATCTCGGGGAGCGGGCCGCGAGGGCCGGTGCAGCCGCTGGAGCAGGCGGCGCTCCCCGATACCACGACGGCTGAACACCGGACAGACCTCTTTGCGCTCGCGGGCATCGGTGAGCGGGCCGCACGGCTGGCGGGCACGCTGGGAGCAGCCGCACCCGCCGTGCTGGTCCCCGTCCTGGGCGTGGGGGAGATCACGGCGTTCAAGCTGATGTTCGTGGTCTATGCCGTGATCATGCTGGCGTCCGCGGCCATGTACGGCCTGCTGTCGCCGGCTATCGACTCCGGCGTGAGCGGCGGCGGATGGCGGAACCCCCTGCGGCTCAAGTCCAGGAGGACCATCTTCTCTCTCGCCGCCATCGTCTCGGTGGACGGTTTCGCGACGCGGTTCGTCTTCTTCAGCCTTGTCGGGGCGTGGTTCCACCTGGAGTACGGGTTCGATCTCGCGGAGGTCAGCTACGTACTCGCCGGGTCGACGGTCCTCAACATGGTCTCGCTCTGGGTCGCCGCGCGGCTGGCGAACCGGATAGGCCTGCTGAACACGGTCATCTACACCCACATACCGGCGGTGGCCGCCACCCTCGCCCTTCCCTTCGCCCCGACGGCCTGGCTGGCGGTCGTCTTCTGGTTCGTGCGGGCCTTCTTCGGGCAGATGGACGCTCCCGCCCGGCAGTCCTACACGATGGCGATCGTGAGCCGGGACGAGCGCGTGGCCATGGCCAGCATCACCAACGTGAGCCAGGCCGGGGTGGGCGCGGTGACGCCATCGCTGGCGACCGTTCTCTGGCAGGCGGCCTCGGCGAGCGCTCCGTTCGTCGCCTCGGGGGCGCTCAAGAGCGTCTACCTCATCGGCCTGTACCTGGCGTTCAAGGACGTCCACCCGCCGGAAGAACAGGAACGCGCCGAACGGCGGCGGCTGGAACGCGAAGCGCGGCGCTCGGGAGGCGCAGGCGGCTGAGGCGCAAGCGTGAGGGCCGCGCTGGCTACAGGTCCTTCACCTTCGGCGCGACCTCGGAGGCGAGGAACTCGGGGACGGTGTCGTCGTGGAAGTCGAGGTGCTGGAACTGCACCTCGCTGAAGCCAAGCTCCGCGAACCTGCCGAGGTGGTCGATGACCTCCTCCGCCCCACCCGCCGGCTGACCGCGCTCACGTACAACGGCCTTCCGCGCCTCGAGAGCACCTATTCCGGCCATCCTCGGGAAGCGGTCCATGTTCCGTTCGATAGTCGCGTCATCCGGGCCGACGAACGCGAACGTCATCATCGTCTTCCTGAGCGACGCCGGGTCGCGACCGACAGCCTCGCAGTGCGCGTCCAGTATCGCGACCCGCTCCGCGAGCGTTTCCAGCGGCGCGCTGACCGTGTTCCATTCGTCAGCGTACTGCGCGGCGTAGCGCAGGGTGCGCTTCGGTCCGTTGCCGCCGACGAGCAGGTACGGACGGCCCGGCGCGGGCTTCGGCAGCACGTCGAGGTCGCGCAGCTGGTAGTACCTGCCGTCGAACGAGGCCGGCCCCGGTCCCCACATCGCCTTCATCAGCTGGATGGCCTCGCCCAGCCGCGCCGCCCGCTCCGCGGGCTCCGGGAAGGGGATGCCGTAGGCGTCGTGCTCGGGCTCGTGCCAGCCGTTGCCCACGCCCATCACGAACCTACCACCGCTGAGCAGGTCGATCTGCGCGGCCATGCGGCCCACGTCGACGGGGTGGCGGAACGTCACGGGTGCGACGAGCGGCCCGAACCGGATGGTCGACGTCTCGCGCGCGGCGACGGCGAGGGACGTCCAGGTCTCCAGCGACGCGCGCTGGTCGTTGATGAAGTAGTGGTCGGAACGGAAGAGCGACGGGAAGCCGAGTCGCTCCGAGAGATGCAGGATGTGCAGCCACCGCTCCCAGTCCAGGTCGTGCTGTCCCTCCACCATCAGGCCAACGTCCATGTATCGCCTCGCGTCGGTTGATCGGTGGGTAGTCTACGGGAAGAGTGGGGAATCAACAGCGACAGACCACGTTGCGCATGACGACTCCCCACGCGGGGTGTAGGATTGCCACACAGCAGAGACATCGTCCACAAGGAGGGCTGCGATGGCAGAGCGCGTGTGGGAGAAGTTCCTGAGCGAGACCGACAGGGAGCACGTCAGGGCGAGCGGCCACAGGAGCCGTGGGTTCGGGAACCGGCCCGCGCTGCTGATGATCGACCTCTACCGCTGGGTGTTCGGCGACAAGCCGCAGCCGGTGACGGAGGCGATCAAGGAGTGGCCGGGGAGTTGCGGGCTTGCGGCGTGGGAGTCGCTGCCGCACATCCAGCGCCTTTTGGCTGCCGCGCGCGAGACAGGGATACCGGTGGTGCACGTCACCGGCCTGCCGGAGAGCGAGTCGGGCGTGATTGGCTGGGCGTCGGCAGGACGCAAGGACTCGGGCCGCGCCGGCTACATGGGCGGCGGGTCCAAGCGCGAAGGGATGTACGACATCATCCCGGAGGTTGCGCCGATCGAGGGCGAAGCCATGCTGAAGAAGACCTCCCCGAGCGCGTTCTGGGGCACGCCGGTCGCCGGGCACCTGACCGGGCTGGGCGTCGACACGATCATCGTGGCGGGTGAGAGCACCAGCGGCTGCGTCCGGGCGTCGGTGGTCGACGCCTGCACGAACCGCTACAGGGTCGTCGTGGCGGAGGAGTGCGTGTTCGACCGTCACGAGGCGCCACACGCCATCAACCTGTTCGACATGAACCAGAAGTACGCGGACGTCATGCCGGTCGACGAAGTCATCGAGTGGATGCACCAGTGGCAGGCGCCGGAGGGCTTCGGCGACGCCGAGTGAGGGGGATGACATTGTCATTCCGAGCGGAGCGCAGCGGAGTCGAGGAATCTCTCGGAGAGTGAGTAGTGCTTAACGGGCGTTCCCCGAGAGATATTTCGACTTCGCTCAATATGACAACCGCCCTCTCCCCACCCCGCGGTGTGCGCGGTGCGCACGCTGGATTCCCGCCTTCGCGGGAATGACGGGTGCTACGCACCGCGTCCGGGGCTGCTGGATTCCCGCTTTCGCGGGAATGACGGGTGCTACGCACCGCGTCCGGGGCTGCTGGATTCCCTAAGTTCACAAACGAAGTGCAACACCAGACTAAGGTGTTGCCAT
>JAPPHT010000024.1 GCA_028874795.1 Chloroflexota bacterium
CCCCCCATGCTATGCTTCCGCAAGCCCCTGTGGGGACTTGTTCAGAGCATCCCTAACGTTCCGGATGTTGGCAGGCTCGGCCGGTCAGCTGGCTGCTCCGGCGAGTGCTCCCACAGGTTGGAGCTGGGCGACAAACTTCTTGGTGGAGACCATGTGCCGGGACAGGCCCAACTCACGGGGGTCCAGGCCAATGGCAAGACCGACGACCTGCGGCAGGTGGAGGATGGGGAGATCGAACCGGCGGCCCGTCGCCTTCTCCACCTCGCTCTGCTCTCCGTCCATCTCCAGGTGACAGAGCGGGCACGGCAAAACCATGGCGTCGGCGCCCTTGGAGACTGCCTCCCCGAGATGCTTGGCGGTCATGGCGAACGCGTTCTCCTCGTTGGCGGTGAGCGATGGGAAGCCGCAGCACTTGCCCTTGCCGCTGATGTCCACGTTCGTGCCGCCGAGCGCCTCAGTCACCTGCTCCAGGTAGAGCTTGCGCTCAGGGCGCTGGATGACGTCGATGGGACGGCGGAGGTAGCAGCCGTAGAACGGCGAGAAGCCGAGGCCTTCCAGCGGCCGCGTGATCCTGCTGCGGACAACGTCCAGTCCCACGTCCTCGACGAGCGCCCAGAGGAAGTGCTTCACGTCGGTCGTGCCCTGGTACTCGAGCCCTTCCTCGGCGAGATGCTCGCGGTTGATCCGCGCGCGGTACGCCGGGTCCGTCAGCCGCAGCGCGCTCCCGCCGATGACACCCTGGCACGTGCTGCAGATGGTCATCAGCGGCAGGCCCATCGCCTCCGCCTTGGCGAGCGTACGGGCGTTGATGGGGTCGGATATCTCGGCGGGGATCAGCCCGGCGCCGCTGCACCCGACGTCCTTCAACTCCTCCACTTCTATGTCGAACTCAGCCGCGACCCGTACGAACGAGTCGTAGAGTTCGGGGCAGAAGCCCTTGGAAACGCATCCGGGGTAGAAGGCGAACCGGTGGCTCATCGTTGCTTCTCCTTTCGCAACCCCGCATTGGAGCGGTTGTACCGGTCGAAGATCTTCCTTATGTGGTCAGCGCCCGGTCGCTTGTAGTGGGGCTTCAGGGTTGCCTTCCCCTTCCTAAGGGCGCGGAGGCCGAGCGGAAGCGTCTTGATGCCGCCCTTGATGAGGCCGCCATAGGTCTGCAATGCGACGGAGCGCTCGTCGAGCCAGCCCTTGCCGGAGATCGACTCCTCGAACGCGTCGTAGTGGCGCTCCAACATCTTGTTGCCGTAGCCGGACTTGATGCCGTACGCGATCGCCCGGTCTCGCGTGTCCATGATGAGGTGTGTGGGCTCGAGGCCGAACGGGCAGTGCTCGGTCGCTTCCCAGCAGTGAACGCAGTCCCAGATGCCGTGGAGCTCGCTCCCCTCTCTCAGCCGCTCCGCGGTGATGCCGTCGCGGGGGTCGAAGGCGAAGCGGTACAGCTTGGTGAGCGCCGCCGGGCCGTAGAAGTCGAGATTGACGTCTATGACCGTGCAGCCCTCATCGCAGAGGCCGCAGGTGGTGCAGCGCATCGCCTTCCGGACCGGGCGGAGCTCCTCGTCCGTGACGGGATGGCCGCCGTTGGGCACGACGCCGCGCGCGAAGGTGTCGACCTTGTCCCAGAGGAACTTCCGCATGTCGTGCATCACGTCCTTCTCCACCGGCGCGTACCGGATCGGTTGGACGGTGATGACGCCGTCCTTCTGGGTCTTGCCGACGGTCACGAGGCAGGTGACCTTCTGTGCGCCGTTGACGCTGAGGGTGCAGTCGCCGCAGAAGCCGACGGAGCAGTTGCCGCGGAAAGCGAGCGTGCCGTCCTGCGTCTCGCGCACGGCTACGAGTGCGTCGAACACGGTCATTTCGGGCGGCACGTCTATCTGGTAGTCGACGTACTCGGGCTGCGCCCTCGTGCCTCCGCGCTGGAACTTGAAGGTGATCTCCATATGCGCGTCTCCTCTCTGCGGGTCTGCGGCTCCCTAGGCGGCGCCGGTCTCCCTGCTCACCCGGGCTCCGTCTTCGCTTCTCGTGACCTGCTGGCGTGCGCCCTGCGAGGCGTCCACTTCGGGATGGTCGGTGCGCCTGTGCACTCCCCGGCTCTCGGTGCGCTCCAGAGCGCTGGCGGCGATGGTCTCCGCCACGTCCAGAAGCGTTCCCGCTTCCAGGTACTGGACGAGCCCGAAGTTGAAGTCCCGCGCGGTGGAGCCCGCGCCGAGTTGGGCGTGCTCCTCGCGCATGGCGCGTATGCGTTGGACGGCCTCGCTCAGCCCTTCGGCGTCGCGGCTCTCACCCGCCTTCTGGTGCATGAGGGAGGCCAACTCGGTGCGCAGCGCCGAGACGGGCGCGCCGCCCGGACGGGCCAGCGCCGCGTCCAACTCGGCGCGCACCCCGCTCGCTGCCTGCGCGCCTGCTGTGCCCTCGGCAACCGAGCGCATGTGTGCGGCCGCAGCCAGTCCCGCGCTTCGACCTGAGGCGGCCGACACGAGGAGGAAGTTGCCGTTCAGTCCCTGAGCACCGTGGAAGCCATTGCCCGCGCACTCCCCGGCTGCGAACAGACCCGGGATTGACGATTCCCCGTGGACGTTCACGTCGACGCCGCCAAGCAGCCGGGACATCCCGGACTGTACCGGTGCGGGTTCGGTGAGCATGTTCACACCGCTGAGCGCTTCCACGCGGTGCAGCGTGTCCGGGAAGCGGGCTTCGACGAGGGCGCTGTCCAGAGTGCCGTTGAGCCGGACACTGCCGTCCTCCAGCACCGCACCCGCTCCGAGCAGCAACGGCGAAAGCGCCAGGTGGCTTCCGCTCAACACCGCGGGATAGTACTGCACGAACTCCATGTCCACGAGCGAGGCTCCGGCCCGGTACGCCAGCGCGATGCCGGAACCGCTGCAGTGCAGCGAGGACGTGCTGGGCTCGAAGGCCCGTCGCAGCCCCCCGGTCGCGAGCACGACCGCCTTCGCGTCGAACGCTTCGAGGGCGCCCGTTGCGAGTTGGAGCGCCACGACGCCGACGCATTCGCCGCCGTCCACAACCAGGGAAAGGGCCAACCATTCCTCATAGACATCCACGCCGGTCCCGATGACCTGTTCGTAGAGCGTCTGGGTCACTGCGAGACCCGTGATGTCATTGACGTACGTTGCTCGGGACTCACCGGCGCCGGAGACAGGGGCGCGGTCTATGACGGAGCCCACACGGTTGAACGGGACACCCAGCCGGTCCAACTCCTCGACGAGGGCCGCGGCCTCGCGGCAGATGCTCGTAACAACCGAGGCGACGTTCAATCCGGCGCCTGCAGCGAGCGTATCGTTGATGTGTCCGTCGCAACCCTCCGCGCTGTCCGGCGCGTTGATGCCATCCTGCACGGTGACCGAGTAGCTGCGCGTGGGGTGGGACTGTGTGAGCAGCGCAACCGATGCGCCGGCGCCCTTCGCCGCAACCGCCGCGCGAAGCCCGGCTATCCCGCCGCCAACGACGAGCACGTCGTGCATGTGCTCTGCCTCCGAGTGTGTGCTGGTGCAACCAGGGGCGCCGCCCTGGAGCGCGAGACTCCTTCCGGTTGGAAGCGCCCTCTCGTGCGCAACTTTATCACATCCGCTCGGCAGTCTTTCGTTCAGGAGGGGTTAACGGCTTGCGGGGCGGTCCGGAACAAGGATGTCAACGGGGGGCGTCATGAGATCCTTAATCCCGCTCTCCACGAGCAAATGGGGATGCGGTTTTGACATTCTTGATCCGTCCGTGACAGGCGTTTTCATGGCCGTGGCCTGCTTCCCGTGAACAAGGCAATAACAATCTCATGCGTTTACAAGTTTGGCTCCAGCACCCATAGATCCTGTCTATAGCTGGACACCGAGGTATAGATTCGGTCTATGGGTGCTGGGTGTCCGACGGTCATGGGCCCAGCGTAGCGGGTGCTGGGGCGACCGGGAAAGGGGCGCGTGTCACTGCGGGTGGTTCCTGACGGTTACCGATGAGGGCTATCATCTCAGCGTATGACCGGATTCCCGCGCCACACCAAGATCGTCGCTACGCTCGGCCCCGCGCTCGCTTCGGACGAGCACCTGCGGCAGGCCATCGCCGCAGGAGTGGACGTGTTCCGCCTGAACTTCTCGCACGCCACGCACGAGGAGTTGGAATCCACTGTCCCCCGCATCCGTGCGATCAGCGCCGAGATCGGGCGCACCGTAGCCCTGATGCAGGACATCCAGGGACCGCGTCTGCGCACCGGAGTCGTGGCTGAGCCCGAAGGGATCCGGCTCACACCGGGAGAGACGGTCCGCATCGTGTCCGACGACGTGCCAACCACTCAGGGCTCAATCTCGATACCGTACCCCCGGCTCGCCAGCGACGTGAGCGCAGGCGACCGCATACTGATCGCCGACGGGAACCTCGTGCTGCGCGTGACGGGAGTACACGGCGGCGACCTGCGCGCATCCGTTGTCGCTGGCGGCGTTCTCACCTCGCACAAGGGGGTCAACCTGCCGGACTCCAGGGTTACGGCGGACCCGCTCACCGAGAAGGACCGGAAAGACCTGGCCTACGGCGTGTTCATCGGCGTTGACTACGTTGCGATGAGTTTCGTCCGCAGCGGGGATGACGTGCGCTCCTGCCGGGAACTGCTGCAGAAGATGAGGTCCTCGTCTCCCATCATTTCGAAGATCGAGCACCCGATGGCCATCGAGCACCTGCCGGATATCATCGAGGAGTCGGACGGCATCATGGTCGCGCGGGGCGACCTGGGCGTAGAGGTCTCTCCGGAACGGGTGCCTCTGCTCCAGAAACATATCATCAGCAAGGCGAACGAAGCCGGGAAGCCCGTCATCACCGCGACGCAGATGCTGGGCTCGATGCTGGACAGCCCCATGCCAACGAGGGCGGAGGCCAGCGACATCGCCAACGCGATCCTGGACGGGACAGATGCCGTGATGCTGTCGGAAGAGACGGCCATCGGACAGTACCCTGTAGAGGCGATAGCGACGATGGGCCGCATCGCGCAGCAGGCAGAGACCGCCGATACGCCTTTCCACGTGAAACACCCCCACGACGAGTCCCATGCCATGGCGGAGGCTGCGCGCTTCGTGGCGGAGCGGCTGCAGGTGAGCGCGCTGGTGGTGTTCACGCAGTCCGGCCACACGGCGAAGACGATGTCGCATCTGCGCCCAAGGGCGCCGATCTACGCCTTCACGCCCGACCCCGTGGTCTGCAGCGGCCTGTCGCTCTGGTACGGCGTGCGTCCGGTTTCCGCGGACCTTCCAGACCGAACCGAGACAAGGGTGCTACAGGCGTTCACCGTGCTGAAGGAACGCGGCGCAGTTGCCCCGGGCGACCGGGTCGTCGTCTTCGGGGCGACCCGCATAGGCGCTGGTGGCATTCCGAACGACATCAACGTCCGCACAGTGGGGGAGTAGAGATCCGCATACACGGATGGTTGACGCGCAAGGCTGCGCCTGTAGACTCTGCGCATGGCCGATAATCAGGAAACCGGCTACCTCCGCCTCTTCCCTCTGCAGGCCGTGGTCCTCTACCCGGGGATGGAGTTGCCGCTCATCGTCTTCGAGCCGCGCTACCTGCAGCTGACCGACGAGTGCCTGGCGAACGACGAACCGTTCGGCGTCCTGCTGCTCAAGGAGGGCACGGAGGTGGGCACGGACGAGATGACCCCATTCGAGACCGGCACGACCGCCCACATCATGACGACGAGCGAGGCTGGCGGCGGACGGCTCAGCGTTGTCGCGGTCGGCGGGCGCCGCTTCAAGGTGCGAGAGTTCCTGCGCGACAACCCCTACCTCGCTGCGGAGGTTGAGTATCTCGAGGACGACAGCCCCGAGATGGTGGACCCGTCACTCGTCGAGAACGTTCGCTACGACGCGGCCTCGTTCGTGCGGCAGCTGGTGGCCTCCCGCGGCGGCTATGTCAGGGAGGTTAACTTCCCGGACGATCCGGAGGTGCTCTCCTACCAGGTGGCGCAGATATTCCAGGGCAACCTCGGGGTGCAGCAGAAGCTGCTGGAACAGCCGGCGTTCGACCGGCTGTGGGACGAGTTGGAGTTGCTGAAGGACGCACGCAAGCAACTCGACCGGCGCAGTCGCCGCCGTCCCTCGCACGGGTTCTCGGAGAACTAGGCTGGCGAAACCCTCACCCGCGGCGCAAGCGCGTCGACCTCACTCGGCAAGCTCAGGGTAGGCTCCCTCCCCGAGGGAGAGGTGGGGAAGGACGGCGCCCACAAGGGACGCTCCTACTCGAGGCAGCGCACGCCCAGCCCCGCCGGTTCATCCCCCATCCCAGGGATGCTCTGAACAAGCGGACGTCCCCTGAGAGATACTTCGACTCCGCTGCGCTCCGCTCAGTATGACAACATTCCACGCGCTCCCTACGGCCCGTGTGGGCCGACCGCGCACGAGCGTCGACCCGTTCGGACAGGGCACCTACAAGGGACGCCTCTTCACCGGGTGCCACCCCTCGCCTCCGATTCACCCCCACCCCAACCCTCCCCCGTCAAGGGGGAAGGGGCCAAACAGGGCGGTGGTTGCACGGAGGGGCGGCGAACCCTATACTCAGCGCTGCGGTGTTGCACCGCACCCGCCTTTAAATCCAGTCCCGTGAGGCTGGCAAGGTCAGGGAACGCGAGACTCGGGGCGCGCCACGTCCCGCAGTGTGAAACGGAACCTCTTGCCAGCGGGCGAGAGGTTTTTTCTTGGCAGAAGAACGGCTCATCCTGACCAGCGACGAGATGCGGCGTGCGCTCACGCGCATAGCGCATGAGATCGTGGAGTCCAACAAAGGACTCGAAGGACTGATGCTGGTGGGCGTCCGGCGACGCGGTGTGCCGCTCGCCAGGCGCATCGCCGACGCCATCGCCTCTTTCGAAAACGCCAGCGTTCCGGTCGGCGCCCTCGACATCAACCTGTACCGCGACGACCTGACGAGTCGCCCGCAGCCCCTCGTTCGCCCCACGGAGATGCCGGTCGGCATCGAGGGGAAGGCCGTGGTGCTCGTTGACGACGTCCTCTTCACCGGACGCACCGTGCGCTCCGCGCTCGACGCACTGATGGACCTCGGTCGTCCGCGCATCGTCCAACTCGCCGTGCTGGTGGACCGCGGCCACCATGAGTTCCCGATCCGCGCCGACTTCGTGGGCAAGAACGTCCCCACTTCACTCGACGAGATAGTGGAGGTACGCGTCACTGAGATAGACGGTACGGAGGAAGTGGCGCTGGTTGAGCGCGTGAAGGCGGCCCCGGCATGATGGCGCACGCAACGGAACAGAGCACAGTTGCGGCTCAGACGGAGACCCCGCCGCGCCGCAGGCACGTGCTGGACCTCGACGACTTCTCGCGGAACGAGATAACGGCGCTGCTGGACTCGGCGGAGGCGATGCACGAACTGCTGAGCAGGAGCATCAAGAAGGCGCCGTCGCTCCGGGGGAAGGTGGTGCTGACGCTCTTCCTGGAGCCGAGCACGCGGACGCGCGTCTCGTTCGAGCAGGCCGGAAAGATGTTGAGCGCGGACGTCATCAACATCAGCGGCTCCGGCAGCAGCGCAGAGAAGGGCGAGTCGCTGCTGAACACGGCGCTCACGCTCCAGGCGATGCACGCGGACCTCATCGTGATTCGCAGCCCACACTCCGGCGCTCCGTATTTCCTGGCGCGCAACCTTCAGCGCATGGGTGTGGTGAACGCGGGCGACGGACGCCACGCGCACCCCACGCAAGCGCTGCTCGACCTGATGACGATGCGCCATCACGTCGGCGGACTCGAGGGCAAGCGCGTGGTCATCGTGGGCGACGTGCTGCACAGCCGCGTTGCGCGGTCGGACGTGTTCGGCCTGCATGCGCTCGGCGCATCGGTGGTGCTGTGCGGCCCGCCGACGCTGATCCCGCTCGACCTGCTGCACAAAGGGGAAGGGGACAGCCTCCCCGACGTGAGTGTCGAGCACGACCTCGACCGTGCGATAGAGGACGCGGACGCTGTGATAGCGCTGCGCATCCAGCAAGAGCGGCAGGGCGCAGGCATGCTGCCCAGCATGCGCGAGTACACGCGCCGCTGGCAGGTCACCGAGGCGCGTTACCGCAGGGCGAAGCCCGGCGCGCTGCTCATGCACCCCGGGCCGATGAACGAGGGCGTCGAGATCGCGTCGTCGCTCGCGCACGGGCCAGGCTCGCAGATAGAGGAGCAGGTGACGAACGGGGTCGCCGTCCGGATGGCGCTGCTCTACCAACTGCTCACCGGCGGGCAGGAAGAGGCGGCGGAGTGAGCAGGCCCATCCTCATCACAGGGGCGCGGGTCATCGATCCGGTTTCGGGGTCTGACCGCACGGGCGATCTGTTCATGCGGGATGGCGTCATAGCGGATGCGCCGGACGCAACTCCTGGGGACGCGCTCGTCGTAGACGGGAAGGGGCTGGTTGCGGCGCCGGGGTTCATCGACCTGCACACGCACCTCCGGGAGCCGGGGTTCGAGGACAAGGAGTCGATCGAGACGGGCACAGCAGCCGCAGCGGCGGGAGGGTTCACGACCGTGTGCGCGATGCCGAACACATCGCCGGCGATAGACACGGCGGCGGTTGTCGACTTCATCACGCACCGCGCCCGTGAGGCCGGGCCCGTGCGGGTGCTGGCGTTCGGCGCGGTTTCCAGAGGGCGCAAGGGCGTCGAGTTGACGGACATGGAGGAGCTTGCGCGGGCGGGGGTCGTCGGCTTCACGGACGACGGCAGCCCGGTTGCAACAGGACTGCTCATGGAGCACGCGCTCCTCTACGCGGGTGAACTCGGCCTGCCGGTGATGGACCACTGCGAGGACCACTCCATCACTGCAGGGCTGGGCATGCACGAAGGCGCGGTGGCCTCGCGGCTGGGGCTCGCGGGGTATCCGTCGGCAGCGGAGGAATCGCTCGTTGCCAGGGACATCGCGCTGCTGGGCCTCACGGGTGGGCATTTCCACGTTGCGCACGTCAGTACCGCAGGCGGCGTCGAGATGGTGCGGAACGCCAAAGGGCGCGGGCTGCGCGTTACGGCAGAAGTGACACCTAACCACCTGACGATGACGGACGAGTGGGTGCTCGGCGTGAACGGCTCGGCAAGCGGCATCGCCAGACCGCTCTCCCTGTCTGCCTATGAAACGCGTGCCAAGGTCAGCCCTCCGCTGCGGTCACGCAGCGACCGCGACGCGCTCGTCGAGGGGCTTCGCGACGGCACGATAGACGCCGTGGCGACCGACCATGCGCCGCACACGTTCGGGGACAAGGCCACGCCGTTCGACGAGGCGGCTGTCGGTATCTCGACGCTCGAAACGGCGTTCGGCTCGCTGATGAGCCTCGTTCGCGCCGGTGCGATAGACCTCCCCACGCTCGTTGCGCGGCTCACGTTGGGTCCCGCGTCCGTGCTGGGCGAGCGCTTCGCGAACCTCGCCTCGCTGGCTGTCGGCACTCCCGCGGACATCGTGCTGTTCGACCCGGAGGAGCGCTGGGTGGTGGACGTGAGCCGCTTTGCGTCCAAGGGGAAGAACACGCCACTGGCCGGACAGACGCTGCAGGGCAGGGTACGTATGACCATCGCAGGCGGAGAGGTCGCGTTCCGGGAGGCGGGGCAGTGACGACGGCGTACCTGGTGTTGAGCGACGGAACGGTGTACGAGGGCTATGCCTTCGGGGCCGAGCGCGACGCGTTCGGGGAGGTCGTCTTCAACACGAGTATGTCCGGCTACCAGGAGATGCTCACGGACCCGTCCTACGCGGGACAGATCCTCGTCCCCACGTACCCGATGCAGGGAAACTACGGCATCAACGGGGCCGACGTGGAGTCGAAAGACATCAAAGTGGTCGCGTTCGTGGTGCGGGAGCACTCGTCCACGCCCAGCCATTACGACTCGTCGCGCACGCTTCACGCATACCTCGCCGACGAGGGCATCCCGGGCATCCAGGGAGTGGACACGCGGGCGATCACGCGCCGGATCCGGTCCCATGGCGTGATGATGGGCGTGCTGACCACTCGCGATCCTCAGGAGGCGCTCCGCGAACTGGCGTCGCTGCCGTCGTACGACACGGTGAACTTCGTCGACCGCGTCACGGTGGGCGAGGCATACGAGTGGAGCGGGGAGGGCGGCAGGCGCATCGCGGTGGTCGACTGCGGTGTGAAGTACAACATCCTGCGGCTGCTGACGCAGCGCGGTTGCCGCGTGCGCGTGCACCCCGCCGCTGCCACTGCGGAGGAGATCCTGCAGGACAGCCCGGACGGCGTCGTCTTCTCTCCCGGGCCGGGCGACCCCGTACACAATGCGCCGACCGTCGCCACCGCGCGCACGGTCATCGAGCGTGTGCCGACGCTCGGCATCTGCCTGGGCCACCAGATCATCGCCCGGGCCCTCGGCGCAGAGACGTACAAGCTGAAGTTCGGCCACCGCGGGGGCAACCACCCGGTGCAGGACATGGCCACCGGCCGCGTGTACATCACAGCGCAGAACCACGGGTTCGCCGTCTCCGACGAGGGGCTGCCGGGAGCGATAGAGGTCACGCACCGGAACCTGAACGACGGGACGATAGAGGGCATCCGGCACCGGGAGTTGCCGGTGCTGACGATCCAGTACCACTCGGAGGCGTCGCCGGGGCCGCTGGACAACGAGTACATCTTCGACCGCTTCCTGGACATGGTGCGGGTGAGGTGATGTGGCAGCCTGATGCACAATGAGGTGATCCACAGCTACGGGAAGGACACGATGCGAACAACGCTGGATATAGATGAGCGGCTTCTCCGCGAGGTGATCGAGCGCACCGGAGAGAAGAGCCGAAGCAGGGCCGTGGACGCAGCGCTACAGGCCTATCTGCGGTCGGAGGCTGCCAGGGAGCTCGTTGGGCTCGCGGGCCGGATAGACATCGTGGATAGCAGAGATGAGCGGCGGAGGATGGATACCGAGCGGCCGGACGGGCTTGCCTCGTGAGCGCTACCGTCGCTGAACTGCGCAAGGTGCTCGTCATCGGCAGCGGGCCGATCGTCATCGGGCAGGCGGCCGAGTTCGACTACGCCGGCACCCAGGCGTGTAAGGCGCTGCGCGAGGAAGGCGTCTCCGTCGTCCTCGTGAACTCCAACCCGGCGACCATCATGACGGACGAGGAGGTTGCGGACGCGGTCTACATCGAGCCGCTGACGGTCGAAGTGATCGAGCGCATCATCGCTCGTGAACGACCGGACGGCCTGCTGCCGACGCTCGGCGGCCAGACAGGGCTGAACCTCGCGGTCGCGCTGCACGAGGCGGGTGTGCTCGACCGGCACGACGTACGGCTGCTCGGCACGTCCATCGAGACGATCAAGACGGCGGAGGACCGTGAGCTGTTCCGGGCGCTGCTGAACCGGCTGGGAGAGCCGACGCCGCCGAGCGAGATAGCGAACTCCGTAGACGAGGGGATGCGCGTAGGGAGCGAGTTGGGCCTGCCGCTGGTGGTGCGCCCCGCGTACACGCTGGGCGGCACGGGGGGCGGGTTCGCTACGACGATGGAGGAGCTGGAGGCGGTGGTCACCAGCGGACTCGCCGCAAGCCCCATCCACCAGGTGCTGGTTGAGCGTTCGCTGCGCGGCTGGCGGGAGGTGGAGTACGAGGTGATGCGCGACGCCGCCGACACATGCATCACGATATGCAACATGGAGAATCTGGACGCGCTGGGCGTCCATACGGGGGACAGCATCGTCATCGCGCCGAGCCAGACGCTCTCGGACAAGGAGTATCAGCTGCTCCGCTCCGCGAGCATCCGCATCATCCGGGCGCTCGGCATCGAGGGCGGATGCAACATCCAGTTCGGGCTGTCGCCGCACCCGGTGGTCGGCGAAGTGTTGCCGGGCGGCGTCCCGGACCCGATGCAGTACGTCGTTATCGAGGTGAACCCGCGGGTGAGCCGCTCGTCGGCGCTCGCGTCCAAGGCGACGGGCTACCCCATCGCGCGGGTCGCAGCGAAGATCGCGGTCGGGCGGCGACTGGACGAGATACCGAACGCGGTGACGCAGCGCACGAAAGCCGCGTTCGAGCCCGCGCTGGACTATTGCGTCATCAAGTCGCCGCGCTGGCCATTCGACAAGTTCTCTCTCGGAGACCGCGCCATCAGCACACAGATGAAGGCGACGGGCGAGGTGATGGCGATAGACCGCGGCTTCGAGGCGGCGCTGCTGAAGGCGGTGCGCTCTATCGAACTCGGGGGTCGCACGCTGCTGTGGGAGTCGCCGGAGTGGGACGGACTCCCCGCCGAGGAGCTGCCGTTGGAGCCGACGGACGAGCGACTCTGGGCGATGGCTGCGGCGCTTCGCAGGGGCATGACGCCGGACGCGCTGGCGCAGGCCACGCACGTCGACCCGTGGTTCCTGAACGGCCTCGCCCGCATCATCGACATGGAGGAACGGCTGCGCTCCGAGGCGTTGTCCCGCGATCTGCTGTGGGACGCCAAGCGTCTGGGCATGCCCGACGAGGTCATCGCCACGCTCACGGGCCGGACACACGAGGAGGTACGCTCGCTCAGGCAAGGGTTCGGGCTGCGGCCGGTCTACAAGATGGTGGACACCTGCGCCGCCGAGTTCGAGGCCGTAACGCCGTACTTCTACAGCACCTACGAGCAGGAGAACGAGGCGGAGCCTCTGCAGGGCGACAAGGCCGTCGTCATCGGCAGCGGGCCGATACGCATCGGGCAGGGCATCGAGTTCGACTACTGCTCTGTCCACGCTGCATGGGCGCTGGACGATGCCGGCGTCAACTCCATCATGGTCAACTCCAACCCGGAGACTGTCTCGACCGACTTCGACACGAGCGACCGCCTCTATTTCGAACCGCTCGACGAGGAGAGCGTCCGGGACATCATCGAGAACGAGGGCGTGGGCGGAGCGTATCCCCCGGCGGTCGTGCAGTTCGGGGGGCAGACCGCCATCAACCTGAGCCAGGCGATAGGGGCGGCGGACCTGCCGATCCTCGGCTCGTCTGCGGACGCGATAGACATCGCCTCGGACCGGGAGCGGTTCGGTGACCTCATGGCGAGCCTGGGCATCCCGCAGCCGCCGGGTGACACTGCAACCTCGCTTGGGGAAGGTACGGAGATAGCGGAGCGTCTGGGCTTCCCGCTGGTGGTGAGGCCCAGCTACGTGCTCGGCGGGCGGGCGATGGAGATCGTGGACAACATGACGGAGTTCCGGCGGTACCTGTCGCGCGCTTTCGAGGCCGCGCCGGGCCGCCCCATCCTCATCGACAAGTATCTTCAGGGACGCGAGGTAGAGGTGGACGCGGTCGTGGACGGGGAGCAGGTACTGATCCCCGGCATCATGGAGCACATCGAGCGTGCGGGAGTCCACTCAGGGGACTCGATGGCGGTCTACCCGGCGGAGGGGATATCGGAACACGAGCGCGACGTGCTCGTGGACTACACGGCCCGCATCGGACTTGCGATAGGGGTTCGTGGCCTGATGAACATCCAGTACGTGATCGTGGACGAGAGCAGGCCGTTCGGCCTGACGGTCGCCGCTGACAGCGGCTTCTCGTCCGTGTACGTCATCGAGGTCAACCCACGGTCGAGTCGTACGGTGCCGTTCATCTCAAAGGTCACCGGCATACCGATGGTGCAACTGGCGACGAGCGTGATGCTCGGGCACTCGATCGCCGAACAGGGGTACACCGGGGGGCTGCAGCCGCACCCGCCGATGAGCAGTGTGAAGGCGCCGGTGTTCTCCATGTCCAAGCTCGCGGGCGTCGACACGTACCTCGGGCCTGAGATGAAGTCGACCGGGGAGGTGATGGGCATAGACGTAAGCTTGCGGCCCGCTGTGGCGAAGGCGCTGATGGCCGCGGGGCTGATGCTGCCCCGGTCAGGCCGCATCCTCGTGACGATCGCCGACAGGGACAAATCTGACGCCGTTGGGTGGTTGAAGATGCTGGGCGGATTGGACTATGAACTGTATGCCACGCACGGTACGGCTGCGCTGATGCGCGGGCTGGGGCTGCCGGTGAATGAAGTCAACAAGGCAACCGAGTCCTATCCCAACGCTTACTCCGTGGTGGCGGACGGCACGGTGGACGCGGTCGTGAATACCGTCGAGGAGGTGGCGCAGGCGTTACGGGACGGTTTCGAGATACGGCGGGCGGCGACGGAACGCCGGATACCGTGCTACACATCCATGGACACGGCACGGGCTGCCGTGGAGGCGCTGGTGCTCGGCGGGTCCGACTACAACGTGGCGACTACGTCGGAGTACGTGCGCGGCGCCGTGCAGGTGGAAGAGCAGCGGTCCGCGCGATGACAGCGGCAAACGCGATACGAAAGGTCTGACGAGATGGTACAAGACCCCCAGCAGGGAGACCCACCGGAGGACTCCCAGCCCCGGCCCCGGCGCAGAACGACGCGCCGCAGGACGACAACGGCGGCAGACGCCGCACCACCCGTCGACGCGGTGGACACATCCGCCCCATCGGAGGAACCACAACGCGCGCCGACACGCCGCCGGGGCCGTCGATCGTCCACCGCAGCCAGCGCCACAGAAGGGAGCGAATCGCCCGCGCAGGAAGCGCCTGCCACACCGGAGGAGCCCCAGCGAGCACCGGCTCGCCGGCGTGGACGCCGTTCGCCAGGCATAGCGAGTGCCACAGCAACGAGTGATACGCCCGCGCAGGAGGCGCCTGCCACACCGGAGGAGCCCCAGCGAGGGCCATCGCGCCCGCGTGGACGCCGTTCGCCAGGCATAGCGAGCGCCACTGCAGCGAGTGATACGCCTGCGCAGGAAGCGCCTGCCACACCGGAGGAGCCCCAGCGAGGGCCATCGCGTCGAAGAGGGCGGAGCGGACAGACCGCGGAACGCGCAGCACTGGGGATGCCTCCTCCGTCGGACGAGCCCCGAGTGGACGAGCGCGACGGTGCTGGGGGCGGAGCGCGGCGCGGACGTCGCGGGCGCCGCCGTGAGCCGGACCAGGCGGGCCCAACCAAGGCTTTCATGCACCCCAGCGAGAAGGAGTTCGCCGACCTCCTGGACTACTACCACATCAACTACCTCTACGAGCCCCGCTCCTTCCCGTTGCGCTGGGACGGCAGCCGCGTCGTGGAGATGTTCACGCCGGACTTCTACCTGCCGGAGTACGACCAGTACTTCGAGTTGACGACGATGAAGCAGAACCTGGTCACGCAGAAGAACCGGAAACTGCGTCATGTGCGAGAGCTGTACCCGGAGGTGAACGTCCAGCTGCTCTACCGGCGCGACCTGATGCGGCTGATGGGCAAGTACGGGTTCGGGCCGCTTGCGGGGGTCTCTGTCGAGGGCACGGAGCGCGTACTGTTCGACGAGGTGGCCGTACAGAAGCGGGTGAAGGAGCTGGGAGCGCAGCTGGCACAGGACTATGCAAGTGAGGAGCCGGTCCTGATCGGCATCCTCAGGGGCGTTGTCGTCTTCATGGCCGACCTCATGCGCGCCATGAACGTGCCTTTGCAGGTTGAGTTCATGGAGATCACGCACTACGGCGAGGAGCGGGAGAAGAGCATCGATGTCATCCGCGACGTGATGACGGAGCTCAAGGGCCGCCACGTCGTCATCGTCGAGGACATCGTGGATACAGGGCTCACGCTTCGGTACCTGCTGGAGCACCTGCAGGCCAAGGGCCCCGCGAGTCTTCGGGTCTGCACGATGCTCGACAAGTCGGTGCGGCGGATGGCGGACGTGCCCATCGACTACGTGGGGTTCGAGGTGCCGGACGAGTTCGTCATCGGTTACGGGTTGGACTACGGCGGCCGGTACCGGAACCTGCCGTACATCGGCGTGCTGCAGCCAGTCGAGCCCAAGGCCGTTCCCCAGCGGTGAGGCCGCCTAGAGTCCGAAGAGGCGCTTCCCATTGTCGTACGTGATCTTCCGGAGGCTCGCCGCGGGGATGTCCTGTCGAGACTCGAGGTATTCGAGGTTCTCGGGGAACCGGGCATCCCAGTGGGGAACGTCGGATGCGAACAGGAAGTGGTCGTCTCCGAGGTGTTCGATAGTCTGGGGGAGCATCGTCTCCTCCGGCTCCACACTCACGTAGACCTCATGCTCGCGGAAGACGTCCGTTGGCCGCTTCGTGACGTGCGGCATCTCCTGCGCGCCACGGAGTTCCCAGTGCTCGTCCAGCCGGTCCAGCCAGTAGGGCAGCCACGTCGCGCCGATCTCGAGGAAGGCGAGCTTCAGCTTCGGGAAGCGTTCGAGCACGCCGTTCGCGATGGTGCTGACGAAGTGCAGGGTGACGGACGCCGGGAACACGTAGGTGTGTACCTCGGCGAACGTCTTGAACCGATCGCCGCCTACCTCCTCCGGCCTGGAGCGCGTGCCGTGAATGCATAGCGGCACGCCAAGGCGCTCGGCCTCCGCGAAGATGGGGTCGTAGAAGGGGTCGCCGAACCCCATCGTAAGCCCCTGCGAGAGGATCTCGAAGCTGACCAGCCCCAACTCCGTAACCGCCCGGCGGAGCTCTTCCGCCGCAGCCTGCGGATCGCGCATGGGCAGGACGCCCACCGGACGGAGGCGCGGCGACGTAGTGCCGTAATCGGTCGCGAAGTGCGTGTTGGTCGCGCGCGCGACCGCGACTGCCCATGCAGGCTCGGGGATGTACGCGACGTGCCCGGAGCCGGTGGGGAATAGGACCGCCGTCTCGATATTCTCCCGGTCTGCGATGCGCAGCCACGTGTCCACCTGGCGCTCGGGCTCCAGACCTCCGTCCTTGTAAGCGCGGTTGGTCAGCGTCCCGGACAGCTCGGTATCCCAGGGGTGTCCTCCGCCCCAGAGGCCGCCGCCACGTTTATCGAACGGAGGCTCGATGTACCGCCACACGTCCTGGGACCGCTCCAGGATGTGGCCGTCCGCGTCGATCACTGGGCTTCGCGTCATGTCTGTCCTCCTCGTTTGCCGCTCGGACCGGCCGGCTTCCGTCAGCGAGGCGCCGCAGAGCCTCCCCGGTCGTGGCGATTCTATGCGATGGCGACCGATGCCATGACCCGACCGAGGTCGGTCTCCTCGTCGAGTCGCCACAGGCGGTCCAGCGCGGTCTGCTGGCGGACCTCGTCGAGCAGGCCGGAAGTGAGCCGCCGGAACTTGTCCTCGACGTCAGCGTCGCTCATGGGCTTCTTGTAGTGCCCGGTGTAGTAGGGAACGGATGCCGTGTGCTGCCGGCCGTCGGAGACCCGGACCGTCAGGATGTTGAGGATGGCCTCCGGCCAGGCGGCGTCGCATTCCGGGTCCTGCACGACCTCGATGCGCTGCATCAGGTCCAGCAATGCCGGGTCGCGGAGGATGTCGTCCTCGAAGTGCGCGGGCTCGAGCGTGCCGAAACGGAGGGCGCAGGCAACGACGAACGGGATGCTGTGGTCGGCGGTCTCGCGGGTCTCGGGGCGCCAGCGGGTCGGGTCGCCCGCCATGATCCGCTTTCCGCTCTCGAACGTCCGGATGTGCACATGCCGGATGTCGTCCGTATCGGTGATGCCGAGAACGTCCCGCGCCTCTATCGCGCCTTCTATCGCCGTCTGGGAGACGAAACCGGCGGGGAACCGCTTGAAGCGCGACTCCATGAGCCGGAACGCGTGGTCAGTGCCACCCTCCCCTGCCAGGGGAGCGAGGTCGACCGGGCCGCCCGCCACTCCCGCGAAGAAACCGTGCGAACCGGAGAACACCTCCGGTGGGCCCGTCATTCCGCGGCGAGCGAGCATGGCCGCGAAAACGCCGTTCCTTCCGGCGTTCGGAACGGCCGCCGCCTTCCAGTGGGAGATGGTGCCACGCCGGGCCTCGCCAAGCGTCATGCTGCTGACTACGGAGATGCGCAGCGCCTCCCCCAGCTGCTCCGCAGAGAGGCCCATCGCTTTGCCCGCGCCGAGAGGCGCAGAGATCGCTGCGTAAGCAGCCTGGTCCCACGCCCCTCCCGAGGCGAGCTGAAAGCTGTCCGCCCAGGCAGCCTGCACCTCGTAGGCGAGCGCGACAGCAGCGATCAGCTCCCGGCCCGACGCTCCTTGTGCCTCGGCGGCGGCCAGCACCGCGGGGATGTTGTCGGAGGGATGGGCGATGTCCTTGCCGTTGTAAGAGTCGTTGAAGTCCAGGTAGCGCACCATGGTGCCATTCACGAAGGCTGCCATGTCCGGGGTGGTTGCGTCGGTTGTCCCCAGCAGGGTGGCCGGGGACGACGCGCGCACCTCGAGGGCCAGTCCCCGGGCTGCGCGCACCGGAGCGGCGCCGGCGGCCGCCAGCCCGCAACCGAGGGAATCGATCACGAGCCGCTTGACCTGGTGCACAACCTCGCTCGGGAGGTCGCGGTATTCGAGGCCAGCCGCGTAGCTCGTGAGACGTTCAACGACGGGGTCGGTCATGCTTCCGCACCTCCTCCAGGACTCGCAGAACCAGGCCGAGTGTAGCCCGGAGGCGGAACAGGTTCCACCCGGGAGGTCGGCCTGAGGGTGGCGGTCGTTCGGCTTCAGGTTGCGCCGGGCGAAGTTTGGCCGATAATGCGGCCACTACTCAGCAGGGAGGCGGGCATGATCATCGACGCGCACCAGCATCTGGTTACGGGGTCGCAGATCGGTCAGTACCAGGCGTTCCTCATCAACGGGCGCGGGTTCCACGGCAAGGGACACCCGGGCGTCACAGCGGAGACCGTGGCCGGTTGGAAGACCGCAGGCAAGCGGCACTCCGAGCTGTTGGACGACGTGGGGACTGACATGGCCTTCCTCTCTCCCCGCCCGTACTCGCTGATGCACTCGGAGAAACCGGACAAGATAGTGCACTGGTTCTGCGAGGCGAACAACGACGCGATCGCGCTGGCAGTGCAGAACGAGCCTGACCGGTTCAGGGGCGTCGCGGGTCTGCCGCAGTGCGACGGGGCGCCCGTAACCGACACGTTCGAGGAGATCGACCGCTGCATCGATGACCTGGGCTTCATCGGCATCATGATCAATCCGGACCCGAGCGAGGGGCAGCACACGACGCCCACGATGGGCGAGGAGTACTGGTACCCGCTCTACGAGAAGATGGAGCGGGAAGACATACCGGCGCTGATCCATCCGGCAAGCTGCAAGGACCTGCGCGAGTCGTTCCACAACCACTTCATCACGGAGGAGAGCATCGCCATCCTGTCGCTCGCGAAGTCCACGGTGTTCGACGACTTTCCGAACCTCAAGATCATCATGAGCCACGGCGGCGGCTCGATCCCCTACCAGATAGGGCGCTGGCGGGCCCGGATGCGCGGAGCGAATGGGGAGGAGACGTTCGACCGCCACGTGCGGAACCTCTACTACGACACCTGTCTCTACAACCAGGAGTCGCTGGAGTTGCTGTTCAAGATCGTGGGGACAGACCGCTGCCTGTTCGGTACCGAGCGTCCCGGGGCGGGATCGGCCGACAACCCGCGCACCGGCGAGTGGTACGACAACACGAAGCCCCTCATCGACGACATCGGTTTCCTGTCCGATGAGGACCGGGGCGCGATCTACGAAGGCAACGCACGGAGCGTCTACGGCAAGCGGTTCTCGTAGACGTCTGATCTCCTCTCCCTTGAGGGGAGGAGTGCACCGTCCGTGCGGGCCGGAGGGGTGGCGTGAACCGGGCGGGCAGGGCTGCGAGATTCCCTAAGTTCACAAACGAAGTGCAACACCAGACTAAGGTGTTGCCATGGGA
>JAPPHT010000046.1 GCA_028874795.1 Chloroflexota bacterium
TACTCGACGCACCATATTGAATCTACGATTCGGGTATCAGCCAGCCTTTGCTAGAGTTGCCTTCGCACGCTTCGATCAGACCTTTCTCAGATAAGTGATAAACCATCCCGTGTACTATGGCAGAATTCACAGGCGACACATCAGGTACACCAAGCAACCTGCCAAGCTCAGCTTGGCTAAAGCAATGGCCTGGATGGAATGCTAGCAAGCTCAGTATGGCGCGCTCCAGATAGTCGAGGCCACGCTGAGCATATGATTGGTGCCGCATCATGTTGTCCTCCTCTATGACAAGCTAGCAGCCTCCTGCTTACCGCAGCCGCACGAGTAATGGTTGCCCGTTCGCTGTCGATTCTATTCGCCACTTCTATATCGGACTGAATCAGAAGGTCATGGACGTGCATTAGAGACCCTGATGGGTCTGCCAGCTAAGCAACGTGTCCGTTTGGAGCCGTGGGGGACTATCCCCACAACCATGAGATGAGCGGCTTGGTTGCACTATGCCTTGCCCGACAGGCCCGTGAGAAGAGTCGCCCTGTCGATCTCCCCCAGCAGGCTCCCGTGCTCGCCCACCACCGCGATCGGGTGTTCGGTCTGGGCCGCCATCGGCACGACCTCCTCGATGTATGCCTCAGGGGCCGTGGTCGTCGCGGGGACGATGCGGGCTTCTTCCAGGGACTCCTTCCGCCGGCGGAGCAGTTCCCTCGCCTCTTCCGCCGTCAGGAATCCCTTGAGGGTGAAATCGCGTGCGATCAGGAACACCGCGTCGAGGCCGTGCTGGTTCATCGCGTACAGCGCGGCCCGGGGGCCCTGCCGTTCGTAGATGACCACGCTGGGCTCCCGCATGATGGCCCGCGCTTGGAGGACCTTTGCTCTTGATACGTCCCGGACGAAGTCGGTGACGTAGGCGTCAGTAGGCAAGGTGACGACTTCCTCGGGCGAACCCATCTGGATGATCTCGCCGTCCCGCATGATCGCGATGCGGTCCCCCAGCTTGAGGGCCTCGTTCAGATCATGCGTGATGAACACGATGGTCTTCCGCAACTCCGTCTGCAGGGTGAGCAGTTCGTCCTGCATCTCCCGCCTTATGAGCGGGTCGAGACCGCTGAACGGCTCGTCCATGAGCAGTACGTCGGGGTTGGTCGCCAGCGCCCTGGCGAGGCCGACGCGCTGCTGCATACCGCCGCTCATCTCCCGGGGATAATTGCGCTCCCAACCCTCCAGACCCACGACCCTGATAGCCTCCAGCGCAGCCTCGTACCTGGACGGCCTGTCCATCCCCCGCACTTCCAAGCCGTACACCACGTTGTCGATGACGTTGCGGTGCGGAAGGAGGCCATAGTGCTGGAAGACCATGGCAATCTTGCTGCGCCGGAACTCCACCAACTGCTTCGGAGAGTAGCTGCCGATGTCCTTGCCATTGAAACAGACCTGTCCCGCAGTGGGTTCAGCAAGCCTGATCAGGCAGCGCACCAGGGTCGACTTGCCACTGCCGGATAGCCCCATGACGACGAATACCTGCCCTGTGTCCACGCTGAACGAGACGTCCCGGAGTCCGATCACGACGCCCAGCGCCCGGCGTATCTCCTCGCGAGTCATGGACTCGAACTCAGGCCGCAGGGCGGCCTCCGGGTTATCGCCGAATACCTTCCAGAGGTTACTGACCTCTATCTGCGAGCTGTTCTCGCTCATGTACGGACGGCTCCCGGCAGATCCCTCCTTCATTGCATTCCCAAGTGTACAGGATAGTGGCCCAATGACGCAGGGCAGTGTTCGACAGCGCTAACAGCTCAGATGAGGCTGCGCAGGACGCACAGACTCAAGGGCTACCTGGAGCGGCGCGGCGTCTACCAGACGAGTTGCCAATGGGACGTTGTCCCGAACGATGAGAAGTAAAGCGCGAGCACAGGGGCACCTGTCTGTATGTCCTCTTGGCCTATTGGTTGGACGATGACCTGCGTTAGGTCTGCCTCGTCGGAGGGGTCGTGGACACCGCAGAACGGGCATACGGTGCAGGATGAGTGGCGGTCCATCAGAAGCCCTGCAAGCGCACGTAGCCCATGCCATTTCACATAGGGAAGTTCCCCCGACGTGAATGGCACCACGACCCCCCACGATTGTCCTGTGCTCATGGGTGTGGGTTCTCCTTCCTTCTACGCGATTCCCCTTGGTCGGCGAGGCGATTAGAGAACAGCCAAGCCCGACAGGACGATGAGGGTGTAGACAGCCAGCAGACACCCGGATGTAAGCAACGCCAGCGCCAAGCATCTGCGCCAGCCATCATACCGCTTCCGATGGAGATGTAGACCGCTGACGACTAGGACTACGGTCGGCACCCCGAGGACTACCAGATAGAACAGCAGCACGGCCATGGTCCAGTACTCGCTCCCTTTGCCACCTCGTCGTCGTCAACGACGAGGATACCACCCGAACGTCTGATGGACGGCTGCTGCTGTCGGGTGAGGTACACTAAGCTGGCCGCCGTCCATGGGGACGGGGGCATTCCCTGAGGGAGTCAGTCGATGAGCCTCATAATACCCGTCATACTCGTAGGTTCCGCAATCATCCTCGCAGTTCTCCTCCTGCTGCTCTGGCCATTAGACAAGGAGTTCTTCGGCAAGTGGGGACGCCGAATGGCCATCTGCTACAGAATCTCACTTGTGGCCATATCAGCCCGGCATAGACGTCGTATGCGCAGTGGAGTCGCCAAGCTGACATCCCCTCTCCTGTGCAGAACGATGAGGGCATCCACATTGGGATTTGGGGGCAGGGGTTCGGTTGTGCTATCGAACGCCGCCGTTGGGAGTCGCGTCGGTGGCGGACCGAGAATTCTGGTGGTCTGGATGATATGCTGACCTTGTCCATTCAGCGTCCAACGAGCGTACGAAGACAGTTGACGAGATGAGGAAACCCGCTAAACCAGTCAGGCTTCTACTCTTGCGCGATTATACCGCGAGGACAGCGCGTACACGGACGCAAGTGGCGCTGTCCCTGCTGCTCCCAGGCATTACCGTATTGTTGTTTGCTGTGGTGGTAAGAGTAATTCCCATGTTCTTCCCGGTGTCTGACAGAATCGGCGACACAATACTCAGGTCCGGGTTGTACATGTTCGCAGGAACAGTAGTCCTGAATCCTGCGCTTCATGGGCTGGTGTTCAGGCTGAGAACAAAGTACGATTTCGAGAACGCTCTTCGATCCGTCGTCATCTACCTGCCAATATTCGTCTTCGCTACCACCGTGTTGATCCATGCAATCACGGCTCTGTCTGATGGCGAGACACTCCTCTTCACCATTACGTGGTTCGAGATCACAATAGCGTCCTATTTCGGAGCGCTCATGTGCGTGTTACCTGTGCTGGTGCATCGGGTTGGCCTTGCCTCAGAGCCGGCACCCACGATAGTGGCTCATCGCCTTTACCAGCAGACCGAAAGGGCGATATCTCTAGGGTCGCTCTTCGGCGTTTCGATCCTGCTGCTCTTGGCGCTGTAGGCCTTGAGGGCCGGGACGTGTGGGCGCCTCGTCTCGATTACCCGATCAGGCGCGACGACTACGACGCAGCCCACTGAGAAGACGGACACTGCGGATAGACCGGACACGCTTCACCCTCCCCGCCGTATACTGACAGTCAGGAGCCAAGGCCAGCCCGCCGTTCGAACAGAGCAGGGCCCCCAAGGGTACGATGCACTCAATCACACAGCGGCGTTTGCGGTTCCTTTGGATTTCTGCCACGGCCCTGGGGCTGGGAGTTGGCGGCGGCTTGGCCGAGGTTGCCAGCGCGGCCATGACGAATGAGGGTGGCCTGCACAATCTGTTCTCACCACGTTGGCAGATAGTCGTTGGGATCAGTTTCGGCGCGCCCGCTCTCCTTGCGCAGTATCTCGTGTTACGGAGCTTCATTCGCAGCTCCATCCGGTGGGTAACCAGAACAACATTCGGTTTGGCCATCGGTGCTGGCATCGGCGCATACGCTGGATTGGCAGCCGCAATGGTCACCTTCTTCATGGCCGCAGGGTGTCACGCCGCCTCTTCAGATGCCTGCATGTCAGGCGCATTCGCCCTCACGTTCCCTGCGGCGGGCGGCGCGGCCGGTGCGGTGGCCGGAGGGGTCATGGGGGTGCTGCTCCGCTTGGACAGCAGCGAGTGGCTGCACGATTGGACAGGGGCTCAAGCAAGAACCTGGGCCGGCATAGGGGTGACCTTCTGGATCCTCGCACCGCTGCTGCTGAGGCAACCCTTCAGCAGGGCAGGCCTTCTCGACACCGATTCGACGCTGCTCACCATCGCGCTCGCGGGGCTGGCGGGTCTCGTAGCTGGCGCCTTGGGAGGGATGCTCTCCTCGGGACACTTCGCCAAGACCGTGGGACGATAGGTGTCCTTCAGAAGGGGACTGACCTCATCAGGAAGGCGACCGAGGGCGTTGCCCCGTCGGCGTATTCCCTTATGGGCAATCTACTGCCCGGATGGCAGTGAGCGCCGATGCTCCGTCCACCATGCGCTCTCCGTCATGTCGGAGCGTGTAGTGAGTAAGGCGTGAGACGAGAGGGTTGGTCGACGCAAACTCGCCGACCGTGAGCCCATCGCGCAGCCCCTCCCGCTCGGCATACAGGTCGCGTCGTTCATACCGCACCGCAGGCAGGCCATTCAACTCTGTCTCTCCACGATAGGACAGAGCATTGACCACACCGCTGGGGAAGTACCGTTCCGTGTATACGCCGAACCCGGCGGGGTATGCGAAATCGTCAAGTCTTCCCAGTGCGGTTCTCCCCTCCACACGCTCCATGACCGCCGTCAGGGATGCTATCCCGCCTCCGGCGAACGGCTCTACGAAGACCTCCGGGCGGAAATCCAAGGACTCAAGGAACTTCCGTATCTGAGGCACCAGCCACGTCTTGCCGCCAGGGTAGCGCAGTGGGCTGCGCTGCGGCACCGAAGCAACGTTGACCGCCTTGTCGCAGACCACTGGAATCGTGTCCGCGAACTCCGCTCCAGCATTATGCCCGGCACCGTCATTCTCTCGAGAGACCGCACGCTTGGAAGAGGGTACTGCCTCCCTCGGGTCTATTTCGGATATGCCCCTTTGAGTTGCTGTCATCGGTAGTTCTGCCAGGCCGCGAGAACTTCCTTGCGGTACAGCGCCAGCCTATCAGGAGAGATGGCAGCCGTCATGTGTGGTGGTGGGCACTGGTATCAACGCCCAACTGTCAGGACCCAGTGCCACCTGACCCTCGCCCCGTGAGCGGATCGGCTGGTATCGAAACCAAGGAAAATCAAAGCCATCATACTACCGCCGTTGGCACTGCTGTAGAACCCTTGGAACAAATCACCCCAAGCAAATGGAGCTAGCCAATGAACAGAGCCGAGCGGCGACGCAGGAACAGAGAGGCCCGCAGGCAAGCCTGTACGTACCCATACCCCTATCAGAGTAAGAACAGGTGCTGCATCTGCGGCGGCGTTACCAGTACTTGCCACTGCACGGCGCAGGATTAGGTGAACCACTACATGCGTAGCCACATCGAGGACAAACTGCTCGCAGGTGGGCCATCCATCGCTTGCTCAAATGATGATGCTTGGCGTTCCAGCCCCAGCAGAGCCATGCCGGAACTGCGGCGAGGTTCCGCGGAATCCTCGACGACTGGGACGACTCTTAGGACGACGATGACTAGACCCTTGGCTCACACAGGGCTGCCCACCGGCGTCATCCGGTGGACAGCGTGGCCCGGTGAAGCACAGGGGCACTGGTCAACCCCAAAGCCGCGCCGGCCGCATGGCCGGCACTGAGCAGGCGATGGACGCACCCCGAGTCGAAGACCTGCTGCCGGATGGCTCGCTGCCCGAACTCACCGAACTGGACTATATGGCGATGGCCACGTCCACCCGCCCGCCCCCAACAAGCGCGCAATCACAGAGACCCTCAATCCCCTATATGATTACCCCAACCTTGTTGGACTAGAGGCAGCCCATGAAGAAACTGATCATCGCCGCCATCGTGATTGCAGTCGTGGTGACCATCATCATCAACCTGGCGGGATGATCAGTGGGTTCCGCTGGCCCGGCACTCTTCTTCCTCAGCGAGCCATCTGAAACCCACCCGCGCGCCCTGAGGATCCTGGGGGCTCTCGTCACTACTCTGCCAATCGTGGCCTCGTTGCTGGCCGCATTGGCTGCTTGCGCTTCGCAAACTCCGACAGCCACCCCAATGGCAACTCCTACCCCAACAATGGCCCCCGCTCCGAGGGCAACCCTGACGATGCCTCCTCCGGTCGCAATGCCCACGCCAATTCCTGTAGTCACACCCCACACAGATGACGAATCAACCTCGCTGCTGCGCACCGCGGCGGAAGTGCGCAGCCGGATCATCCTCGCCGTTGTTGAGGACGGTTGCACGTTTGTGCGGACGGAAGGAAGATACAGCGCTTTCCGGACCCTTCCGCATGGGGAGATGTCCAGAGACCCTTCCGGCGAGGTGAGGGCCGTCGCCATCGAAAGCACAGCGAGCGGCGATGTTGAGGTCGTGGCAAGTTCAATCAGCAGCGCCATCGGAAGCGGCGCGATGGGAGGGGAGTCCGACAGCCCTCTCGATTTCGATGCGTACTTGGATGATGAAGTGCGCGGGGTGACCGACACGCTGCGCGGAGGGGAATACGCCGGCCCGGCGTCATTCCTGGGCCGACCCGCCCTCCGGTACGAGATGCGCATGGAGCGTCCCGGCGGGGTGGATGACGGCTCTGCCGAGACATTGCTCGTCTGGTACTTCGACAGGGCCAACCCGTTCATCAGGGGAGAAGAGCAGTACCTGCTGCTCCCGGGCGGCATTGAACACCTGGAACGCCAGCGGTACGTGAGCGATTTCCGAACGGGGATGTGCGGGACGGACGACGGTAGAGGTGAAGCGGCCGCAGTAACGCGAGAGATCAGGGCGCGAGCTGCGGCGATGCAGGAGGAACTGCTGGCGCAGGTCGAGTCGGGTTGCGCACTGGCGCTGTCTGCTGAGGGGCTGCGCGAGGGAGAAGAGGAGACGAGGACAGAGTTCCTGGCAGGAGAGACTGCCGTCGGTGCGCTTGAGTTGCGCGCAGCCATCGCCGGGGTCGGTGAGCACACAGAAGAAGCTGAGAGCCGACATTTCCCCAAAGGAGTGGTCAACGCGCGGGCCTACGGAGGCGAGACGGAGCTGTACGGACAACGGGCTGTGCGGTATTTGCGGCGTGACTTGCGAGCGACGCCTGAGGGGCTGCGCGACGTGCTCACCGTGGGTGAGTACGTGCGGACTTCCCCGCTCCTCTTCCGTCTGAAAGCCTACACCCTCACGCATGGCGGAGACCTTCAACACCCGAGAACGTCCACTGTGCCTGCCATACAATCGGTGGTTTGCCCCGCGCCTACGCCATCGCCCGAGGTGCAATCCGAGCAGTCCGTGCAACCTCCTATGCGTGAACCGATCATCGCCGTCGGTTCGGGAGTCGTCTTCCACGTGACGCAGGCCGCCGCGGAGGGGTTCCGCAAGGAGCAGCCCGACATCGATATCCGCCTCTTCGTCTCAGGCACCGGTAGCGGCTTCAGGCGATTCACTGCTGGCGAGGCCGATATCTCCAATGCCTCGCGGCCCATAAGGGATTCCGAAGCCGAGGTGGCTGTCGCCAACGGCATCGAGTATATCGAGATGCGCATCGGCACCGAAGGGCTCGTCGTCGTTGCCCACCCGGAGAACGACTTCGTCGACTGCCTCACCGTAGTGGAACTCAACACGATCTGGGCTCCTGATTCCATCATCAATCGCTGGAAGGATGTCCGGCAGGGATTCCCCGACCTGGATATACGACTCTACGGCCCCGACCCCTACTCCGGCACATACGACTACTTCATGGAAGAGATCAATGGCGCCCAGTCGTCTCGCTCCGACTACACCGCCTCGAACGACGCAAGCGTCCTCGTCCAAGGGATCGTTGACAATCAGGGCAGTCTCGGCTTCTTCGGCTATGACCTCTACCTGGAGAACGAGGACACCCTCGAGGCCATGGCCATCGACGCAGGGGAAGGCTGTGTTGTCCCTGACCACGCCACTATCGAAGATGGCTCCTACAAGCCGCTTGCGCGTCCTCTCTTCATCTACGTCAATGTCGCCAGCCTTGAGAGGCCCGGGGTTCGGGCCTTCGTCGAGCACTACATGGACCACGGCTACGACCTGGTCGTCGGAGAGGGCTACCTCCCCGTAGCACCCGGCGTGTACGCCGCCAACAAGGCTGCAGCCGGACTCTAAGAAGGCAGGACCCGGGTGGGGCAGCAGGGGCCTGAACTGATCTGCCCGCGTGGTAGCATCACTGAGATGTTCCTCGTGCGAGGTGGAGAGTGCTCCCCGTATCGGTAGGCCTGATCGGGCTGGCGTTGCTGTCGCTACTGGCGTGCAACAACGATGCCACGCCGTCCCCAATAGCAACCGCGGCGACACGCATCCCGACCCCTTCAGCCACGCCGATACCTGCAGTTCTCCCCGTACTCGAAACTCCGACCGCCACTCCGACGGCAGATACGTCCTCTATGGATTACTGCAACATGGTGGCATCCGTGGCGGCGCTGCCGTCTACCCCCATGCCCTCTCCTACACCAGAAGTCCAGCCGACACGCACGCCGCCACCGGATTGGGACCCTGCCGCTTTCGACGTCCTATGGGACGCGCTCACCAGCGCTTCTGCCGCCGGTGGCGGGTTCGCATTCGATGCGGAGATGACGCTCAATGGGTTGGTGGACGGCGCTTGGGTTCGTTACGAGGCAACCCTGGACGGGGTGTCCCAGGACGGGCAGCCGTACACGAGGTTGAACGTTACCGCTACCTCGCAGGACGACCGCGTGTTCGCGGCGGAAGTGATCTCGGCCATGGGCCAGCTGTACGTCCGGGAGCCTGCGGCGCCGTCATGGGTGCGCCTGTGGGAGGACCGTCACCCCTACGTGGTGGATATCGGCGGTATTCTCCTCCCCCACAACACCGGAACCATCTCCAACTTGACGCTCGAAGGGCGCGAAGAATTCGGCGGCACCGAGGTGCAGGTCGTATCCGGGCAAACGCGCTACAGTTTCCGCAACGCGGGCGGTTCGTTGGATGTCACATACCGAATCGGCGCGGAGGACGGCCTGTTGCGGCAAGTGTCAGCCGCCGGAGAAATCAGCGTCGCGCAGATATACCGGGACCTCGAGCTGTTCGGGGAAGCCGTCGACGGAAATGCGGAGACAGGGAAGCAGGCCGTACGTGTGGAGTTGACAGCGGAGTTGTCGGACATTGGCCGGGTCGTGGAGTTCGGGACGCCCGACATGCTCCTTGGTCTCTTTGGCCACCTGTCGTTCCTTCTCCCCGACGGACGTGTGCTGGTTCTGGGCGGATTTACGGGCGGGGGCAACAACAACGTCATCATCCCCTTCCCGAACGTCCTCAGCCAGACTTACGACCCGGTCACTGGTCTTTGGGGCATCGATGCACGACCCGCGCAGGAGGCCCAGGCTGGCAGTGCGGAGGCAGCCTACTCAACTCCTTTCGGAGTCCTGCCACGTGCCGTCGAGGTGGGTCAAAGCTGCCTGCTGGTCGTGGGGATAGGTGAGGAAGTCGAGCCGCTGACAGTGGTCAATGCCGTCGACCTTGCGTCCGGTTCTGTAACGGCCATCCCCAGTCCACCCAAGACCCGGCTGCTCGCCAGCGTAGCGCCGCTGCAGGATGGAAGGATCATGCTGCTGGGCGGCTTCGGTGAGGAGATTGAGGAGGCGGAAGACGACCTCGGCGCTCTCCTAGAATCCCCCGAGGCGTTGGGCGCCGTTCAGGTGTTCGATCCGTCGACGCAATCCTGGGCAGAAGCCGCTCCACTGCCACACCCGGCGCTCAATACTGCTTTGGTCACCTTGCGCGACGGCCGTCTCCTGATGATGGGCGGCAAGGATATCGCTAGCGGGGAGTCTTCCAACAAGGTGCAGATCTATGATCCGCTTGCTGATACGTGGGCGACGGGCTCTCCCATGCACCACAAGCGCGGTGATCCTCGCGCAGCGCTGCTCCCCCATGGACGCGTGCTCGTGGTGGGCCGCGATCCGTCCGTCTACGGTGACGACTTCGACCGGTCGCGCTATGTCAGCCCGTCCCTGCAAGAGGGTATGTCCGGGCATGAGCTGTATGCCCTTTTTTTCGAAGAGGAAGAGAAGTGGCAAAGAGCGCACGCGGAGATATACGACCCCGTCGCGGATACATGGACATACACTGCTCCAATGGCCATAGGACGCAACCTACCCGCGCTCACGCCGCTGCCTGACGGCAGGCTGCTCGTTTCAGGCGGTCAGGCGTTAGAGGGAGAGCCCGGGGCCAGCGGTTCTCTGCCCGATGACCTGCTTGCCTCGACCGAGATATTCGATCCGCGCACCGATGCTTGGAGTCCGGGTCCTGACATGCTGGAGCCGCGCATGGGTCACTCTGCGACCGTATTGCAGGACGGCAGGGTGCTGATCGTGGGCGGCATCGGCATCTCTCCCACGAGCAACGAGATCATCCCCGTACCTTTCTCTGAGGTGGTTGGCCCGTTCTGAGTGCCGACGCGTGACAGTGACGGGGAAGCACGCAGTGCATCGGAGGACGGCCCAGCAGCATCGGAACCGTTGTCGGCGGACCCCACGGTATTCTGGGGTCTAGAGCATACCGACAGCACGATCGCAGCGGATACGTGGCAGGAGAGTTCGGCCGGCCTATGAAGGACATATATCGGAAGGCATCGCCCGTTGAAATGGGCGTGTTCCTCGGCCAAGGCGACGTGCCCAGCGCAGACCTGAAGGATTCCAAGGCACGTGACCCCTACCGGATGCAGCTATAACGAGAGTGTCACCCGCAGCAGGAAGGTTCTCGCTTTCGTGTAGCTTGGTACCCCCGACAGGACTCGAACCTGCAACGCCCGGGTTAAAAGCCCGGCGCTCTGCCATTGAGCTACGGGGGCATCCCCAACAGGCTATCGCAAACACTACTCGTCCGCTCATGGTGAGCCTGTCGAACCACGCCACGCCCTAGAAGAAGCCGAACCGCTCCAAGGGCCAGTAGGCGAACCAGAGCTCGCCCACGATGTTCTCCTCCGGCACGAATCCCCACCTGCGGGAGTCGTCGCTCTGCGCGCGGTTGTCCCCGAGCACGTAGTAGTGCCCTTCCGGCACGGCGCGCTCGATGATCGTCTCGCCTGACGAGTGCTCCACGTACGGCTCGTCGACCGGCTCGCCGTTGCGGTAGACCTCCCCGCGCTCGATCTCTATCAGGTCGCCCGGCTTGCCGATGACGCGTTTGACGAAGTACTGCCGCTCGTCCCTTGGCCAACGGAACACCACCGCGTCGCCGTAGTCCGGCTCGCCGAACGGGCGCCATACCTCGCCCTCTGCCGCGCCCAGCCCGGGGATCCAGCGGGCGACGTGCTCCGCATCGACCGTCTCGTAGGCGAGCTTGTTCACGAACACGCCGTCCAGGTCCTCCAGCAGCGGAAGCATGCTGGGACCCTCCACGCGGTAGTTCTGGATCGCGCCCTGCAGCAGCAGCATGAAGAAGGCCGCGAGCGCGATGGTCTGGATGGTTTCACGCAGGATGGAGCGCATGTCGAGGGAACGAACGCGCCGGACTGCGCGTACTCTTTAGTATACGGACTCCGGTGGCATATGGTTCGCAGCGCTATCCTTACCCGGAGCCCCGCGGCCCGCAGCCGGCCAGAACAGGAGAATGAACGATGGCCTCCTTCCACACGTCCCACGTCAGGAGAACCGCCTTGCTGCTGAGCGTGCTCCTGTTGGCCGCGGTCCCATTCACCGCGTGCTCCGACAGCGGCAACGGAGACACGGACGGTGACGGCCCCGTGGCCACCGACCTCCGAGGCGGCAGCAGCACGATCGTCTACGACACGAACAGCGGCATCCACGCATCCGGGCTCGGCACCGTCTCCGGTGAGCCGGACATCGCCGTCATCTCGCTGGGCGTCGAGGCGCTGCGCGACACCGTCAGCGAGGCACGGAACGACGCGGCTCGCGCCCTTGCGGCCATCGTCGAGGAGTTGCGTTCGGCTGGTGTCGCCGAGGACGACATCCGGACGGCGCGCTTCTCCATCGATCCCCGCTACGAGTACGTGCGCGACGGACAGCCGCAGTTGCTCGGCTTCCAGGTCACGAACACCCTGAACGTCACGCTCCGCAACCTCGACGCGACGGGCGACATCGTCGACCGCGCCGTGACCGCTGGCGGCGACCTCACTCGTGTGCAGAGCGTTAGCTTCCGGATCGAGGACACGACCGCGCTGGAGGAAGAAGCGCGGGTGCTCGCCATCAAGGACGCAGTCGCGAAGGCCGAACTGTACGCCGATCAGCTGGAGGTCGTTCGCGGCCCGCTCGTTTCGATATCGGAGGGCAGCTTCGACACGTTCCCGGTCGCTGAGGCGCGGTTCGCCATGGCAGCGATGGACTCAGCGGGGCCGCCCACGCAGTTCTTCGGCGGCGAGCTTGAAGTGAGCGTCCGCGTTCAGGCGGTCTTCGCCATAGAGTAGTGACTGGTCGGGGCGCGGTTTCGTCGTTCCTGCGCAGGCAGGAAGGTGGCAGCCTCGGGCGGAGTGGCACGGGAGGGTCTACCCCTCCCCTTTCCTGAGGGAGAGGGAAACGCGCTTTAGCGCGAGGGTGAGGGCCCTGCGTGGCGCGGGATTGTCATTCCGAGCGGAGCCGTCGGCTGTCGCCGATGGCGGAGTCGAGGAATCTCTCGGGGGCGCCCCGACGTATGCAACGTTCTCCCCGAGAGATGTTTCGACTGCGCTTCAGGCTGCGCCCTCAGCTCCGCTCAACATGACAACGAGCCCCGCCGGGACGGCGCGCCCTATACCTCCAGGGGCGTGTCGTCCCGGTTCGCCCACTCTCCCATGGAGCCGTCGTACATGCACACGGACTCGTGGCCGGCGAGCGTGAGGGCAAGCATGGCGTGCGACGCACGCACACCGCCCTGTCAGTAGACGTGCACCGCCTTCTCAGGCGTGATGCCGAGGCCGCGCGCGATCTCCTGGATCTCATCGGCGGACTTGAACGTATCGTCCTCGGCCACCAGGTGCACCCACTCCAGGAACACCGCTCCCGGCACGTGCCCTACCCGCGCGTTGCCCCGCGAGTTCGCGCCCGTGTACTCGTCCTCGGTGCGCACGTCCCAGATGACTGTACCGTCAGCGCCGATTGCGGCCTTGAGCTTCTCAACGTCCGACGCGACCGCACCGTTCGGCGGCTGCGGCGTGAAGGTCACGCCTCCACCACTGACCCGGGAGGGGCCCGACTCGACGTCACGACCCTCCGCGGCCCACTTCGTCCACCCGCCGTTCAGCACGCGGACGTTCGTGTGGCCGTAGTAGTTCAGCACCCACCAGAGGCGCGACGCATCCCTGCTGTGGAACCGGTCGTACCCCACGACAAGGGTGTCGTCCCCGATGCCGACCGACTCGAACCAGGCCTTCGCCTCGTCCGGCGGCGCAACGAGCCGCGTCTGCTCCGAGCCCTTGATCTGCCACGTGGGTGAGAGCGCCGCGCCCGGGATATGCCCGTTCTCGAAATCGCCGCCGTCCTGCGCCATCTCGATGACGAGCACATTCGGGTCCGTCAGGTGTTCCGCGAGCCACTCCGTCTCGACGATCAGGTCTGTCCTGGGATAGTCAGCCATAGCCCACCTCCGCGCGGAAGGTTACGAGGGACGCAACGCTGCGGCAAGCGCCTCCGTCGTCCTCGTGAAGATAGCGTCCAGCATTCCCGCATAGGCAGGAACCTCCCAGCCTGCGATTGGGGCGTGGCTGGGGTGTTCCGTCATTCCCGCACCGGCGGTAATCCAGGGTGCGCGGGCAGCGCACGCGGCGGGGCCGGCGGGAGTGGGGCTGTCATGCTGAACGACACCCGCACTTCAGCGCGCAGCATCCTCTCGAGGACGTCGGCCCCCTCTCCTCGATGACATCGCCTCCGTCGCTACGCCCGCGATCGTGCAACGAGGTGCTCGACGTGGTGGTTCTCCTCGCATGCCGTGGCGGAGTACTCGAGCTGCAGGGTCACGTGGCCTATGCCATAGCCGTAGGCGATGGCCCGCAACCGGGCGAGCATGTCGTCCTCGTTCCCGCGCTGAGTTGAGTCCACCAGTACGTGGGCAGTCATCGCGTCGTAGCCGGAGGTGATGGTCCAGGCGTGCACGTCGTGGATGATGGTCACGCCGGGCACGTCTTCCATGTCGCTGCACACGCGGTACATGTCCAAGTGCTTGGGTGTGCCCTCGATGAGCACCTTGAACACCCGCATGAACAGGCCCCAGGAGCTCCGCAGGATGAGCAGGCCGATGCCGATGCTCAGGATGGGGTCGACGATGTACCAGTTGGAGTCCGGGTTCGTCGCGAACGCAAGGATCAGCCCGCCGGACACGACCACGCCGATGGAGCCGAACAGGTCCGCCATGACGTGCTGGAACGCGCCTTCCGCGTTCAGGCTCTCCCCTGCCGCGCGGTGCAGGACATAGGCCGCCGCGATGTTCACGAGCAGACCCGCCACGCCCACGCCGAGCAGCAGCGGCCCCTCGACCTCCGGTGTCTCCCTGATGCGGTGGTACGCCTCGAAGAATATCCAGGCCGCGATCACCCACAGGCTCAGAGTGTTGAACAGCGCGGCGAGCACTTCGGTCCGGTAGTAGCCGAACGTGCTCTCAACCGACGCGGGGCGCTCCGCTATCCACATGGCGAAGAGCGCCAACAGGATCGCCGCGGCGTCCGTCAGCATGTGACCCGCGTCCGCCAGCAGCGCGAGGCTGCCCGACAGTATCCCGCCGGCTACCTCGACGAACATGAAGCTCGAGATCAGTGTGAGGGCCAGGACCAGGCTGCGCTTGCTCGCTCCGCGCAGATCGTGGGCGTGATCATGGTCGTGGCCGTGTCCATGACCATGGTGATCGTGACCACCGTGTCCGTGGTCGTCATGGTCGTGGCCCTCGTGGCCATGGTCGTGTTCGGCGTGCGCCTCATGGTCATGGCCCTCGTGGCCATGGTCGTGTTCGGCGTGCGCCTCATGGTCATGGCCCTCGTGGCCATGGTCGTGTTCGGCGTGGGCCTCGTGGTCATGGCCCTCGTGGCTGTGGTCGTGTTCGGCGTGCGCCTCGTGATCGTGGCCCTCGTGGCCGTGCTCGTGCCCGGCGTGCGCCTCGTGGTCATGGCCCTCGTGACCGTGGTCGTGTTCGGCGTGCGCCTCGTGCTCGTGGCCTTCGTGGCCGTGGTCGTGCTCCGCGTGCGCCTCGTGGTCGTGCCCCTCGTGACCGTGGTCGTGTTCGGCGTGGGCCTCATGGTCATGGCCCTCGTGGCCGTGCTCATGTTCGGCATGCGCCTCGTGGTCGTGGCCCTCGTGGCCATGGTCATGTTCGGCGTGCGCCTCGTGGTCGTGGCCCTCGTCAGCCTCGTGGTCGTGGCGGTGTTCCGTCGTCACGGCGATGCTGCCCCTTTCACGCAGAAGCGGGGGGGGGGGGGGCCGCCCGGCGCCCCCCCCCCCCAGGGGGAGGAGGGGGGGGGGGGGCCGCGGCCCCCGGGCGGCGGGCGGCGGCGCGGGGGGGGGGGGCCCGGCCCCCGGGGGGGGGGGGGGGGGTGTTGGGTGTGGGGGGGGGGGGGGGCCTTTTTCCCCCCCCCGGGGGGCGCGGGCCCGGGGGGGCCCCCCCGCCCAAGCTGTGTTACCGGTGATCTGCCGGCTCCATAGCACGAGCTGAAGAGTTACGCTGCGTGGGGTACGTGGTGCGGGTCGTCCGGGTCCGCGCAGTGCTCCTCGCCATGCTGGTGGCAGTGCTCAGCGCCGTGTTCGTCGAACTGCTCGCCCCCGCCGAGGGCTACGCAGGCCTCGTCACCGTGGACGTGGCAGTGGCCCGCGCCGTGCTCGTGGCAATGCACGTCGCCGTGGTTGTGGCAGTGCTCGCCCACGTGCTCATGGCAGTGCTCAGCTTCCTCGGTATGGTCATGCTGATGAACGTGAGTGGTCATGTTTCCTCCTGATGGTCTCGCTTGGTTCAGCCATCCGGTCACGAGAGATTGTTTACCCCTCACGTGTCGGTGTCAATAAGGTGCGAGAAACTGATACTGGGTTGCGATTCATCAACGGGTGTGACGTTCAGTGTCGCGCAACAACGCCTCCCGCAGAACGGGGCGGCGCGCAAGGAACGCACTCAGCGCCCCCACGCCCAACACGACGCTGAACACCGCCAGCGCAACGCCATACGTCCCCGTCGTCTCGAACACATACCCGGCGAAAACCGGCCCCACTGCGTTGGATGCCACAACGACAGGGTGAGCGATACCCCGTATCGTTCCCAGCGAGTCCCTGCCGAAATACTCGGCGTAGACCACGGGCAACATCGCGAAAACGCCGCCGAAGACCGACGACTCCGCGAGCGTGAACGCTACCATCGCCCCACCCGCCGGAACGGACCCCACCACGGCCATCGCAGCCGACGCCCCCGCCATACAGGCGGCGATGACAACGCGGTACGACGTGCGCCCCATCACCCACGCCGCGATGAAGCCGCCCGCGAGCATCCCCACCGAGTGGACCAGCAGCAGCGGCCCCACCAGGCTCTCTTCCAGTCCCCGGTCGAGGAAGAGCGGTATGCGGTGCAGACCGAAGCCCCCTCCGGCCAGCATCGCGCCCATGTGCGCGAACAGCAGCAGCCAGAACGCCCGTGTCCGCACCGCTTCCCTCGGACGCCACTGGTGCTCCTGCTGCGCCGGACGCCGACGTTCCTCCTCCGTGTCTGGAGGCGGGCGTCCGTCCGGGTACAACCCCACGTCCTCCGGTTGCCGCGAGACGATGGCGACCAGCGGAAAGAGTGCAAGCAGGGCCATCAGTGCGCCGACCGCCCACAGCGCCTCCCGCCAGCCCAACGCCGCGATGAGCGCCGCCCCCAGCAGCGGCCAGAGCCCCAGCCCCAGGCGGCTGCCGTTCACGGCTACCGCCGTCGCGAACGCCCTGCGCCGCACGAACCAGTTGGCGATGACCGTGTGGCCGCCCAGGTTCTGGATGCTCATCAACGCGGTCCGCCCCACGATGAGCCCGACGTACAGCCCGACGAGGCTCCCCATGAAGCCCAGGCCCGCCACCGACGCCGCCATGAGCAACGCCCCTCCGCCCATAACCAGCCGCCCGCCGTACCGGTCGAGGGCCCGGCCCACCAGCGGCCCCGCCACCGCAGCAGCTATCGTGCCGGCGCTGAACCCTCCGGAGATCGCCGTGCGTGACCACCCGAACTCTTCCGTCCAGTGGGAGAAGAACACGCTGAACATCGGGGCGGCGACCGCGCCGCTGATCGTCATCGTCACCAGCACCGCGCCCGCGACGACCCACCCGTAGTAGAAGGGCGTGCGTTGCGCGAGACCCCGGAACACGAGCCGCCGACGCCTACGCGCCGTGGCTGGCGGACGGCGCTTGCGCCGGACGCTTCACCAGCGTTTCGCGCGCGACGAACATCAGCAACGCGGCGGCGATGAGCAGCACCGGCGCATACACGAAGAACACCGGGCCCGCCCCGAGTTGAACGGCCAGGAACCCGCCCAGCAGCGGACCCGTGATCGCTCCCACCTCCGACACCGTCCGCCGGGCCGCCTGCAGCCGCGCACGCACGGCATCGGGCGCCACGTCGTACGTCGACGTAGCGACCGACCCCAGCGACAAGCCGTTCGAGAAGCCCATGAAGACGGCTATCGCGATGAGCGGTCCCAGGCTGCCCGTGAACGGGATGAGCAGGAACGCGATACCGGGCATCGCTGTGCTCGGCACCGTCGCCCACTTGCGCCCTATTTTGTCCACCACGAACCCCGCCGGCACGATCATCACCAGCGAGCCGAACGCAACCACCAGGAAAAGCTCGCCGATCTGGCTGGGCGTCAGACCGATGTCGTCCATGTGGAGCGGCACGATGGCCTGGTACGCCGTGCGGTAGAGCATCATGCTCGCCGTGGCGAAGATCAGGACCAGGTACGTTGCCCTCATCCGCGGGTCTATCTGCAGGTACAGGTTGTACAGGCGCTCCAGCCGGCTTCCCTCAACCCGCGGGGGCACCGAACGCGCGGCCTGCGGCCGCTCGGCGCTCGGGATGAGCACGCTTACGAGGAACACGAAAGCCGCGATAGCCGTGTAGATCGCGAACACGGCGCGCACGCCAACGTCCTCTCCCACGTTGCCGCCCAGCCACGCGCCCAGGCCCATCCCCACGCCGTGGAACCCCATGAAGCCGCTCATCAGCCGTCCGCGCTGGTTCGGCTTCACGAGGTCCACGCCGGCGATTTCGCGTCCCAGCATCCACATGCTGTCAGCGGCTCCGGCGATGAACAGCCCGATGAGCAACGGCCAGAACCACTGCGTCACCACGCCCACCGAGACCGCCAGCGCCATCGCCACCGGTCCGCCGAGGACGGCCGGCCGGGTGCCGAAACGGTCGATCAACGTCCCGCCGAGCGGCTGGCCGATCAACCGACCCACCATGAAGGCCGTGACCACCTGCGCCGCGAACCCGCCGGATATCTCGAACTCGCTCGCCAGCACCGGGATGATGGGCGGCAGCATCCCGTGCGCGAACCCGAGCAGGATCGTCGTCAGGTAGAGCATCGTCAGCCCACGGACGATCGGGCTCATCGGGCCTCCACTCGGCGCCAGGGGATGCCGCCACTATACCACCGCCCCTGGCGCAGCCCCGCCGTTCCTGCGAAGGCCCGTGCTTCAGCGCGCAAACTCGCAGCCCTGAGGGCGGCCGCAAAGCATTGTCATTTCGAGCGAAGCGCAGCGGAGCCGAGAAATCTCTCAGGAGTGCCCCTCGTGGTGAGCCTGTCGAAACATCCTGGGAAGGCAGGATTCCTCGTTTCCTGCTCCCTTGGGGAGAGAGCCTACCCTGAGCTTGCCGAACGGGTCGACGCGCTGGCGCGGCGGGCGAGGGCCCCCATCCGGCCTCCCACAGGCGTCCGCTATACTTGACCAACACGCCCTTCACCCCATCGAGCCAGCTCAGGAGAGAACCGATGGCCCAGCCAGAACTCGCGAAACTCGTCTCCCTCGCCAAGCGGCGGGGCTTTGTCTTCCCCTCCAGCGAGATATACGGCGGCATCGGATCGAGCTGGGACTACGGCCCGCTTGGCGTCGAGCTCAAGCGCAACGTCAAGGAGGCGTGGTGGCGCGCCATGGTCTACGACCGCGACGACATCGTCGGCCTGGACAGCGCCATCATCCAGAACCCGCAGGTCTGGGTCGCCAGCGGACACGCTGAGAACTTCACCGACCCGCTCGTTGAATGCCCCCAGTGCCGCAAGCGCTTCCGTCCCGACCACCTCGACGACCCCTCGAAGTGCCCGGACGACGGGGCCGCGCTTTCCGACCCGCGCATGTTCAACCTCATGTTCAAGACGTTCGTCGGCCCCGTCGAGGACTCGGCGAACCAGGTCTGGCTGCGCCCCGAGACTGCACAGGGCATCTTCATCAACTTCGACAACGTGCTCACCGCCATGCGCCACAAGCTGCCGTTCGGCATCGCGCAGATCGGCAAGTCCTTCCGCAACGAGATAACCCCCGGC
>JAPPHT010000059.1 GCA_028874795.1 Chloroflexota bacterium
TTGCATGCATTAGGCGCGCCGCCAGCGTTCGTCCTGAGCCAGGATCAAACTCTCAATCAAGTTTGAGCCTCTAAGAGACTCGTTTTTCTTGACAGGGTGCGTACCCCAATGGGGCACGCGGCGCTTTCCTTCCACTATTCACTTGTTAAGGTGCCTGTCCAAGAGTCCCCCTCCCAGAGAGGGGAACCTGACAAGCCTAGACGACGCCAGGTCGCCTGTCAAGCGAGACCGCTACACCGAGCGCAGCAGTCCCTGCACCCGTTCCCACACCTGCGCGTGGACCTCCTCCACCGCCTGCTGCCCGTCGACCACCACCCATCGCTCGGGTTCGGCCTTCGCCAGCCGCAGGTAGCCGTCCCTCACCTTCTGGTGGAAGCCCGGGCTTAGTTCTTCGAAGCGTCGCTTGCCGGTGTCGTCCGCGCGGGGCAGGGGCTCTACTCGCCCTTCCGCGTCGAACGACATCTGGAGCCCCGCGCGGCGCAGGCTGGCATCCGGTAGGACGTCGAGCAGGAACGTGACGTCCGGCCACACGCCTCCCGTTGCGATGCCGTTGGCCGACCGCACGTCTTTCAGGGGGAGTCCGCGAGCGTAGCCCTGGTAGACGGTTGTGGAATCCGCGTAGCGGTCCGCGACGACGATCGAGTCCGCCTCCAACTCGGGGCGGATGACCCGCTTCACGAGTTCGGCGCGAGACGCCACGAAGAGCAGCAGTTCGGCTTGTAGCGTCAGCGGGGCGCTCTGTGCCTTTACCCAGTCGCGTATGTACTCGCCCAGGGGAGTACCGCCGGGCTCGTGCAGCCGCACAACGCGCCGCCCGGTCTCTGCTTCCAGGTGTTCCACCAGCAGGTCGGTCTGGGTGGTCTTGCCGGAGCCTTCGCCACCCTCGAACGATATGAACAAGCCGCTCAAACGTGTCCCTCGCGGAACGCCGATGATAGCACGGGGGCGGGCGGGTTATCTGGTGCGTCGGATGGTGACACGCCGCCGGGGCTCCCGTCCCACGCTGTGGGAGCGCAGCTGGGCCTGCTCTGCGATGCGATGCTGGATGCGCCGAACGAACGAGGACTGAGGGCGCAACTCGACCGTGCTCGTCTCGCCGGCAAGGATGCGCTGGACCCCCTCTTCCGCTTCCGCTGCTCCGCCGTGGTGACTCTCCCCATCTTCTGCCGTCTCGCTGAGCTGTTCGATGAAACCGACGATCTGGCCCGGTGTGTTGCGGCGCAGCACGTAGACAGGCACGCCCTGCTCCTCGGCGGCTACCAGTACGCTCGCGCGTCGGCGGTAATGGGCCTTGGTCGTCAGGACTACGTCTGCGTCGCTGAGGCTGTCCGCCACGCGGACCGCCAGCCCCGCCCCGCCCGCCGACTGCTGGAGGCGTTCGCGGCTGACGCCGAAGGGATGAACGCGCGTGGCCGGCCTGGGGGGAGAGCCGGGGACGGGCTCTCGTTCGAAGGCTTCCTGCTCCTGCTTCCTCGGCCGGTACTCCCGCTCCTGGCTGTAGATGAAGGGAGCGACCTCGAATTCGGGTGGGGCCGCTGCTCGTTGGTAGCTCCTTCGCACGGCGCCCGATTCATCCAGTTCCCGCGTCTCCGGGGTAACGGTCCTCCCGCGGAGTACCGCGTCCACCGTCTTCGCTACATCAGCGTGAACGGCGACGCTGTTCCAACTCTGGATCTCTACGAGCACGTCGAAGGTTGGCGGGGCCTTCCGTTCGAGGATCGTCTTCTGCGTTCGGCGTCGGCGCGCCTCCTCGTCTCCCAGCGTGACGGTCTGTATGCCTCCGACAAGGTCGGACAGTGTCGGGTTTACGAGAAGGTTCTCCAACGTGTTGCCATGGGCTGTTGCCACGAGTTGTACGCCCCGCTCGGCGATGGTCCTTGCCGCGATGGCTTCCAGCTCGGTGCCCATCTCGTCCACGATGATGACCTGCGGCATATGGTTCTCCACCGCCTCGATCATCACGTCGTGCTGGCGGGAGGGCGTGGGGACCTGCATCCGGCGCGCTCGGCCTATGGCCGGGTGGGGGATGTCGCCGTCGCCCGCGATCTCATTTGACGTGTCCACGATGATGACGCGCTTCCTCGCATCTGCAAGGACGCGGGCGAGCTCCCGCAGGATGGTGGTCTTCCCGACGCCCGGCCTGCCCACGAGGAGGATGCTCTTTCCGGAGAGCGCGAGGTCCTCGATGACGCGGGCGCTTCCCTGGACGGCGCGCCCCACGCGACAGGTCAGGCCGATGACCTCGCCTCGACGGTTGCGGATCGCGGATATGCGGTGCAGCGTGCGCTCGATGCCCGCGCGGTTGTCGTCGCCAAAGTCACCGACGCGTGCGGTAACGTGGTCCAGGTCTTCACGGGAGACGTCGGCGCAGCCCAGTTGTACGTCCCTGCCGGCGAACCGGGCTTCCGGCCGCCTCCCGAGGTCGAGCACGACTTCGAGCAGGTCCTCGGGGTCCGGTTGCTCCTCAACGGCCTTGCGGATGGCGAGCGGCAGCACGGCGTAGAGATCGCGCCGTTCCCTCTCCGTCGTTGGTCCAAGCGTCGTGGGTGGGGATGTCGTCATCGGGGGCAACCTATGCCTGCACGGGTGTCATGTAGGGTTGGCGGACACGCTGTGCGATGGGTTTGACGGAGACTTCATACATACTCTCCGACCGCCAGCCGAGATTGGTAAGAGCCTGGGCGATGTACGGCTGGTACGTGGGGACGATCCATCGCACCGGTGAGGCGTGGCCGGCTACCCGTGCCACTCCTTCCACGAGCATCGGGGCCAGAGTGGGGAAGTCCGGGTGCAAAGCAGCCTCCACGATGACGGAATCGCTTACGAGGTCCACGCGGGCCCATGCGCTGACGCCGTGCTCAGTATCGCACACGTACTCCCTGGTCCGGCCTGGGGAAGGTTCTCTGGCTGCCATCCATTCGTTGATGGTCAACCCCAGGGCCGGCCGTGCGGCGAAAGGCGCCGTAGCCATGTGCAGCCTGAACACGTCGTGCATGTCGCGGTTCCTGATGGAGCGGAAGTGCATCGGGGTGTCCCGGGTCGTCCGCAATGTGCCAGTGAACAGTTCTTCCGAGAAGGCGCGGTGGAATCCCGCGCGTTGCGCCGGGGCGGATGCGGGGCCTTCGGTGGCGCAGCGGAGGAAGAGGCGCTCCGCGCCGGCCTCCCCCGCGGCGGCAGCGGCGGCGAGCAGGAGTTCGTCTACCTGGTTGTATGCCTGTGCAGAGGAGAAGAAGCCGCAGACCTCCCACGCGGAAGCGGCCCTGCGGACCTGCACGATCACGAGCGCCTCGAGCGACCCGTCCTCGAACGATCCGAGCACCTTTCGACGAATACCGGCTGATATCCCCACACAGGCCGCCGTTGTCCGGGTGAGTTTCCGGCTCCCGTGTCCCAGCGATGGGCGGGCGTGGACGAGGTCTCTGCTGCTGGGGCAGCCCTGCAACAGCAGGCAGGGAGCATCGATCATGCGGAACGGGCGGATCATGGGGATGCTCCCACCGGAAGCATCTCCACGAAGTAGCGGTGCATCCGCGCGTCTCCTGTCAACTCCGGGTGGAAGGCGGAAGCCAGAAGATGTCCCTGCCGCACTACAACCGCCGTGCCGTCGGCCAGCGACGCCAGCGTCTGGACGTCCGAGCCTGTCTCCAGGATGAGCGGCGCGCGGATGAAGACCGCGTGGACGGGGCCGCCCTGCACCCCAGCGATATCCAGCTCTGTTTCGAACGAATCGACCTGCCTGCCGAACCCATCCCTCTGAACGGCGATGTCCATGAGGCCGAGCGGCTCGGGACGGTCCTCCGCGAGCCGGGAAGCGAGGAGGATGAGCCCGGCACAGGTGCCCCAGGTGGGGCGCCCGCTTGCGGCGAATGTCTGCAGGGGGACGCGCATCCCATAGGCGTCCATGAGCTTCGCCATGGAGGTGCTCTCTCCGCCGGGAATGATGAGCGCGTCTATCGCGTCCAGTTGGTCGGCCCTGCGCACCTCGGTGACGGACACGCCCAGACCCCGGAGCGCGGTGCAGTGCTCCTGAAAGTCGCCCTGGAGCGCAAGTACGCCGACGGTTGCCGTCGCGGTCACCTCGTCGTTGGGTCGGACCTCACCAGCCTCGGGTAGCCAGCTCCTGCCCCGGAGCAAGGGAACGCGCACTGATGCCGACCATCGGTTCACCGAGGCCCTTGGACGCTTCCGCGATCGCCTCGGGGTCGTCGTAATGGGTCACTGCCTTGACGATGGCCTTGCCCCGCTCAGACGGGTCACCAGACTTGAAGATGCCCGAGCCGACGAACACGCCGTCCGCGCCCAGGTGCATCATCAGCGCAGCGTCGGCGGGAGTGGCAACGCCACCCGCGGCGAAGTTCACCACCGGCAGGCGTCCGAGCCGCTTCGTTTCGCGCAGCAGGTCGAGCGATGCGCCGATCTCCTTCCCGTAGGCGGTCAGTTCGTCGTCGCCCATCAGTTGCACGCGGCGTATCTGCTTCATCACGGTACGCATGTGGCGAACAGCCTCTACGACGTCGCCGGTTCCGGCTTCGCCCTTCGTGCGGATCATCGCGGCGCCCTCACCGATGCGGCGCAGGGCCTCGCCGAGGTCGCGGCAGCCACAGACGAACGGTACCTTGAAGTCGTGCTTCCAGACGTGATGCTCCTCGTCGGCGGGCGTCAGCACCTCGGACTCGTCGATGTAGTCGATGCCGATCGCCTCGAGGATCTTCGCCTCGACGAAGTGGCCGATGCGTACCTTCGCCATGACCGGGATGGTCACGGCGCGCATGATCGCTTCGATCATCGCGGGGTCGGACATACGGGCAACGCCGCCGTCCGCGCGGATGTCGGCGGGGACGCGCTCCAGCGCCATCACGGAGCACGCGCCTGCGTCCTCGGCTATCTTCGCCTGCTCTGCGGTCACCACGTCCATGATGACGCCGCCCTTGAGCATCTGGGCGAGGCCCGCTTTCACGAGAAAAGTGCCGGTCTCTTTGCCGTTGTCAGTGCCGTTCGTGCTCATGCCGTCGTCCCTCCCGCCTCAGTATACGGCGTACGGGTAGACCGCTCAATCGGAGAGGGGCGCGGGGTGAGACGAGAGGCCTGGTCGGGGAAGCCGACTACAGCTCGTCCAGCGCGAGCAGGTCCCGGACGGCTGCGACAACGCCGTCCGCCGGCACCTGAGCGGCCTCGTCGGCCCGGCGGCGCTTGATCTCCACGACGCTCTGCTTGAGGTTGCGCGGACTCACGACGATGCGAACGGGCAGACCGAGAAGGTCGGCGTCGTTGAACTTCACGCCGGCCGACTCGGCGCGGTCGTCGTAGAGCACCTCGCAACCCGCCGATGAGAGCTCGTCGTACAGCGCGTCGGCTGCCGCGCGCACGTCCGGGTCGGTCGCGTTCAGCGCGAGGAGATGCGCCTGGAACGGCGCGATGGGCGCGGGGAAGATGATGCCCTTATCGTCGTGGTTCTGCTCGATGGCGGCGGCGAGTATCCGGGTAACCCCGATGCCGTAGCAGCCCATCACGGGCGGCTTGAGCGTGCCGCTCTCGTCCAGGAAGTCGACGCCGAGCGTGGTGGTGAAGAAGGTGCCGAGCTTGAAGACGTGCCCCACCTCGATGCCGCGCACCGCCTTGAGCGTGCCTTGGCCGTCCGGGCTACCGTCGCCCTCGCGCGCGGTGGCGATATCGACGGTCTCGTCGACCTCGAAGTCGCGCGGGTAGTTGACGTTCTGGTAGTGCTTGTCCGGCTGGTTCGCGCCCGCGGCGAAGTTGTTGCCCTGCAGGATGGACGTGTCCGCGATCCGCCTGATGCCCGATAGGCCTATGGGCGAGGTCGAACCCGGCGTCAGCCCCGCCGCGGCGACCTCTTCCGCGTTCGCGAGGCGCAGGTCCAGGCAGTGGAGGTGGTTCTTGAGCTTCACCTCGTTGACCTCGATGTCACCCCGGACCGTCACGAGGACGGTCTCCGCGTCAGCCTGGTAGAAGACGGCCTTGAGCGTCTGCGACTCCGAGATCCCGAGGAACACGGCCAGGTCAGCGATGGTAGTGATGCCGGGCGTGTCCACCACTTCCAGCGGGAGCGGTTCTCCTTCCAGGGCGGGGTTGATGATCGAGGTTGCGCGTTCCACGTTGGCGGCGTAGCCGGACTCCTCGCAATAGAGGATGACGTCCTCACCGCTCTGGGCCGGCATGATGAACTCGTGCGAGTCCTTGCCGCCGATCGCGCCGCTGTCGGCCTCAACCTCGATGGTCGGCAGTCCACAGCGACGGAAGATGTTTCGGTACGCGACGCGCATCCGCTGGTAGGTGACGTCCAGCCCTTCCTGGTCGGTGTCGAAGGAGTAGGCGTCCTTCATGACAAACTCGCGCCCGCGGAGCAACCCTGCGCGGGGCCGCGGCTCGTCGCGGAACTTGGTCTGTATCTGGTAGATGTTGAGGGGCAGGTCCCGGTACGACTCGATGTGCGCACCCGCGATGGCGGTCACGACCTCTTCGTGCGTGGGCGCGAGCACCAGCGGGCGCTCGCGACGGTCGAACAGGCGGAAGAGGTTGTCGCCGAACGCGGCCGCGCGGCCCGACTGCTCCCATGTCTCAAGGGTCTGGAGCGTGGGCATGAGCACTTCCTGCCCGCCCGCGGCGTTCATCTCCTCCCTTACGATGCGTTCGATCTTCTTGATGGAGCGCAGCGCCAGCGGCAGGTAAGAGTAGACCCCGGCCGCGGCCTGCAACATCATGCCGGCACGCAGCATGAGCCGGTGACTGACCGTCTCTGCCTCGTTCGGGTCCTGCCTCAGGGTGCGTGAGAGGAACTCGGTCGCGCGCATCGGGCCGTCCCTACGCGCTCGTTTCCTGGAGCGTGTACAACCCCAGTTCGAGCGGCTGGAGGTCGTCGCCGACGTGGGCCTTGATGGCGTCGAAGAAGTCCAGGTCCCATTCGCTTACGAACGTGAGCGCCGTGCCTTCGCGTCCCATGCGCGCCGTGCGCCCGATGCGGTGCACGTACTCCTCGACGCTCTCCGGTATGTCGTAGTTGATGACGTTGGCCACCGTGGGCACGTCGATGCCGCGCGAGGTGAGGTTCGTGGAGACGAGCAGTTTGAGCGCGCCGCTGCGGAACCGCTGCATCACTGCGTTGCGCTCTCCCTGCGGCAGCCCGCCGTGGATGGCGGCGGCCTTGACCCTGCGCCGCTCGAGCATCCTCACGAGCCAGTCCACGTCGTCCTGGGTGCGTCGGAAGACGAGCGTCTGTTCGTCCTCGTCGAGCACCTTCAGGAGCGCGGTCAGCTTGTCGCGGCTCGCCACCTCGCAGTAGCGCTGCGTCACCTGCTCCACCGGCTCGGCCTCCTCGCCGACCCGGAACGTTCTCGGGTCGCGCAGGTAGGAGTAGATGAGCCGCTTGATCATGGTGGGGATGGTGGCGGTGAACAGCGCCGTCTGCCGTGAGCGGGGCGTCGAGCGCAGGATGCGGCGCACGTCCGGCAGGAAGCCGATGTCCAGCATCTGGTCGGCCTCGTCCAGGACCACCAGCCTGACCTTGTCCAGACGCAGCACCCCCCGGTCCAGCAGGTCGATCACCCTTCCCGGGGTGCCGACGACTACCTGCGCGCCATCCTGCAGGGCGCTGATCTGCGGTCCGAGGCGTGCCCCGCCGTAGACGGGCACGAGCATCGTGCCGCGATACCTGCAGATCTCCGTAACCTCGTCGGTGACCTGCCGCGCCAGCTCACGCGTCGGCACGAGCACTATCGCTTGCACGAACGCCTCGCGTGCATCGACCAGTTCGGCGATGGGGATGCCGAACCCTGCGGTCTTGCCGGTACCGGTCTGCGCCTGCCCCACGACGTCCTCGCCGTTGAGCAGCGGGTCTATGACGAGTTCCTGGATGGGCGTAGGCGACTCGTAGCGCATGTGGTCCAGCGCGCGCTTGACGGGCTCTGAGACGAGCACGGGGCCGAACGACAGTTCGCGTGGCGACGGTCCCAGTGTCGGAGCCCCGGTTCCAAGCGTGGCTTCCGGTGTGGTTGCCTCGTCGCCCTTGCGCCGCCCTCTGCCCCCGCGGCTGCGGCGACGCTTGCCGGACGGCGCGTCCGGCGCGTCGACAAGGGCGGCCGTGCGCTGCTCCGCCTGCCGGGGAGGGCGCTGTTCCGAGGAGCCGGTCGCCCGGGGGGGCCTGCGCCGTCGGGGCTCGCGTACGGCTTCCGTGGCCGCTGAGCGCGTACCTGTCGAAAGCGGGACGGGCTCGCTCGCTGGAGGCGCAGGAGGTGTCTTGAAGAAGCGTGATATCAGATTGCCAAACATATGCAGCGCCATTGTAGCAGAGGATCCTGTTGCGTTCGCCTGCCCAGGCGTGCAGGCTTCGCTGAACTGGAGTTCGGCACCCGTTCGTCGTTACCGGAAGAACCCCGCCAGCAGGTGCTCCAGCCACGCCTGCCATGCCTGTGCCCAGGCTTCCAGCCAGGCGGCTGCATCCGGCCCGGGCTCCGGCGTCGGTGTCGGCGTTGGTTGCGGTGTTGGCGTCGGCGTGGGTGTAGCGGTTGGTTCCGGCGTCGGGATCGGTATGGGCGTCGGGGTGGCTGGTTGCGCAGCCGGTTTCGGTGTCGGCGTGGGAGCAGGCGGCGGGACCGCGACGTCCGCGGAGTCCGCGACCGTGGTGTTGCCCGTGCGGTCGGTGACTTCGAACGCGAGGTCGAATGAGCCGCTGCCTCCGAGATTCACGTCGACGGCGAGTGCGTAGGCCGCACCCGTCTCGAGGACGCGCCATCGGCTCGACCCGTAGGGCGTGATGTCGATAGGGTCGCCGCCCTCCCGGCTGAGGTAGGCGTGGATGTCGGCCGCCCCTCCGTCCGGTGTGGAGCGGGGTTCCTGGGAGGTGAGTTGGTCGCCGTCCACGTTGACGACGCGCGGGTCGCCGTCGCCTGAGGTCTCGAACTCGCCGTCGTGGCGGAGGCCCGCTCCGTCGTCCCGAACGTCGAACGAGAAGTTGACGACGACGGAGCGGAAGTAGCTGCCCGGCAGTGGGCTGAAGACCTGGACCTCCGGTCCTTCGCCGTCCACCACGAGGTCGATGGATGAGGCTACGCCCTGCGCAGTGATGGCGATAGTGTCGCCGTCGTGGGCGCGGAGGGCGGCGGAAGCGCCAGCACCGGAAGTGTAGTCCTCGCAGGCCGGGCCTGGGGCGTCCTCCTCGTCGCGGCTGACGACGTTCACCACGGCCTGGTAGGTGCGCGCGCCATCGATCGAGGCCTCGCTTGTTGGCGCAAGCAGCACGGTGATGGAGTCGCGGGAGCGCTTGTTGAAGACGGTGGCCTCCGCGCAAGCGCCCTCGGCCACCCCTGCGACGGTGGCAGTGATGAGCACCGTGTTGTAGGCGTCCCGCTGGTTGGAGACGTAGAGGTCGTTGCCGGAGAAGGTGTTGCGCGGATCAGCGCCGTTGCCGATGTAGGCCGCGTCACCGGTGGTTATCGAGCCGCTCGACGCGACACCCTGCGTGGGCACGCCGTCCTGAGCGTCCGCGACGTCGGCGAAGACGGCGACCACGAGCGCACTGCTGCCGGCGCCGATGCCGAGCCTGCCCTCGGTGATGTTCGCGGGAGCGGGCGACGGCGTGAGCAGGACGAGCGCCGCCGCGGCCAGCAAGGCAAGGAACGGCACGCCCCAGGGCCGCAGCGATCGGGCCGGATGCCGTACGAGGAGCGGCCTGGCACTCCAGCGCACGCCTGATCCGGGGCTGACAGGAGAGGCGTTATCGAGGGAAGGTGACATTTGGTGACATTCGGTGCCACGCGGGAGGCTGCGCCGCAGGCGCGGCGGGCACACTCACCGGTGTACAGGACCATGGTAGAGCGTGTGCGCCGTACCGGGCAACGAGCGGATGGCAGAGCAGCGGACGGTTTAAGTGTGGAGGATGTTCTTCGAGAAGACCTCGTCGAAGCCGTAGCGCCTGGCCATGATGCCCTGCTCGTGGCTGATGTCGATGTACCAGTCCAGCATCCGCCGGTTCGCCTCGATGCCGTAAACGTACGGGTCGCCCCACTTCTTGAACTGCTCCTCCACGTATTCGCGAAGGTAGATGACGGAGAAGCTGCCCCGGTCGCGCAGCAGGTCGAAGTACGCCTGCGCCTTGGAGCGCTCGAACGCGTCGTAGATGCGCGGCGCGAGCGTGGGGTCCTCGCGGTCGAGCTTGCCGCTCAGCACCATCATGTGCACGGGGGTGAAGATGCTCTCGTCCCGCCAGAGCCGCAGGTCCTCCTCCATGTAGTCCGGGAAGAGCCGGCGGATGCGCGAGTCGCTGGCGACCCACCCGAACAGCTCCGGGTCCGAGATGTCGCCCAGGAACGCGTCGACCTCCCCGTCGAGCAGACGCTGGAGGTGGTCCTTCACGCTCACCTTGCCGTCCTGCACGGTCTCGACGACCGCGGACTTGTCGTAGATGGGGAAGTAGTCCTCGGCGTCGGTGACGAGCCAGCGGAAGGTGGAGGTGTCGACGCCGTGGCGGTTCTTGAGCAGCCCCCGGCACCACGTGACGATGGCGGAGCGGAACGAGCGCGTGGCGACACGCTTGCCCTCCAGGTCCTTCGGGCCGCCGATGCCGCGGTCGTTGCGGACCACCATGTACCAGTGCGCGCTCTTGCGTTTGACGAAGATGGGCAGCCCGATGATGTCCCATCCCTGATCGATGGCGGCGAGCCAGTAGCCCATGTTGAGGTCGCACAGGCCGAAGTCTCCGGTCTTCATGCGGGAATCGCCCGTTGGCGTCGGGCCCAACTCTTCGACCGGATCGAGCTCGACGCCCTCGATCTGTACGCGCCCCTCCATGAGCGGGCGCACGATCTCGTACGTCATCGAGGCGTAGCCGACCGATATCTCCAGCTTCATCTTCTCTGCGGTGGTCATTGCGCCGTCTCCTTGCCTCTCAGGGGTCGCGGGAAAGGTACGAGTGACCCGCGCTCCGGTCAAGAGGCGCGTGAGTGGACAGGAGGTTTACACTTGGGGGAGATAAGCGGATGGTCGAGAGGAGGGCGATATGGCAAGGATAGGACGAGTCGGCCACGTGGTCCTGCGGGTAACTGATGTCGACGCGGCGGAGGCCTTCTACCGCGACGCGCTCGGCATGGAGACGGTACGGCGGTCGGAAGGAGCGGCGTTCATGTCGTTCGGCACCCAGCACCACGACATCGGATTGTTCAGCGTGAACGGCGAGCACACGCGCGGGAACGTGGGCCTGGGGCACGTAGCGCTGGTCGTGAACGGGGGCATGCATGAGTTGCAGGAGCTGCACCAGCGGCTGCTGGACAACAACGTGGAGATCGCGAGCCTGACCGACCACGGCATGACCAAGAGCGTCTACTTCAACGACCCGGACGGCAACCGCCTGGAGATCTACGTGGACCTGATGGCGCCGGAGGACGGCAAGCGGTTCCTGGCGGAGCGCGTGGGCGGGGGCAACGACCGGTTCACGTTCGAGGAAGCCGTCGCTCGTTAGCCCTCATCCCCTCCACAGCGTCTGGAGGATGTGCCCGACCCGCGGGCGCTGGCCGTACATGAGCAGGTAGGCGCGGAAGAGGCGGACCGTGAGCAGGACGGCCAGCGCCGTGAACGCCGCGAGCACGCCGAGACTGAGCGCGGTCCCCGCTGGGCTGATCGCGCCAGCCCCGAACCTGAGCAGACCGGTGAGCGGGGCCGTGAACGGAACGAGGCTCAGCACCTGGGCGAGTATGCCGTCCGGGTGCTCGAACAGCACCGCGGAGAACCAGAACGGCGAGACGGCGGGCAGGACCACGAATACGGCGATGTTGTTCGCCTCCTTCTGGTTCGTGGTGATAACGCCGAGCGCCGCCTGCACCGTGCCGAAGAATGCGTAGCCCAGCAGGAAGTACGCCAGCGCCACCACCAGCGTGTCGGCGGATGGCGTGCTCAGCTCGAACGGCAGGTCCACGATGCGGCCCAGCAAGAGCAGGAAGGCGACGAGCGACGCCGTCCAAGCGGCCATCTGCAGCAGCCCCGCCGCCCCGAGTCCGAGCAGCTTGCCGAACATGAGCTGCTCCGGCCGCAGCGAGGAGAGCAGCACCTCCATGATGCGGTTCTCCTTCTCCTCGCTCAGCCCCTGCAACAGATACCCGGAGGCGGTCAGCACCGACATGATCAGGAGCATGCCCGCCCCGAACGAGAACAGGAACTCCGCGCCGTCTGATCCGTCCTCCTCCACGAGCGTCCCGGACTCGGACAACTCGACCGTGGCGAGCGTGTAGGGCCGGACGACGCGCTCGAGTTCCTGGTCGCCGACCTTCTCCGCGACGAGGTTGCTCAGCACGAACCGGCGCAGCGCGTCGGTACTGGCGCCGCCGTCGCTGTCCTCCATGCGCATCCTCACCACCAGGCCGGTCTGCAGGAAATCGCGCGGGAATACGTAGAGGGCGTCGATCTCCTCCGCCTGCAGCGCGGCGCTCCCGGCGCCCTCGTCCCGGTAGGGCGCGAACGAGACGCCGTCCTGCTCCTGGAACGACGTGAACAGCGATCGACCGTCCTCGCCGACGCTGAGGTCGACGTAGCCCACGCGGATGGCGTCGGCGGCGGGCTGCCTCTCGCTGCCGGACGGCTCATCCCCGCCGCGCACCGCTTCGAAGACGCCGATCCCGATGAGCGCCAGCAGCGCGAGGACCGGCACCGCGGCGGCGAAGATGCGGAAGCCGAGGCGGCCCGTAGTGACGGCGAACTCGTGGCGCGCCACGAGCCACGTCTTACTCCGCATCGCGCGCCTCTTCCATCCGGTCGCGGTCCACCAGGCGCAGGAAGATCTCCTCAAGGCTGGGCGTCGCCAGCTCGAAGCGGTCTATCCTCGCTCCGCGCTCCAGGAGTGACCGCAGCACGTCCTCCGGAGCGCTTCCGTCCGCGAGCCGCAGCGCGTAGCCCGCGCCGTCACGCCGTGATTCGAGGACGCCGGCCGCGCCCTGCGGGTCCTGGTCGGTCGCAACGAACAGGTCGTTACCGGCGAACCGGCGCTTGATGTCGAGGAGCGGGCCGTCGAGCACGACCGTCCCGCGGTCGATCATGATGACGCGGTCGCACAGCTCCTCCACGTCCGTCATCTGGTGCGTGGAGAACATGATGGCCGCCCCCTCGGTCCGAAGTTGGGAGACGGCGTCCTTCATCACTCGGACGTTCACCGGGTCGAGGCCGGAGAACGGCTCGTCGAGGACGACGAAATCGGGCCCGTGGAGGATGGTCGTTGCGAACTGCACCAGTTGCCCGAGGCCCCGGCTCAGCTCGCTGATCTTCTTGCCCTTGTGCGGCTCCAGCCCGAGGCGAGCGAACAGTTCGTCCGCGCGGCGGAGCGCGTGCTCCCGCCGCATCCCCTTCAACTCGGCCAGGTAGAGCATGTTCGGGACCACTCGCAGACTGCGGTAGAGGCCGCGCTCTTCCGGCAGGTAGCCGATGCGGGACTGTGCTTCCGCGCTGACCGGGGCGCCGAAGAGGGCCACGGAGCCTTCGTCGGGTCGGAGGATGTCCAGCAGCATCCGGATGGTGGTGGTCTTCCCCGACCCGTTCGGGCCGACGAGCCCGACGATTTCAGCGGGGCTGACGGAGAGGCTGACGTTTCGCACTGCGACGGTGCTGCCGAACCGCTTGGAGAGGCCCTCGGCAAGCACGGTTGGCAGGGTTGCCGGGGCGGAGGTCATTGGGCTCCCATCGTGCCGCGCGGTGAACTGTCTTCAGTTGCCAGTATAATGCTGGCGAAGGCCTGTAGCGGCGCTTCGTATGCACCTGGAGGTTGTGATGCTGGGAATATTGCTGCGTCCCGTTGTTTTCTTGCTCAAGTTGCCCTTTCTTCTGGGAAAGGCGTCCAAGCCTGCGTTGGAGCGCGTGGCCAACAGGGAGGGCTTCACCTACGGCGAGACCCGCAAGGAGGGAGACAGGACGATCGTGCCGTTGGGGCACCATCCGGCGGGAGGTGAGTTCGAGCTGATCGCGGAACTGGAGATGACGCCGGAGTACATCTGCCTGCGCCCGGTGAACGGTTGGACGCAGGGCGCTCTGGCGATCCTGGGAGCCCTTGTGCCTGAAGCAGCACGCTTCCTCCCCGGCCGCGAGCGGGAGGAGAAGCCCGCGTTGCAGGAAACGGAGGAACAGGCTCAGTCCTGAGGCGCGTTCCGATCTGCAGGGAAACCGGTCGTCGTTCGTCGCTGAGACGACGAATCCGGTCCGGCGCTATGCGAAGGCGGACCGCGTCATTCTGCTTCGCTCGTACCGATCTTCCCGACTCCTGAGCGTGGCTGCATGCCCGGTATGGACCTCCCGCGCCGGGTTCCCCGGGATAGCTCCGCCGGAATCCGTCGGAATGCGTCTAGGGCGCTGGCGGAATCCGAACGTTGACACCCTCCGTTCAAGTGGCTAGGGTAGGCCGCGAACAGTGACAAGAGGGCGCTCGCGCCGGACCGCGCGCGGGTATATAGATGCTCAGCCCTCTGAAACACCCGAGCGCGCACGCGGACACTCGCGTCCCTCGCGATTCACTTGTTCCTCCCCCACCGAGCGAATGTCACCGAGCCGTGCGCCTCTGGTCGTGCGTGGGGGGAGGTTGACGTATGGCGGCAAGCAACAACGGCACACAACCGAAAGTAAGCGTCAGGGGACTCTGGAAAGTCTTCGGCTTGGGCGTGCCCACGGAGTTGACCGAAGAACTGCTCGAGAAGAGCAAATCGGAACTCCGCGAGGAAGCCGGCTGGGTGGTCGGCCTGCGCGACGTCAACTTCGACGTACGGACCGGAGAGACGTTCGTCGTCATGGGCCTGTCGGGCAGCGGGAAGTCCACACTCGTTCGGACGCTGCTGCGCTTGATCGAACCGACGTTCGGGGCCATCGAGGTGGACGGCGAGGACATCCTCGTCTACTCCGATGAGCAACTCACTGAGTACCGGCGTACGAAGACCGCCATGGTATTCCAGCACTTCGGCCTGCTCCCCCACCGCACCGTGGAGGAGAACGCCGCGTGGGGACTGGAGGTGCGCGGCATCGAGCGGGAAGCGCGTATGGAGCGCGCACATGAGGTGCTGGACCTCGTCGGGCTCACGGGGTGGGAGCAGTACCGCCCGAACGCCCTGAGCGGCGGCATGCAGCAGCGCGTCGGGCTCGCCCGGGCACTCGCCGCCGACCCGGACGTGTTGCTCATGGACGAGCCTTTCAGCGGCCTGGACCCGCTCATCCGGCGGGACATGCAGAACGAGTTGCTCCGCCTCCAGCAGCAGATGCACAAGACCATCATCTTCATCACGCACGACCTGAGCGAGGCGCTGAAACTCGGCGACCATATCGCCATCATGCGCGACGGCTCGGTCATCCAGATGGGCACAGGCGAGGAGATACTTGCCAACCCTGCCGACGACTACGTCGCCGAGTTTGTGCGCGACGTGCGCAAATCGTCCGTGGTGACGCTCCGGTCCATCATGGAGCCCGTGCTGGTGAAGCTGCACGCGGACATGTCGCCGAAACAGGCCATGGACGCCCTCGGCGAGATGGGAGAGGTGTGCGGCTTCGTCGCGGACAAACACGAGACCTACGTCGGCGCGGTGAGCTTCGCAAAGCTTGCCGAGGCGAAGCAGAGCGACCGTGCTGATTGCACCGAGGTGCTCCTGGACGACGTGACTCCGTTGTCGGAGGACATGTCGGTCTCGGCGGCGCTGCCGCTCGTGCGGCACATGTCCGGCCCCCAACCCCTCATAGACACCGATGGCCGGTTGATCGGTCAGATCGCACCCCGCGCCGTTATCGAGATGATGGAGCGCGAGAGCGCTGCGGAGGCGGAGGTAAGCGCGGCAACCAGCGCCATCGGCATCGGGGCCGACGCGAGCTAGGAGACCACCTATGGCGGCGATTTCACCAACAGGGAACAACCGCGGCGGAAGCCTCTGGCAGCGCCTGGTCGCTCTGCCGGACCGCTACGTCTACGGCGGAGGGTTCGCCGTGCTCCTGGTCCTGGCGCTCATCTTCGTGTCGCTCTGGGGCACCGGCGTCGAACCCCCGGAGAACTTCTTCGGCATCAGCGAGCGTCTCGGCAGCGTCTGCTCCGACGGGGCCACCCCCGATAACCTCGGCCGGGCCACCTCCGAGTGTGTGGACACCGCCATCTTCTGGACCACGCGGGAAGGCGCGTTCCTGTTCGACGCAGTCTCGAACGCCGTGCTGCAGTTCCTGCTCGCCGTGGAGAAGGTCTTCCTCTGGATCCCTTGGCCGGTCCTGATCTTCGGCGTTATGCTGCTCGGCCTCCGTCTGGCCGGGTCGAGGATCGCCATCTTCTCAGCCGCAACCCTTGTGGGACTGGGCGCCCTCGGGCTCTGGCCCAGCGCGATGGAGACGCTCGCGCTGATCGTTGTGGCGGTGACCATATCGATCGCCATCGCGATACCGATGGGCATCGTCATCGCCCGGAGCGACACCCTGGACGCACTGCTTCGTCCCCTGCTGGACGCGATGCAGACGATGCCGAGCTTCGTCTACCTCGTGCCCGCGGTGATGTTCTTCGGCATCGGCAACGTCCCGGCCATCTTCGCCACGGTTATCTACGCCGTGCCCCCCGCGATACGCCTCACCAGCCTGGGCATCCGCCAGGTGTCGCCGGGAGTCGTGGAAGCGGCGCGTTCGTTCGGAACAACCCCGCGCCAGCTGCTCTGGAAGGTGCAGATACCCATGGCGGTGCCGACCATCATGGCCGGCATCAACCAGACGACGATGATGGCGCTGGCGATGGTGGTGATAGCCTCGCTCGTCGGCGCGGGCGGACTCGGCGAGGACGTGAACCGCGCGCTGGGTCGCCTGGAGCCCGGCAAGGCGCTCTTCGGCGGCATCGGCATCGTGGTGCTCGCCATCATTATCGACCGCCTCACGCAGGCCGCCGCCAGGGAGCGGCAGCAGGCGCTGACAGGCGGTCACTAGGCAAGGTCATGCAGAGGCCGCCGACGGAACGACGCGCGAGCGGCCCGACAACAAACGGAGGAGGTACTGCATGAAGACGATGAGATACCTGTTGGTAGTGGGGCTCATGGCCCTGATGACGATGGTGCTGGCGGCGTGTGGTGACGACGACCCCACCCCCACCCCCACACCGCGTGCTGCGGCGGACCCCACCCCGACGCAGGCGCCGGCGATGACGGACGAAAAGCCGACGCTGGTCTTCGCCGACCTGAACTGGAGTTCTGCCGTCCTGCAGAACTGGGTCGCACGTGTCATTCTGGAAGAGGGCTACGGCTACGAGACCGACGCGGTCGCCGGCGGCACCCTTCCGCTGATGCAGGCGCTCGTTGGCGGCGACCTGAACGTCAACATGGAGATATGGCTTCCCAACCAGCAGGAGGCCTGGGACAAGGCGGTTGCCGACGGCACGGTTGAAGGCATCGGCGACAGCCTGAGCTCGGTTGCCTGGCAGTCCGCCTTCCTGATCCCGCAGTACACGGCGGACGCCAATCCCGGGCTGCGCTCGGTTGAGGACCTGAAGAACCCCGAGTACAAGGCGCTCTTCGCACGGTCCACCACGGGAGGCAAGGCTGCGCTCATCACCTGTATCCCCGGGTGGGAGTGCGAGATACGCAATGAGCAGCAGGTCGTCGGGTACGGCCTGGCTGACCATGTTGAGCTGGTGAACCCCGGGTCGTTCGAGGGACTGAACTCGGAGATCCTCAGCGCGTTCGAGCGCGGGGAAGACCTGCTGTTCTACTACTGGGGCCCGACCGCGCTGATCGGCACGCTGGTCAGCGAGTACGGCGGCTACCTCCGCCTGGAGGAACCGGCTTCGACCCCCGAGTGTGAAGAGCACATCGGGGCGACGCACGACAACCCCGAGGACACGGAGTTCGCGTGCGAGTACGCGGACGCCCAGGTCGTCATCGCGATGAGGACTGACCTGATGGAGAAGGCCCCTGACGTGGTTGACTTCTTCAAGGGGTACGAGCTGAGCGACGAGGGCATATTCTCCCTGCTCGGCAGGTATGCCGACACCGGTGAAGACCCCGCCGACGTCGCCAAGTACTGGCTCCGCACCTCGGATGAATGGAAGTCCTGGGTTGGCTCCGACGTAGCCGACACCGTGCTGAACGCCATCGGCGGTCCGATCGCCATGGACGACTCCATGATGATGGAGGACAAGCCGGCCTACTGGGAGCTCTTCGTCCGCCCGGACAGCGATGGCAAGGCCGGCCTGGTCACGTGCATACCCGGCTGGGAGTGCGAAGTCGTCAACGAGAAGCAGGTGTACGGCTACGGCCTGCAGGACGTGATCACGCTCATCAACCCCGGTTCCTACGAGGGCTTGAACGCCGAGATCCTGGGCGCCTTTGAGAGGCAGGAGAACATCCTGTTCTACTACTGGGGCCCTGAGACGCTCCCGGCGAAGCTGACGAACCAGTACGGCGGCTTCTTCCGCCTGGAAGAACCTGCTTACTCGGCCGAGTGCTGGGACCACATGACTTCCGTCGACGAGGCGGAGGACATCACCCAGGCCTGCGAGTACTCGGACGCGGACGTGCTCATCGCGGTTCGCACTGAGCTGCTGGAGAGCGCCCCCGATGTTGTTGCCTTCCTCGAAAACTGGACGCTGAGCGACGACGCGGTCAACGCGCTGCTCGGTCGCCTGGACGAGACGGGCGACGACTACCAGGACGTGGCCGCCTGGTGGATGGCACAGTCGCAGGAGTGGGTGCCTTGGGTCTCGCAGGAGGCCCTCGGCAAGATGGCGGCGGTTGCCGGCGGGGCTGCCCCTGATATCGATGGCAGCAAGCCGACCATCATCTTCTCCGACCTGAACTGGAGCACGGCACTGCTGCAGAACGCGGTTGCGAGGCTCATCATCGAAGCCGGATACGGCTACCCGACCGACTCGGTTGCGGGCGGCACCATCCCGCTGATGCAGGCTCTGGCCGCGGGTGACACCAATGTCACGATGGAGATCTGGCTGCCGAACCAGCAGGCCGCGTGGACCGAAGCCTCGGAGGCGGGAACGGTTACCGAGATCGGCGACAGCCTGGCGAGCGTTGCCTGGCAGAGCGCCTTCCTCATCCCGCAGTACGTGGCGGACGCCCACCCCGGGCTGCGTTCGGTGGAGGACCTGCTCAAGCCGCAGCAGTAGCCGCAGGCTCGCCTGAACGGACTCTTGTAGACGGGGGGGGGGGCGGGGGGCCCCCCCCCCAAGCCCCCCACCCCCCCCCGGGGAAACCCCGGGGGCGGGCCGGGCCCGCGGGGGGGGGGGGGGGGGGGTGGGCGGGGCGCCCCCCCCACGGC
>JAPPHT010000011.1 GCA_028874795.1 Chloroflexota bacterium
CGTCCATCCGCTCAACTCAACGTTGACGGGTTATTCAGAGCATCCCTAGGCACGGTGTGAACTAGGCCACTCCGCCTGCGGCAGTCGTGACGAGTCCCCGAGACTTCCGAGCGAACGGTCGCGGCGCGCTTTCTTCTGGCTAAGACCGGGACGCGGCAGTGGCGCCGGCATTGGCACGCCAGTATGCCCACCCAAGGCCGGTCACAGCGTGGTTGGCGGGGATGTAGTCCACGACGCTGGCGCCGTCGCAGCCCATCTCCTCCAGCGCACCCGCTACCGTGATCCAGGCGCGGATCTCGCCCGTGCCGCCGCGCATGGTCATGGAGTCGAAGCGGTAGAGGGCACTTGCGGCTACGCCGTCGCCCTCCGCGATGCGGTCCAGGAACCACCGGTCGAGGGGCTCGTCGATCCACCCCGAACGCGGCCCGCCGGGGTCGTGGGAGAGTCCGCCGGAGCCGTAGATGGCTATCCGGCGAGGGTCGTTTCTGAGTGACCTGGCCAGAGCCCGTCCTAACTCATAGCACCGCTCTGCGGATAAGGAGGGAGGATCGTAGGTGTTCTCGTAGAAGATCACGACGGGGATGTTGTAGTTGGGCTGAAGCAGAGGCATGGGCCGACAGAACGCGTGCGGGAGGCCCTTCCCCCGGCCCAGGGGGAACTGCTCGCTGCTTACGGCGACGTCAAAACCCTCTTCGACCACCAGGCGACGCAGCAGAAGCTCGGACGTGGCGACGTCAACCCTTAGTCGGACGATATCGGTCTCCGACCTCTCGCCTCCCACGGTATTGCTGTAGTTGTCACCCCAGGCGACCTCACCTGTGTAGATCATGAGATTCGGGACGTTGCTCCGGTCGAACATCTCTGACTGGTCGCCACCGATGACGATCAACAACTCGGGGCGGTAGGCTGCCAACTCCTGGCGCAGCTTCCCGAACGAACTGTCGACTCTGCGGACGAAGTCGTCAATCACCTCGGGAGTCTCACGTTCGGCCACCCTGGGCTGCGGTGTGTCTCTGACTATCCGCTCGTAGATGGCCGGCCACCGTTCCGCCGCGGCTACCAGGGATGGGGCATGGGAAGATGCAAGACCCAGTTCGATAGGCATTCAGGTCCTCCTCACGCAATACCTTGATCGGAACGGTAAGGTTCCGGTCTCCACGGCAACTCATTTCCGACTGCAAGAGGCTATCAGCACACGGCATAGGCATCATACCCGACCCTGCTTGAGGTCGCCATGCCGCCGCCTCTATCACCAGCGAATTACGTCACTGAGAAGACGATTCATGGATGAAATCGACGCAATACCCGATTGACACGCCTCCCCATTGACATTTCGGGTCGCACTTGTAGTATAACCCGCAACGGCTGGCAGTTGGGGCTTGACCGAGTCAACAACTGATTCCCTCCTGGTTCCGCAAGCGTCGAAGGTCTCGGGTAAGTGGGAGTTCCCGGTGAACGATCTGGCGGCCGGAGCGATAGGCGAGAGGTCCTCGTCCAAGCCGACACCGATGGTGCGGCTCCCTCACTCTGTCAGGAACCACCGGCGGCGAGCCATCTCCACGGCAAGGGACCTGAGCCCCCAGCACTTCCAAGAACTCACCCTCCAGTGCCTTGACGCGTTCGACAAGACGCTTCTGGCTAACTGACAGGGAGTGCCTCAATGGTTGGAACCGGTCGGTCAAGCTGAAAGGGGAAGAAGAACATGCGTAGGCTCATGCTGGTGCCAGTGCTCATCATCGTAGCGGCGTTCGCGCTCGCGGCGTGTGGGACCGACCCAACCCCAACGCCGCCACCGACGGCGACCCCGGTACCGGCGGCAACGCCGACGCCGGTGCCCGCGTGGCAGCTGGAGATGGACGCTGCATTGGAGGCGGCGAAGGTGGAAGGCCAGATAGACATCTGGGTTGGCGGCGGCGGGAATGCAGCCCGCGACTTCCTCGAGCTTGAGTTCGAAAAGGCCTTCCCGGAGATCGACGTAGTGCTGTTCCAGGGAGCCCGCAGCTCCGAGGTGCAGTCCCGCTACCTGACGGAGTGGGAGGCTGGCGTCGCGAGCTTGGACCTCCTCAACGGCGGCATATCGGGCGGCAACGGCCGATTGAAGCCGGCCGGGGCCCTGCAACCGATCAAGCCGTTCCTGGTCACGCCGGAGGTCACCGACCCTGACAACTGGAAGGGCGGGCACATGTGGGTCGACGCCGAAGAGGAGTACATGTACATCGGCGACGGCGCTACCAACGCCGCAATGGCGATCGCCGACTCGGTCGACCCCGCCTCTATCACGTCGTGGGAATCCCTGTTGGACCCCCGGTTCAAGGGGAAGATCATCATGACGGACCCGAGGGGTTCCGGTGGAGGAGGAGCGTTAACTGCCTTCTGGATGTGGGCTCCCGCATACGGCGACCCGAACCCACACCTGGGGCCGGACTTCATCACCGAGCTGTTCTCCACCCAGGACATCGTGTTCTCGTCAGACCGGGACTTCATGTTCGACCAGATCAACAACGGCAACATGCTGATCCACATCGCTCCCGATGCAGCGATCTACCGGTCGCTACTGGAGATCGGCGCCGCTCCGACGATCATCGAGACACTACCGGTCGTCGAAGGGGGGCCGACCATCGCCCGGATATCCGGCAGCCCGGGGATTATCTTCGTCCCGAACATCGATCTGCCACACCCGAACGCGACCAAGGTGTACGTGAACTGGTTCTATTCCCAAGCCGGAGGACAGGCGTTGGCAGACGTCCGTGGCGCGGTGTCGCGGCGGGCCGACGTGGACCTCTCCAGCCTTCCCCAGTTCATCGTTCCGGACCTGACGGGCGAGATCTTCAACCTGATGCCCACCACATGCTGCCTGAGCGAGTACCGTGACCTCGTGGACGCAGCGGTCGGGGGACAGTAGACGATTTTGACGTTGAGAGTCTCAGTTCGATAGGGGCAGTGGCTGCCGGGGGCATCCTTCCCGGCGGCCACTTGTAGTAGGCGGATGGACTGGAGGCAGAGTTGGTAAGTATTGCCGGGTCCCTGACCCGGGCGCGCTCGTTCCGCCACCACGGTTTGTTGTGGCTGTTGCTGGCCGGGGTTTCTTTCGTGATCGTGGCTCCTATAGCTCTGCTGACCTACAACAGCTTCAACGAGGCGCTCCCGGGTCAGCCATTCAACCCGGGGCTGCACCATTGGCGGGAGGCGTTGGACGATCCGAGACTGTGGCCCGCGCTCTGGAACACGGTGAGGATCGTGTTCGTGAGGATGGGGATCGGTTTCGTGGTGGGGGTGCTTCTCGCCTGGCTGATCACGCGAACGAACATCCCGCATGCGTCGTGGTTGGACTTCGGCATGTGGCTCTCGTTCTTCATGCCGGGCCTGGCGGTGATCCAGGGTTGGATCTTCCTGCTCGAGGGAAACACTGGTGTCGTCAACCAGTGGATCGTCAAGTTGCCTTTCATAGACGGGAGCCCGTTCAACGTATTCTCCTTCTGGGGGATCATCTGGGTCCATCTCATGGCCAACGTGCTCTCGACCCATTTCGTCCTGTTCTCGTTGTCGTTCCGCAACATGGACGGCGCGCTCGAAGAGGCAGCGCGCGTGGCCGGGGCGACCGGCGCCGGGACGGTGCGGCGCATCACCCTGCCGATCATGCGCCCCATCCTGGGAATGGTCGTCGTGCTCGCCATCATCCGGGGGATGCAGTCATTCGAAGTCGAGCGGGTCCTCGGCCAGCCCATCGGGATCGACGTGTATGCCACCCTGCTGGTCCACATGATCAGCGACGAGGACTTGATCATCGAGCAGGCCGTCGTGCTGTCCGTGATCATCCTGATGGCGTTGGTCCCGCTCATCTTCATCCAGCGTTACTACGTCGGCAACCGGATGTATACGACGGTCTCCGGCAAGATGAGGCCCACGACCACGGACCTCGGCAGGTGGCGATGGCCGGCGTTCGCGTTCGTGGTCGTCGTCATCGCGCTCCTGACCATAGTCCCGTTCATCGCTCTCATCGCAGGCAGCCTGATGACGAGGTGGGGGTACTTCGATATCCAGAACGTGTGGACATTCAGCCACTATTCCACCGTACTCTCGGACAGTCGTTTCCTGGGGGCGTTCTGGACGACGCTCAAGCTCGGCGTTATCTCGGCTTTCGTGGGCATGGCGGTGATGTTCGCCGTTGCCTACGCACTCGTCCGTTCTTCCTTCCGTGGCAAGCAGATGCTTGACTTCGTGAGCTGGCTGCCATGGGCGCTGCCCGGAGTGCTTCTGAGCCTGGGGATCCTGATGATGGTGCTCCAGATCACGATGCTCCAGTTCCTCCACGGCACCTCTATCATACTCGTGGTCGCCATCATTCTCTTCCGGTTCCCAATCGGGGTTCACCTGCTGCGGACGGGCATCATGCAGGTGAGCAACGAGTTGGAGGAAGCAGCCCAGATCTCCGGCGCAAAGTGGTGGTATATCCAGTTCAGGATCGTGGGCCCGATCCTGATGCCCATGCTGCTTGGCGTCGGCCTCATCACGTTTGTGGCGACGCTCAACGAGGTGAGTGGGGTGATCCTGCTGGCCTCGACCGCGACCAAGACGCTGTCGCTGCTGACGCTGGACTTCCTGGTCGGAGCCGGGGGCTCCCGGGAAGCGGCCGCGGTCATCACCATCGTCATCATGTTCATGGCGATCGCGGCAGTAGCGATAGGGAGGCGGTTCGGCCTGAAGCTGGCCGCCGACCGTTGACTACTTCAAGGCGATGGTCGCGGGCACGGACGACGACCAACCACGAGTAACGCAAACGGCGCTAGGAGCTCTGACTCTGCGCAACAACCGTCTCGTAGTCGTAATCAGGCGCGATGTCGCTGTCGAACTGCCACACCGTGCGTCCGGTATCCCACCTGTCGGTGAAGACCTCATCGAAGAACGAGACCATCATCCGCCAGGCCTCCTCGGCTTCCTGTGGCCGGAACCTTCCCGAATCGTCGTCGACGCCCCAGGCGTGCGGCATGTTCGCGAATATCTTGATGCGGTAGCTCTTCCGGTGCTGTTCCAGCTCTGTACGGAAGCGCTGTACGTTCTCGAGGGATACGAGGAAGTCGGACTCGCCGAAGGCGCCGAATGTGGGGCACGACAGAGTCGGGATCATTGCGGACACTGTCCCCTGCCCGGGATAGACGGGATCGTAGTCGCGCTCGTAGACGCCTCCATGGAAGACGGCGATGCCCTTCAGGTCACGCGATGCCGCATAGAGGATCGGGGCGCGCCCGGTTGCGCAGAAGCCTGCCATCCCGATGTTGTCCGCGTCGACAAAGTCGAGCGTACGGAGGTACGCGATCGACTCGTCCAGATCGGCCAGTGTCTCCTCGTCGGTGGGGTCGCAACGGGCCTCCGCCCGCTCCAGCAGTCCGCGGTCGCCGTCGAAGCGATGGTACAGGTCCGGCAGGCAACCTACGTAACCGTCACTGGCGATCTTCTCTATCGACTCGAAGCTATGCTTCACCGGGCCGAACCGCTCGTGGTGGAGGAAGACGGCGGGACGGGGACCGTCGGTCTCCGGTCGGGCCACCCAGAGCCGCATGCCGCTTGATAGGGTCTGTTCAATGAGCATCTCGTGACCCCGATCTGAGGCGTGACCTTGCCTCGCTCGATTCCTGCATTTACCTACGCGGGAGTAATCACTTCCTGCACGCCATTGGCATGGTAGTGGTAAATTAGGGTCGCTGCAAGCAAGTGCGCCGCAGGGGATTCGTCGCTCCTCGGTCAGCGGCGAGGGCCTCGCAGAACGCGGGCAGGCTTTTGCGCACCCGCGCCTTCCGTACTTGTTGCAGCTACGACTCTTTGAAAGGATGTGAGATGACGAGCACACAAGCTGACCATGAGTGGTTCATGCGTCTGGCCATGGCTGAGGCGGCCATGTCCGCCCAGGCCGGAGGCCGTCCGTACGGAACAGTTGTCGTACACGACGGCATGGTCGTCGGCCGGAGTGGGCCCCGGATAGATTCCACGAAGAACCCCACTGGTCACGCGGAGATACTGGCCATCCAGGAGGCCGCCCAGCGTCTGGGGACCGCCGACATGACTGGTTGCACGGTCTACAACAACCAGGGCAGTTGCATGATGTGCTGCGGGGTGATGTTGGCCAACAAGGTCTCCCTCGTAGTCTCAGGGATCAGGCCGGTACCGGGAGAGGACAACCTGGACAGGCTCATCGCCCTGATGAACGTAGGAGATCACACCAAGGTACTCAGGGGTGTTCTCGAGCAGGAGACCGCGGAGCACTTTCAGGCCCATTTCAAAGGGTAGGGAGAACAGCACCGGAACGCGTAGAATCCGTGTGAAGGCTTCTTGGAGAGAGGAGGCAGGGACATGCCGACGACTACGATTGCTGGACTCAGTCACTACTATGACGACGTGGGCTCAGGGGAGGTCCTCGTCATGGTCCACGGGGCGACGGGCAGCGCCCACGCTTTCGAGCCACAGTACCCCGGACTCTCCACCCGGTTCCGGGTCATCGCACCCGACCTGCGCTCCATGGGCCGCAGCGAGCACGTGACCGAGATGCCGCCGACCGCTTGGGTCGACGACCTCGGCGAGTTGCTTGACCAGCTTGGCATTGACGCCGTCCACGTCCTTGGCAACAGCCTGGGCTCGCGGATCGCCATGCGCTTCGCCATCAACAATCCGCAGCGTGTGCGCTCGGTCGTCGTGGTCAACCCCATCATCGCGATTACGCCCGAGGCCACGGAGCGTTTGAACGCCTCAGGCGGCGACGGCAACAGGCTGCCGCCTGCGCAACAGCAGGAGATGGAGCGGCGGCACGGTGCCGACTGGAAGGACGTGGTCTGGAACTACTTCAACATCCGCAACAAGCCGGAGCTGCAGGAGTTCTTCAACCTGCGGGAGTTGGTGCCGCAGATCGCCGTGCCCATGCTCATCGTTCGCACCGACAGCACGGAGGACCTCACCCACCCGATCCTGCATACCTACGAGCTGCGCGACAGGGTGCCCAACTCGCACATGGCGATAGAGCCCAACTTCGGAGCGGGCGGCGTACGGATCGCGGAAGACCGGCTCAATGAGCTGATCTTCAGGTTCCACGACCAGGTGGTGGCGGTCCCGGTAGGCTAGCACGTCGTACAGGCACACACGTTCGCACAGGTGCAGCAGGTGGTCTGCCGCTGCGCTCAGCAGTCGCCGTATCGCTAGCCTCGCTACGAGTCGGCGGCGCCCACCGCTGCGGGCCTCGCCTCGGCGTCCTTGGTGCGTGCGTGCGCGTAACCGACGCCGCGAGCATGCTCGTTGCAGTACTCCCGCCAGAGCTCGTGGAACCGGTCGTTCTGCGTGAGCTTGGAGAAGTAGTGCTCGGCGCCGGGGCCGTGCCGCTTCACGTAGGCGGTGGTCTCCGCCACCATGGCGGCGTCCTGGTTGTTGAACCGGACAACCCCCAGTGGCTTGCCGTGGAGGTAGTACTTCAGCCAGTGACCCACCCGCCCGAATATGTTGGTGGGGAACCAGCTCGTAACCTGGAAGTAGATATAGTGTTCCTCATCGACGGGGACGTACCACTCGTAGTAGAGGTTGCCGTTGTTCGGGTGTCCTGGCACGCGGAAGTAGCCTGGCAATGACAGCATGCCCCGGCTTATTCCAGCGCCGCCGTACCGCCTGGTCGTTCGGATCCACCAGTTCACCAGCAGCCGGTGCCACAAAGGCCGCTGGGGCCATCTCCCCAGGCCCGGTATGTCCCATAGGCTGTAGGACTTGCCGGCGTCCCGGGTGCGCGAAGCGACACCCTTACCATCCCAGTCCTCGAGCTCCTCAGGCGTGTTGATCTCCGGGTCCTGGTAGGCCCTCAACGTCTTGAACCAGTTCCGGCCAGCCAGGTTATGGACGATGAAGTCGTGCCCGCCGTTGACGTTCTCGGCGTGCCACCGCCAGTTGCCATTGAAGATGACGTTTCGGACCTTGACCACGGCGTTGTCGAGGAGGAGTGCCTTGGGGATGTCTTCCTCCACGGGTACGGGCGTCTGCTCACCGATCCAGACCCAGATGATGCCAGCGCGCTCCTCCACGGGGTAGGTGCGCAGGCGCACCTTGCCGGGCACCTGACTCGTCGGTCCTTCCGTGGGCACCGCGACACACATGCCGTTGGTCACGTCGTAGGTCCAGCCGTGGTATCCGCAGGTGATGGTGGGAGTCCCTTTGAAGTAGTAGATGCCGAGGGGGTGAGTGAAGCGGGTGCCGCGGTGCGCGCATTCGTTGATCAGCGCATAGACCTTGCCCTGCCGTCTGACGAAGAAGAGGTCGTCGCCGAGCAGCGTCATGGCGCGTGCCTTCTCATTCACTTCGCCTGAGGTGAAGACGGGGTACCAGTAGTTGCGGAAGCCGAGGACGGCGGCCTCGTAGGGGGTGGGGTTGTACTTGCTGCGTCCGTTGCGTTGCTGCGTCCCATTCGCCTGTTGCATATCCGCTACCCTCCACGGGGCTGTTCCCCGGACCGTGCCGGCTCAGGTGTCGGCTCGCTACGCTCAGTATCGTCAGGCAGTGGGCCGATAGTTGGACCTGGTTCCTGGTGTGCCGACATCTGCTCTGCGTGTCCGTTACGCGCTGCCGGCCTCGCCTCAGCGTCGCTGGTCCGCGTGTATGCGTAACCGACGCTGCGGGCGTTCTCGTTGCAGTACTCCCGCCAGCGCTCGTGGAAGCGGTCGTTCTGGGTGAGCTTGGAGAAGTACCGTTCGGCGCCGGGGCCGTGCCGGTTCACGTAGGCGGTGGTCTCCGCGACCATGGCGGCGTCCTGGTTGTTGAACCGGACAACCCCTATCGGCTTGCCGTGGAGGTAGTACTTCAGCCAGTGACCCACCCGGCCGAATATGTTCGTGGGGAACCAGCTGGTGACCTGGAAGTAGATGTAGTGTTCCTCATCGACGGGGACGTACCACTCGTAGTAGAGGTTGCCGTTGTTCGGGTGTCCTGGCACGCGGAAGTAGCCCGGCAATGACAACATGCCACCCTTCACTCCTGCGCCGCCGTACCGTGGGGCCCGCCGGATCCACCAGTTCAGGAGCAGCCGGTGCCACAGGGGCCGCTGGGGCCATCTCCCCAGGCCCGGTATGTCCCACACGTCGTAGGACGGTGTCTTGCTCTGGCCCTGGGTAGAAGCCACACCCTTTCCATCCCAGTCCTCTACTTCTTGTGGGAAGTTGGTCTCCGGGTCTGGGAATACCTTCAGTGGCTTGAACCAGTTCCGCGCCGCCAGGTTATGGACGATGAAGTCGTGCCCGCCGTTGACGTTCTCGGCATGCCATCGCCAGTTTCCATTGAAGATGACGTTGCGGACCTTGACCACGGCGTTGTCGAGGAGGAGCGCCTTGGGGATGTCCTCCTCCACGGGCACGGGCGTCTGCTCACCGATCCAGACCCAGACGATGCCTGCGCGTTCCTCCACGGGATAGGTGCGCAGGCGCACCTTGCCGGGCACCTGGCTCGTCGGTCCTTCGGTGGGCACCGCGACGCACATGCCGTTGGTCACGTCGTAGGTCCAGCCGTGGTATCCGCAGGTGATGGTGGGAGTCCCTTTGAAGTAGTAGATGCCGAGGGGGTGAGTGAAGCGGGTGCCGCGGTGCGCGCATTCGTTGATCAGCGCATAGACCTTGCCCTGCCGTCTGACGAAGAAGAGGTCGTCGCCGAGCAGCGTCATGGCGCGTGCCTTCTCATTCACTTCGCCTGAGGTGAAGACGGGGTACCAGTAGTTGCGGAAGCCGAGGACGGCGGCCTCGTAGGGGGTGGGGTTGTACTTGCTGCGTCCGTTGCGTTGCTGCGTCCCATTCGCCTGTTGCATATCCGCTACCCTCCACGTAGCCCTGCATCGGATGTGCCGGAGCAGGGGTGCACACCCAACTACCGCAAACCTGATAGGCGAACCAGCTTCATGTTACGCCTCTCAGGGTCAAGGTCAACTCAGAGGAGCGGTCGGAGCCACGCGCGCTCGTGCCGTAGTTCCGTCCCTTGCGACCGTGAGAGGACGTGCTCCCGGGTAGGCAGGGCGTCCTAGTTCAGTTGCGGAACGGTGCCGCCGCCGATGATGCCCGGCAGGATGCGCGGGAGGATGCCCGTCCAGAGCGGGATGTCCAGCACCAGTCGAAAGATGATGTACAGCGGCAGCCCCGCTGCCACCGTGACCCCGACCGAGTAGACCGGGATGAGGCGCGATTCGATGGTGAGGAAGAGCACCATGAAGACGGGTATCGCGATGTAGAACCCCAGCACGAAGGTCATCGCGAAGTAGAGCAACAACCAGCCGTAGACGATGCCGACGCGCCGCCATGAGCCCGCCTCCATGCCGCCGGGGCTTCCGCCTGCGTCGTCCTCGGCGGCCTGCGGAGCGTCGTCCTCCGAAACGCCGAATGCACCGGTCAGCTTCACGAGCCGCGGTGTGACCTCCGCGAGGACCAGGAAGACGAGCAGTGTGATCGTCGGGATGCCGATGACGAACGCCGTGAGCTGCTGCTTGCCCGCGTAAGCGGTCGCGCCGAGGACGATGCTCAACGCGACCGTGAGCAGGAAAGCGTAGACGCCCAGATTGAAACCGTTGATGCGCGTCATGACTCTGCCGCCTGTGGTGCGGGGTTCTTCTTCGCAGCCTTGTACATGGACCATCCGAGCATGAAGAGGATGGCGAGCAGCAGGACGATGGAGACGGGGCGGGTGAAGAATATCGAGTAGCCGCCGCCCGAAATCTGGAGCGACTGCGTGAACTTCTCTTCCGCCAGCTGGCCGAGCACGAAGCCGATGACCGCTGTGATGAGCGGGAAGCCGGCCCTCCGCATCGAGAATCCGACGATTGCGGCGAACACGGCGAGCGCAACGTCCCAGATGTTGCTCCGCACGGCGTACACGCCGATGAACGAGAGGATAGCCACGAACGGTGCGATGTACTTCACGGGCACGAGGCTGATACGCGCGAGCCACGCGCCGCCGCCCAGGATGATGATCGTCGTCAGCACCTGCGCCGCGATCACGCCCAGGATGATGGCCCATACGATGTCCAGCCGGTTCACGAGCAGGTCGCGCCCCGGCTGGATGCCGTGCAGGACGAACGCGCCCATCAGGATCACCATCTCACCGTTTCCGGGGATGCCGAACGTGAGCGTCGGCAGCAGGATGCCGCCGTCCTTCGCGTCGTTGGAGGACTCGGACGCAACAACCCCGCCAGGGTAGCCGGTGCCGAAGAGCTCCGGCGTCTTGGAGGCCTGCTTGGCCGTCGAGTAGGAGAGGAAGTTGGCTACCGCGCCGCCGGCTCCGGGGATGGCTCCGATGACCGTTCCGATGACCGAACCGCGCAACAGGATCGCCTTGTACTGAAAGACCTCAACTGCGCCGCGCATGATCTGCTTGAAGCCGCCGAGGTTGACGCTGGCGTCCCGGGCGATGGAGCCGCCGCGCGACGTGTAGACGATAAGCTCGCTCAGGGCGAAGAAGCCGATCACCAGCGGGACGATCTCGATGCCGTCCCACAGGTACTCGCTGCCGAGCGTGTAGCGCCGCACCCCGAACACCGGGCTGAACCCGATGAGCGCGATGAGGATGCCGACCCCGCCCGCCGCAAGCCCCTTCGCCATGTTCTGCCGCGACGCGAATGTCACGGCGATGAGGCCCAGGATGATGAGCCAGAAGAAGTCCGGCGGCGTGAACGCTCGCAGCATCACCTCCGCCAGCGGCAGCAGCGCCGCCAGGACGATGATGCTGAACAGCGTCCCGAGCGCTGACGCCGTGGCCGCCAGCCCTATGGCGCGCCCGCCCTCACCCCGACGCGTCATCGGGAACCCGTCGAACGTCGTGCAGACGTTCGCTATCGTCCCCGGTGTGTTCAGCAGGATGGCGGGCACGCCGCCGCCCGTGCTCGCGGTGCCGATTATGCCCGCGAACACGTACATCGCGATGATGGGGTCCCACCCGAACGTGAACGGCAGGATCAGCGTCATCGCGATGACGCTGCCGAGACCGGGAATCACCCCGAACAGGACGCCGAGCGTCGTGCCCAGGACGATCGCCCCGATCACGGCGGGACTCCCCATTCCGGCGAGTCCGTCGAGGAATGCCTCGAACATAGGTCTGTCGGGCCTCCCTCGCTATTGTGCCTGCGACTTCTGCCGTACCGTTTCGAGGTACTCCGAGACGATGCCGTCCATCCCCTCGACGACCTCGGCCGTCTCATCGGGGGTGAGCCGCACGACGTCCATGCCCGCGCTGTTGATGCCCGCGACAACGTCCGGGTCCTGCAGCGCGCTGTCGAACGCGTTGGCCAGTATCTCGAGGACGTCGTCCGGCGTGCCGGGGGCTGCCGCAACGAGGCCGTTGTTCGCGAACTTGGAGCCGCCGAGTTCAGGGAAGCCGAGCTCGTCCACCGTCGGCGCGTCGGGCACCGGGCCGAAGCGCTCGCTGGAGTACATCCAAAGCACCTTGAAGTCCGGCCCTTGCACCGCCGTCAGCGTCGTGCCCGCGATCGGCCCGAGCGCCAACTCGCAGTCGCCGCGCAGCAGTCCGGCCTGTGTCTCCTGTCCGCGGTAGCCCGTCACCGGGTTCCATGCGATGTTCATCACCTCCGTGGTGACGGACGCGACGAGGAACGAGTGCCCGGCAAGGCCGCTGAGGCAGAAGCGGACGTCAGGCATGCCCTGCAGGTCCTCAGGAGTGTTGAAGTCGTTCGCGGATGCGGTGTACATCCCGTAGGTCTGGATGACCGCGCGGCCGACCCACGAGAGTTCGTTGAAGTCCACGTCCTCCGGGTCGAGCCGTTCCGCCGTTATCTGGTTCGGCATGTTCATGATGGAGATGGCGTACCCGTCCGGGTCGGCGCCGGCTATCTCCTGGGCCGCGCGCCGTCCGCCGCCGCCCTCGATGTTCCGCACCACGACGTTCACGCCGAGGTCATCGCTCATCTTGTCTGCGATGATGCGGCTCGCAGTGTCGAAGCCACCGCCCGCTGCGAAACCGACGAACCACTCGACGTCGCGAGTGGGGAAGTCCGGCTCATCGTCGCCGCAGGCCGCGCCGAACGCCGTAACGGCGGCGAGCGCTCCCAGAAGCAGCACGAGCCGTCCCAACCGTCCTATCTTTCCAATCCGTTCCATGTAACGATCCTCCCTGTGTCCTGGATGTGTGCTACAACGCGTAGAGCCGCGTCGGGTTGTGGTCCAGTATCTTGTCGGCAACCGCGTCGTCGAGGCCGCCGTTCTCGCGCAGGTTGCGGAGCGCATGCAGCTCGGTCGACGTGTCGTTGTGGCCGTAGTCCGTGCCCAGCATGAGGTGGTCCTCGCCGGCGCAGTCCATGATGTAGTCGATGTCGTCCGCGGTCTGCACGGCGACCCAGATGTTGCGTTCCTCCAGCAGTTCGCGGCCGGGCCATGCCCGGCCCTGCTTCTCGAAGCGGAGCGAGAGGTCGTTCATCGCGTACGGGACCCACGACGCACTCAACTCGACGAACCCCCAGCGCAGGTCCGGGAAGCGGAGGTGCATGTTCTTCATGATGATGTCGTGGAACGCCCCCACACCGGAGAGCTTGAACGTGGAGAAGCCCGCGTCGCGCCCGAAGTAGTCGAAGAACGCGAAGTTGCCCGTTGCGGCGTGGATGCACACCGGCAGATCCAGCGACTGCGCCTCTTCCCACAGCGGGTACAGGTAGGGGTCGGTCAGCCGGTGCGGGCCCTCGATCCCGCGCATGAACACGGCGCAGGCGCCGTTCTCCTTGCCGAAGCGCATCTCCTCTATCGACTTGTCCAGCGACATCGTCGGAAGCACGACCGCCCATCGGAGCCGGTTGCCGCCCTGCCGGTAGATGTCGGCGAGCCAGCGGTTGTAGCCCTGAGCGAGCGCGAGGTCGACCTCCGGGTGCGTCGCGAGCGGGCGGAGGAAGATGCTGGGGTAGAGCACGTGCATGTCGACCCCCAGCTCGTCCATATGCGCCAGCCGCTTGGCGATGTCGCTCGCCTCGCGGGTGGCCTCGTCGGTGTCGAGGCCGACGTTGACGCCCTTGGAGAAGGCGCGCCCGTCGATGTACCAGAACTCGGGGGAGGGCGATTTGTAGCCCTCCTTGGGCAGCAGGACGATGGGGCGGAGGTGCTGCGACTCCTCCGGGATGAAGTCCCACGTGCGCTCCGACTCCACGACGTGTGCATCTGCGTCTATGACGGCCATGAGGCGCCTCCCCTCGACTGCGTTATCCGTCTTTTGGCGGGGCAACTTTATCGTCAGGCGCAGGCGAGGGCAAGCCTCATTGCGGTCTGAGCGCGAGCAACACCTCGACGCGGACCTCGTCTTCGACGCTGACGACGCTGCGGGCGGTCGGCACGGGCTCGCCGATCTGGTCCCAGGTGAACATCGAACGCCCGAGCACGAAGACGGTATGGCCGTCGTCGCGGGCCGTGATCTCGAAGGTCAGGGGCACGTCCATATCGTTGATGTTGAGTGTGCCGGTGACCTCTGTCGTCACCTCGTCGCCGCTCGTGAACCCGTCAGGCAGCGGGGTGAGGTCGCCGAACGCGACGCTCGCGGATGGCTGGCCGGGGAACATGCGGTTCTGCACGTAGCGGTCGCGGAAGGGCTCGTCGCTGGTCATGCTGTGCAGGCCCACCGTGACGAGCGACCCGGCTCCGTCGAGCCGCACCTCGCCGCTCAGCTCGGTGGTGCGCATGACGGCCTCGTAGTCGGGGACGGAGACGCCAGCCAGCACCTCGCCCACAGAGAACGTCGCCTCGGAGTCCCCCAGTACGACGAAGACGATGCCGTCCACGTCTCCGGTTGAGCGCTCGGCGGGCGCGGGAGGCTCGGCAGGTGGGGGTGTGGGTGTATCGGCCGCAGGGGCCGTTGTGGGAGCGTCGGAAGACGGGGCGGACTCCGCGGCGGTCGTTGCAGGTGCTGTAGTAGCGTCCGAAGACGGGGCTGTGGTTGGCGTGGGGTCTGCCGTGGTGGCGGTCGACGGGGCAGGCGTGGGGGTCGGGACGGGCGTGGGCGTAGGGTCGGCGCCGCAGGCGGGGAAAGCCATCAGCGCCGCGACGGCCACGGGCAGGATGAGCTTCGAGTATCGTGAAGTGAGAGCGGTCATGGGTGACTCCTACGGTGCTAAGTGTCGGTCCTCAAGGTGTCGTATCCGGCGCGAGGCGGCAACTCCAGCCGTCCACTCTCCTGGTCACCCTGACCGGCGAAGCCGATGCCGACGGCTACTGCAACGACGAGAGCGACGATCACGGCAGGCCATCGCGCGGCGAGCCGCGTCCGGGAGAGCATGGGCGTGAGAACGGCGACGCCGCCGAATGCTATCGCAGCGAGCGGCACGGTGAACGAGACCATCCGCGTCAGCATCGTCCCCATGGCGAACGCGACGGCCACCCAGGCGAGGAAGCCGACCGCCATCACGAGGGCAAAGCGGCGCGCCGCGTTCGGCGAGCCCCCCAGCCTCCGGTAAACGATGCCGCTCAGCAGCGCGAGCAGCAGCACACCCCACGTGACGCTCGCCGAGTTCAGGAGGGCGTCGTGCGGCGAGTGCAGCGGCAGCGAGACGAGCGCGGCAACAACCGCGGCGAGCGCGCCGGCAAGAAGCGCTCCGCGCACAGGAGCGGGGCTGTGGGTATCGTCCATGCATCGGATGATACGTTACGGGAAGACGGAGGGATTCATGCGCCGGGTGCCGGAGGGCGGCGATGGTCCCGGTGCCCTGAGTGCCACCGGGCGGCTCCGAAGGGACTAGTAGACCTGGACGTTCTGCCTGTGCCACCAGGGTTGTGGCCCTTCTGCCATTTCTACTGAGATGCCGGCCCGTTCCAGCACGATTACCGCCTCGTCCGCGTCGTCGGGGTGAACGGACAGCTTCATCATCCACATTCGACCGCCCCGGTAGGGCGCGTACTGCCCGAAATCTTCCAACGACTTGATCTCTCCCAGGTGCGGCCGGAATGCCTCGGTGGCGTAGGTGACTCTATTGACGACGCGGGCCCGGGGCATGGGGAGCAAGGCCCCGCTTTCGATGAAGAACTCGGCCATCATCAGCTCCATGCGTAGGCCCGCCATGAGCAGGAGGTAAGCGCCCCTATAGGTATCTTCCGTGGCCTCAGCCGTCTCCGCTCCGGCGAACGCAAGGCTGAGAGGGGACGTGTATCGCTCGACGAATGCAAGCCAGACGTACTCAGGCCCTGCCTGCCTGGCCTCGTGCTTCAGCCATCCCCGCCTGGCGCCGGCGGCGACCGCCACTGCGACGGCCGCCGATGTGAGGATGGCGATGGGGAGGAGGCTCAGGTCGAACATGGCGCGGTCCCGCGGCGGTCGTCGGAGGATGTCGGTCTCAGAGAGGCGCTGGAGCCACCGAACGGATTCGAACCGTTGACCTGCTGTTTACGAAACAGCTGCTCTGCCACTGAGCTACGGTGGCTCTCGGAATATGCTCCCTCGTTCGTGGGGCGCAGGAGACATTCTAGCACCCGCCGGGCCACGGCTCAGTCGTCCTCGCGCCTGCGGAGCAGCCGTTGCACCACGAGGTACGCGAGGATGAGCGCGGCCCAGAGCACCAGGCCGCTGCGCACGGTGTACCGAACGGGCGCGGCCCGCAGGACGGGCGGTGTGGCGATGACCATCATGACGATGGCCGCGAGGAACATGAACGCGAAGATGGTGAATGCCTGTTCGTAGCTGCCGGTCTGGTCGCGTATCCAACCGGCGGCAAGCGGGCCCACGGGGTTGATGAACGCGGTCATCAGCCCCATCTGGCCACGTATGCCTCCCACGGAGCGGCGCCCGAAGTAGTTCGGCACGACGATGCGCTGGCTCACGGTCCAGCCGCCCTGGGCGACGCCGAACACGACCCCGAAGAGCACCGCGCCGGCGAAGCTGTGTGCGTTGATGATGATGAGCATGGAACCGAAGTAGATGAGCGAGACCATCGCGATGACGAAGCGCACGTGGACGCGGTCCATCACCCAGCCCCAGGGCACGGTCATCACCGCGGAGATCGCGGCAAAGACGAACACGATGATCACCGAGCTCTCGAACGGAACACCGCGCACTTGGAAGTGCGGCACCGCGTGCAGGTTCGTGGCAGTCTGCGCGAAGAACATGATGGAGGTGGTCAGCAGGATGAGCCAGAAGGCGAGCGTTTTCCGCGCTTGGGAGGTCGTCCACTGCGCTTCCGTTTCCTGCGGCCCTCCCTGGCTGCCCTGCGCCGGCTCGGGAGGCGGCTCGCCGTCCGGCAGTAGCCCGTAGTCCTCCGGCCTGCGCCGGAGATAGACGAGCGCCGGCGCGGTGACCAGGAGGATGGCTGAGATGGCGAGGAGGCCGAAGGCCCAGCGCCACGTGAGGAGGACGATGATCACTGCCGCCGCGAGCGGTACGAGCGCCTGCCCGGAACGAAGGCCGAACCCCGCGAGGGACGTCGCCTTGCCTCGCTTGCGGATGAACCAGTTGGCGATGGCCACCGTCGTGCCGACCTGCACACCCGCGATGGCGAACGCCCGCCCCGTGCCGAAGAAGAGCCACATCTGCCACGGCGCCTGCATGAATGCCAGGCCCACCATGCAGCCTGCGAGCACCATGCCGGAGAGCGCCATGATGGTGCGGGTGCCGTACCGGTCCATGGCCCTGCCGATGACGGCGGTGAGGATGGAGCCGGAGAAACTGCCGATGGTGAACGACGCCGAAATCTCCCACGACTTCCAGCCCGTCTCCTCGCGTATCGGCTCGAACCAGACGCTCAGCACAGGGCCGTAGAAGACCGACGATGCGAAGGAGACGACGAGGGCCGTCCATGCGATGGCCCAGCCATAGTAGGCGTCGAACGGCCAGAAGATACTCGTGCGCCTGCGAGGCGGAGCGATCAGGCTAGGTCCAGCCACGGTTCCACGGTTCGCCACGCTCGAGCTTCCTCGTGTAGTAGCGCCAGTCGTCGGAATGCTCGACCTTCGGACGGCTGATGGCTGCCTGGCGTTCGGCCATCTTGCGGGAGTTGCCGGCCATCTCCTCCCTGAACGCGCCGTCGACCTGGTCGAATCCCAGCAGGCGCGCGGCCTGGATGATCTTGGCCGTCCGCTCCATGTGGACGGCGGTGAAGCACGCCTCGTCTATGCTGCTGCCGACGGTCACGATGCCATGGCCGTTGATCGTCATGCCGGGGGCGTCGCCGAGCGTCCGGGCTATGGCGTCGCCGTCCCCGTCGTCGGAGACGTAGGTGGGGATGGGATACACCGGAAGGCCGTCGCCGAACTTCGCGGAGGCGAGATGGACGCCGTTGATGGGCACGCCGGCCAGCCCTAGCACGATGCACATGTTCGCGTGGGCATGGACGATGGCGTTGACCTCCGGTTTGGCGCGGAAGATGCGGGTGTAGATGGCGGCCTCGCCGGGTACAGTCCCTTCGCCGGAAAGCTTGTTGCCCTCCATGTCGAACTGCATGAGCCAGTTCTCGGCTCCGACGATCTGCGGCGCGCGCAGCATCTTGACCGCGATGCCCTGCTCGTTCGGGAGGCGTACGCCGACGTGGCCGATGATGTCGCCGAACTCCCACTCGATGATGGTCGACGCCGTTACGAGGTCGTCCTGCAGGTCGTCTATCTCACTCACGGTTCTCCTCCGGGTTCGGATCGTGGGTCAACCTCACGCTGGCTCTTCCGTCATTCCCGCGAAGGCGGGAAGGTGAATTCACATTCGAAGTGCAACACCTGC
>JAPPHT010000074.1 GCA_028874795.1 Chloroflexota bacterium
GTTGGTGACGGTCACGGTCATCGGGTAGTCCCGCGTGTTCGGGCCGTCGCTGATCTTCACGACCACCTGGTACATGTTGTCATCGGCCGCGTGGTTTTCGGCGGCGTTCACGCGGTCGGTCGGGTCCTCGAAGTTGGGCCGGTTTCGGAAGCTGAGCGTCCCGTGGCCGGTTGTGGTGTCCCTGAGGATCTGGAAGTCGGCGGCGTCTGTGCCGGCCAGGGACCACGTCAGGGCAAGGGTAAGATCTGCGGTGCTCGTCTCCTCATCCCGGGGGACGTAGGTCATGATGTCCAGGTCCGCGGTATCGGCGTCGTACTCGATCTCTGCGAAGCTCTCGTCGGGAACGCCGACCGGGACCTCCGGCGTCTCGTTGACGTTGGTGACGGTCACGGTGACGGTGAACGTCCCGACGCTCTCCTCCTCGCCCGTGCCGCCCTGCCCGTCGTCAGCCTCCACGACGATCTCGTACATGTTGTCCGAGGCGCCCATCATGTTCGAGTCCGCCAGGTCGGCGGGGTTCTCGAAGTCAGGCTCGATGCTGAAGGAGAGGACGCCGGTGCTCCCGTTGATGCTGAAGTGGGCCGCGTCCGTGCCGGACACGTCGAACGTGAGCGTCTGGAGGCCCGCGTTGTCCGCGTTGTCGTCGTCGGTGGCGGTGTAGGTGCCGATGACGAGCTCGGAGGCCGTGGCCGTGTGGTCGAACTCGATCTCCGCGAAGCTCGGCTCGGCGTTCCCGGTAATCACCGGCGTCTCGTTGAGGTCGTTGACGGTGACGGCGACGCTCCGGGTGTCTTCCAGCCTCGGGCTCCCGTTGTCCCTCACCCGCACCGTCACGTCGTAGACGTTGTTGGTGCCGGTGTCGTCCGGCCTCTCGTAGTCCGGCGGGCTCTTGAACGTGAGCTCCGCCGTGCCGTTCACGGTCGACGTGATGTTGAAGTCGCCCGCGTCGTTGCCCGACAGGTCCCACGACATCGTCCCCGTCGTCGCGTCCGGGTCCGTCGCCACGTACGTCGCGACGACGCCCGTGCCGTTCTCGTCGAATGAGGTGGTAGAGGGGGCGGACGTCAACGTGGGCGCTTCGTTGACGTCCGTGACTGTCACGGCCAGGGACCTGGAGACGCTGAGGTGGTTCGACGCTCCCCGGGCGCCGTCGATACCGTTGTCCGTGACCGTAACCGTGACGTTGTAGACGTTGTCGCCGCCGGCGTCCTGCCTGTCCTCGAAGTTCGGCGCAGCCTTGAACGTGAGCACGCCGCTGGTCGAGCCGATCTGGAAGAAGCCCCCGTCGTCGGCGCTCTCAACCGACCAGGTCAGCGTATTGGCCGAGTCGTGGGCCTCGTTGTTCTCGTTGTCCACGTCGGTTGCCATGTACGTGAGGACGGAGGTCTGGTTCTCCGCGACGGATATGGCGGTCTGAGTGGTGGAGATCGCAGGCTGCTCGTTGACGTCCAGGAGGTTGATGGTCACCGTGATGCTGTCGTCCACAGAGTTGCTGTCGTCATTGCCGGCGGCGTCCTTGCTGTCGCTCACGTTCACGGTCACGGTGTAGCTGTTCTTGGTCTCGTAGTTGTAGCCGGTCGAAGTGGTCCGTATCTGGCCGCTCGTCGAAACGATGTCGAAGGAAGACGCGTCCGTGCCGCTCAACGTGTAGTGCAGCGGGTCGGCGTCGCCGCCCGTGGCCGACACCACACCCCCGATGTGCACGCCTTGTAGGCTGTTCTCCGCCACGCTGCGCGTTGCGGTCATGCTGCTGAATGACGGCTCGACGTTGCTGGCGCCGATCTGGCCCGTCACGGCGTTGGCGGACTTCCCGGAACCCTGGGGGTCCGTGTAGGAGGCCGTGGCGCGCAGGTACTTGCCCACGTCCGCAGCCACGGTTGTATAGGAGGCGGAATTGCCATTCGACGTGATGTTGGTGAAGGGTCCCGAGGCCGAGTTCCCGCGCGCCCACTGCCACGACAGGCTGCTGACGGTGCCGTCGATGTCGGCCACGGACGCCGTCAGCGTCTCGCCGCCCGACTCCGTGCCCGCGATCGTGACCGTGCCGGGCTCGTCGACGTTGGTGACGGTGATGGTGACGTCGATGGTGTCGTCGACGGCCGTGTCGGGGTTGCCGTTGGTGTTTCCAACGGTGTTGATCTTGCTGTCCCGCACCTGCACGGTCACGTTGAAGACGTTGTTCGTGCCGTCGTCCAACGGGTTCTCGAAGTCGGGGATGGCCTGAAACCTGAGCCTGGCCTCCCCGGCGACGTTCCCTTGGATGGTGAACCTAGCCGCGTCGTCGCCATCCAGCGTCCACGTCAGTGTGTCGCCGCCAACCTCCGGCTCGTCCACCTCGTAGACGGCGAGGGCTTCCGAAGTCGAGGTCCCCTCCGGTTTGCTGATAGTGGTGAAGGCGCTCCCGGTGGTCGTGATCTCGGGCGCCTCATTGACGTTGAGGACTTCGATGGTCACCGGGTGGGTGTCGTCAACGGTGTTATCAGAACCGCCCTGGGCGTTCTTTCTGTCGGTCACCTGCACAATCAGTTCGTAGGTGTTGTCGTCGTTATGGTCTGCCGGGTCCTCGTAGTCCGGCACGTCGTTGAACGTGAGTGCGCCAGTCGACGAGTTGATGGTGAAGTCGCCCGCGTCGTTACCGGCCAGTGACCACGTCAGCGAGTCGTCCTCCGGGTCGGGCGCGATGTAGGTGTGGATGACGTGCGAGGTCGACGTGCCCTCATTGAGTTGGCCGGTACTGAGTCCCCCGATGGACGGCGGCTCGTTGACGTCGGTGACCGAGAAGGCTACCTCGAGCGTGTCGCCCATGGCGGGAGTGCCATCATCCGTGACCTTGATGATCACTTCGTAGCCGTTGGTTGGGTCGAGACCGGCGCCCATCGGCGTCTCGTAGTCTGGCGCATTGATGAATGAGAGCACGCCGCTGGTCTGCCCGATCTGGAACAGCGCTCCGTCTTTGTTCCCCTCGAGGCTGGTGTCGCTCTCCACCGACCACGTATGGCTGTCGCCCGTATCTTCGTCGTCAACGGTGTAGGTGGCGACTATCGCAGTGTTCTCGGGGTGAGTCGCGATATTCGGATCTTCGATCGACGGCTTCTCATTGAGGTCGTTGACGCTGATGGTCACCTTGATGCTGTCGTCATGCAGGCTGTCCCCAGATCCGCCGGGGCCTTTGCTGTCGCGAACGTACAGAGGTGCGACGTAGGAGGATGTGGTCTCAAAGTCCAGGTTTCCGAATACTGAAAACTGGCCGGTGCTCGTGTCGATGAGGAATGTGGGAACGAGGGTCGAGTGCAGCTCGTAGGTCAGCGTGTCGCCCGTGTCATCGTCCGTGGCGGCGACCGGGTCCCCGAAGGCGGTCAGACTCGGCGTGTTCTCGTCGACGGTGATGGTGATCGTGTCGCTCGAGAACTCCGGCCGGTCGTTGGTCGCGCCGGTGTGGTTGGTCACGGACCAGCTGGTCAACGCCTGCGCGTCGTTGCCTGCCGGGTCCTCCACCGGATTCGTCCCGACGGTGTAGTCCAACGTCACCGTGTCGCCGCTTGCGGCGCCTGTCGACAGCGTGATCTCCACCTCTGCGCCGAGCACTGCAACGCTCGACGGGGTGTAGTCCGTGCCGCCGATGTCCACGGTGTAATCGCTCGTTGCGGGGGTGGAGCTTTCGCTCAGGAGCTCGCCATAGATGAGGACGAGGGACGTTCCGTCCACGTTCGCTGCCAGCAGTAGGGGGGCGGTATTGTCGAACTGCGCGCGCGCCTGCGGGACATACAGCACGATAAACGCCGCCAGGAAGGCAACGGCTGCAATGAACATGAGGGGGCGAAAGAAGCGCGCCGGGCGCGTAGCGTGCATGTGAGGTTCCCTCGTCGCACTTCGACATCGCTTCAGATGGGGCCGTACGGCCAGCGATGCCATTCACGCCCACAGCCTGACCGACGCGTCCCCGGAAGTCTGTACATACGCAGTTTCGGACTGTGTCACTCCTGCACTGTTCGCGAATCCAAGCCCGCATCAGGGGCATGGCGCACAGTCCACGCAGGGTTCTGTGCGCGGTCAGCGGATACGGTGTGCAGGCACAGAGTGGCGTTCACTCAGAGGCCTTGCGCCGAGTGAAACCGAGGCGATAGCGGAGCGGCCCCGGTGCACCAGCCACGCCGTGTCACAGCGTCGGCAGATCGGACGAGGCTCACCGGGCGCGGGCGGCGGAGGTGGCGCGATCCAGTGTCCGCAGTACGTCCGTACGAGGCCATTGTCGCGCGCCGCGATGCGGTGGCGTAGGTGGTCGAAGCCTGCCGGTCGTTGCATTGGGGGGCACCTCGTTGAATCGCGAAGCGGTTTGCCGCTCTGAAGTCCGCATAGCCTGACCGATAGCTCCCCGCGAGTCTGTACATGCGCAGTTTCGGACTCTTCGACTCCTGCGATGTTCACGAGCGCACGCCCGCGTCCAGCGCGTTGTGCACAGTCCACGAGGGGTTATGTGCACGGTGAACAGACGCGATGTGCCGGCACGGCATGGCGTTTGATCAGAGTCTCCGCAACAGTTGCAGGACACACTGTTCGCCGAAGTTGCATCCGATACCATGTCTGCATGCGCACGAACGGACCTCTCAGCAGCACTACCCACGGTGAGTTTCTGACGATGGCAGCCGAGATCGATGCGCAACGGCTGAGAGCGGCCCAGGCAGGGTTCGCCATGAGGGCCTATCGCGAGTCTTTCCTCACCGAAGACGGCCAGCGCGGCCTGAGCCAGGAAGGGCTGCTCCGGCTCATGGCGTCGATAGACGAGGAGTACGCGGAGCGGTTCAGCCATGCCACCGTCTCCCGGTGGGAATCGGGAGCGACACGACCCACTGTGCGCCGGCTGCAGGTCTTCGGGATGGCCCTGGGGCTGTCGCCAACGGAAGTGGCGGGGCTGATCCTGCTGGCAGGCCTCGCGCCCGATCTCCAGACGGCTTCCTCCATGGCCACCAATGGTGGAAGCGGCGGGGGCCCCGAGTCCGAACCGACGCCGGGCGAGGAGGATGGGTCGACGGAGCCCAGGGCCGGTGGCGGCGCCGCAACGGCGACCGCGCCTCCGCTGTTGCGAGGCTGGGTGCGGTTCGTATTCCTCAGGTGCCTGCCGCTGGGCGTTGCTATCGCGGGCGCCGGGTACGCCCTGTCATTCCTGAACTGGGAGAATATCTGGACCCCCGCGTTCTACGTTGTCCTTGCGACGGCGCTGGTAGTGACCCAGGGGTTCCTGCTCCCCGACCGCACGGTCCCCAACAGGGAGTTCTTCTGGGTTACGCTGTTCGTCGTGCTCAGCACGCCGCTGTTGCAGTTTGCACCCCTGGGTATGGACCACTACGCCCTCTATCGGGTTGGGGACTCCGTCGGCACCTACGTGCCTTTCCTGCTCGCCCTCCTGGTGAACCTGGCGCTCGCCGCATCCGCCGGGCTGATGTTCCAGCTCCTGTGGCAGTGGCAGTTCCGTCGCTTTGGTGGCGAGGGTGGCATCCTCCGGCGGTCGGTCTGGTCAGTCCTGCCGCCGGTGGGCTTCGTGTACGCCGTTATCCTCGTGATCTCGAACGCCTCGGTCTGGATACAGCTGGGGGTCTTGATGCCGGCGACGGCGGTCCTCTTCATCGCATTGCTGGCTGTCCAGGACCCGTCCACCAACCCCAGCGAGCGAGACAGGCAGTTCCTGCTGTCGACCATCCTGGCGGCAGCGATCGTTTCGTCGATGTTGGGCCTGCTCACCATCATCGCGGTATACGTCTCTCCCGACCTGCCGATGGTCCTGCCGGACCACAACCTGTTGAACTCGTGGGAGATCGACTTCGCCAAGCTGGGCTTCTCCCGCGAAGAGGCCCTGGACCGGTTGAACCTTGGCTACCCGTGGCATGCGATGACTGTCTTCGGCTACATGGCCTTCGTCGTGGCCGGCAACCTGGTAGCGTCGATCTACCGGCTCGGCGCCAGGAACGACGGCACGTCCGAGCGAGGGACCCGAGGGAAGGACTAGGCCCTGAGCGGCCGGAAGAACTCCCGCAGCTCATTCGCCAGCAGTTCGGGCTCTTCCCATGCGCCGAAATGGCCGCCGCTCGGCATCAGCGTGTAGCGCTGGACGTTGTAGGAGCGCTCGGCCCATTCGCGCGGCGGCTGGCTCGAATCGCCGGGGAATATCGCGAAGCCGGTGGGCACCTCGACCCGCTCGCCGGGTCCGAGGCGCACCGGGTCCTCCGCCGACTCCTTGTAGAACCGGACGGACGACGAGATCGTCTGCGTGGCCCAGTAGATCGTCGCGTTCGTGAGCAGCTCGTCCTTCGTGAACCGTTCCTCGACGTCGCCCTGGTTGTCGCTCCACTTCCAGAACTTCTCGACGATCCAGGCCAGCATCCCGACGGGTGAGTCGGTGAGCCCGTAGGCGAGCGTCAACGGCTTCGTACGCTGCTCGTGCGAGTAGCCATGTTCGGTGGCCTGCCACCAGTCCCTGTGCTTGACGAGCGCCTGTTCGGCTGCGCTGAGAGGCTCAGACCCTTCGCCGAGGTGCGGCCCGACGATGGTTGCCGAGGTCAGGTGGATCCCGGCGACATGGTCCGAGTGCCCAAGGCCGAGTTGCGTAGTGACGGCAGCGCCCCAGTCGCCCCCGTGGGCCACGAACCGAGGGTAGCCGAGTCCCTGCATGAGCTCCGACCACAGCGCGGCCGTACGCTTCGCGCTCATGCCCTTCTCCGACGGCCGGTCGGAGAAGCCGTAGCCCGGCAGCGATGGGATGACGACGTCGAAAGCGTCGGCGTCGTCGCCGCCGTGTGCCGCAGGGTCGGAGAGCAGGGGGAGCATCTCCAGCTCTTCGAGGAATGTGCTCGGCCACCCGTGGGTCAGCACGATCGGCAGGGGATGTGGGCCGTTGCCCCGGACGTGGATGAAGTGGATGCCCAGTCCGCCGACCTCAGCCCGATAGTTGGGCAGCGCGTTCAGCTGCGCTTCCTGGGCGCGCCAGTCGAACCCCGTGCGCCAGTACTCCGCCAGCTCCCGGACGTAGTCGAGGTTGGCCCCGTAGTCCCAGTCGGCGCCGTCGACCATGTCCGGCCACCGGGTCCTGGCGAGCCGCTCACGCAGGTCGTCGAGGACGCGGTCTGTCACATGGATCGTATGGGGCTGGCTGTTCATGGCCCGCAGCATATAGCAGGCAGGGTGACCCCGGACATCCGACGGATGGTTGCTCTCGCACCTCGGGAGGGTGTGAGGGTTTGAGTCCTGGCCTCGCCTTCCGGCAACCGGATCGTTTGTCGCTCCTGCCTGGAATCAGGACCGGGTCTGTTCAGCAGCAGCGACGAGGCTCACCTCGCTATACTCGCCCGCGACCCGGCAAGAGAGGTGCATGGGTGCGCAAAATGGAGAGACCTCCGTGGCGATGTCCCGGAGTGCTGCTGTCGGCTCTGGCTCTAGCCGCGCTGGCCGCTTGCTCGGGCGAGACCGCGTCCGCTCCCACGGCCACGGATGCGCCAATCACCGCAAGCGCTACACCGGTCTCCGGCGCCACGCCGACGGGCGAGCCTTCAGCCGGCCCCATCGGGCCCCACGCCACGCAGTCTGCGCCTGACGACACCGCCGCTCCGGCTGAGTCGGCTTCACTCACTCCGACGCCCGCACTCCCGGACATCGATACGGAGAGGGTGTTCAGCGACTACTTCGATATCGCGAGCGGCAACGGGTCCGGCTCTGAGGTCATCGGCAGGATCAACCTGGAGCGCAACCGCAGAGTTGCGAACTCGCCGATACCGGATGACTACGGGTTCGCCATCATCGAGGACGACAGCGGCGGCATGTTCGCTCTGCGCGCTGAGCGGGACAGCGACGGCAGGCTGTTCGGCGTGTTCAGCATGGCGGATGGGAAGACCGCGCAGACGGGCGACTATTCGCTGCGGGTCGAGCTGCGCCAGGGCTCGGACGTCCTCGCGCGCTTCACCGCGCCCGTGACCGTGGCTGCGCAGACCCAGTGGGACGTCTACTACGGCAGGGTGGTGGGGTTCGTCGAGAGCCACGGCCGCCTCACCGGAAGGCAGAACTACGGGGATTCCAGGGTCGCGGAACTGATCGCCGAGCTGGAGGCGAATGACGGAGCGTTCGAAGGGATGCGGTTTTACGGCGCCTCTACCACCGGCGCATGGGAGACCATCGGCGCCAACAGGCTCGGCAGGGAGTTGCAGGAGGCCGCCAACCGTATCGGCGGACTGGGGCGGGCCTACGCGGAGAGCCCCACGTACGGGCCGTCGGGACAGGACGCGGACAGGGCCCGGCTGCGCAACGCCATCTACCTGGCGTTCATCGCTTACGTCGACCACTTCCCGCTGGACGACTTCGCGAACTCCGACGCGCTTCCCTACGGCGACCGCACGCACCAGTGGCTCTATGCGGACCCCATCAGCGGCGCTGCGGTGCTGGTCTACCGCGACCTGATCGAGGATGTGAGCGACGGCGTGCAACCGGCCCGCGACGCGAAGGAGCGATTGTTCCGGCTGCTGCAGCACGTCAACTTCGACCTCCCGGAAGCGTGGCGTATGCCTGCCGATGTCCGCTACTACCTGCCGGACCAGTTGGCGGAGTCGAGCGGGGCATGGGCGGACGGCAACCGCCATCACCGCATGCGCAGCTGGGCGACGATGCCGGTCATCTGGTACGACTACAACCGTCCGCTGACGGAGTTGCCGTGGTGGTACGGCGACTACGAGCCGTTCGCGTTGCACGGCACGAGCATCCTGCCGGGGTGGGAGCCGAGCGGCAGTTTCGCCGACCTCCGCGTCTGGCTGGAAACCAACGCGAGGTACGCCGCGCGGTACGGGCAGTCCGGCATATCACCGGACGGCAGCATTTCCCACCACGTCGGCAGGCGCCAGGACCTCGCGTTCGGGGCCTACGGCTTCCCTTGGATGACCGGGACAACGTTCGAGGCGGCGGGCCTCCTGCAGGGTACGCCGTGGCAGGTGAGTGACACCGCGTTCGACCAGGCGGCCGACTTCCTTCTGTTCGCGTACCCGAGGCTCATCTACGAGGACGCCATAGACTTCCAGTCGATAGGACGGGGCCACTACCAGGAGAATGCGGCCACGTATGGCTCGGGCAACCTCAGCGATGGCATCGCGACGATACTCGATGCGCAGGGCGCAGGCACGACGATCGCGCGCGAGTCCGAACTGGCCGCGCTCCGCGACGCGATGGTCGATGGTACGCACGAGCAGAGCGGCACCACGGCGTTCTGGGTGAACGACTACCTGGTGCACCGGCGCGGCAGCGCTGGCGAGCCTCCGTACTTCACGTCGGTCAAGATGCAGTCGGCGCGCACCCGAGGAGCGGAGAGCTTCAGCAACAACCAGGGCTTCCATAACGGCAGTGGCGTCCTGCTGGTGAAGGTGGACGGCGACGAGTACAACGACAGCCGCCACCGCTGGGACTGGCACGCGCTGCCGGGCGTGACCGAGGAGATGCGCACCGACCAGATCCCGAAGCAATCGGATGCCAACGACTTCAACCCGCACCACTTCGCCGGGGTGGCCTCGAACGGTCGCTACGGCCTCGCCGCCTTCCGGTACGCCAGCGACAACAGGTACACCTCGGCGTCGGCGAACAAGGGCTACTTCTTCACCGAGGACCACGTCCTGGCGTTGGGCAACAGCGTCAAGCGGGAGCGCAACACCAACCGCGACCACCGAGGGCCCATCGTCACCACGCTCGACCAGGCGGCGTGGGATACGGACATCACGTACCGGCTGAACGGTGCGGGCAGGGACTCGGTGGTTCGCAAAGGAGCCGACGTCGACGAGTCGTTCTCGATCAGCGGCAACAGCTGGTTCCACCAGGACCGTATCGGCTACGTCATCCTGACCGGAGAGCAGATCGATTTGATGCTCAGGGGCGGGGACAGTGTGCTCGATAGCAATCCCGAGGACACCGGCCCAGATGTCTTCCACCTGGCGATAGACCACGGCATCAGGCCCGGTGGCAGCGGGCCTTCAAGCGAGTACGCCTACGCGCTCGTCCCGAACGTGAGTGCCGCTGACATGCCTGCCGTGATGCGCCGCATCGAGGAGCGGTTCGAGATCATCAATGCGGCTGCGGTGCAGGGGCATCGCTATGTCGACGGCGGCGCGGTGCTGGTGCAACTGGCGTTCTACGAGGCAGGCGAGGTCACGTTCGACGACGGCACGACGGTGGCGGCCGACCAGCCTGCGCTCGTGCAGTTGCAGCAGACAGGCAGCGGATGGAACGTCACGGTCCAGGACCCGACCCACCACGCCGACGAAGCCGCGATAGCCGCAGCGGACCGATTCCAACACGTCCTGCTGCCTGGCCCCAACCGGATCAGCGTGAAGGTGGGCCTGTCGCTCCGCGCGGGGATGTACAGGTACGAGACTCAGGGCCCGGACGTGCGCTTTGTGGACGGACAGACGGTAAGCGTCGTCAGTAACGGCGGAACGAGCACGCTCACGTTCGACCTGCCGGACAGCCTCGACGCTACCGCCTATGGGTATCGGGAGGAGCTGTACGCGGGCATGCCTGCGGTCGTCGACGTGCCGTCTGCGTGATGGCTTCCGCCTTCAGCCAGCCTCTGACACATCTATGAGCACGCCCTGGGGGTCCCACAGCTGGAACGCGCCGTACTCGCATCTACGCAGCAGGCCAAGACGCGCTTCCTTCTCAGCTGACTCTCGCCATGCCTTCGGCGCGAACTCCGGGTTGTCTTCCTTCAGTGCTTCCAGATCTTCCTTGAATGCTTCAAGGTCCTCCACCGTGAACCCGATGTGATCGAGTGCAGGGCGTGCGATGCCGCCGCCTTCGAAATCGTTGATCCGCCATTGCGTGATGACGAACGTGGTCGTCCCGTCTGTCAGATGGTAGGTGGGCCCGTCGGTCGGCTCCTTCGCCCAGCCCAATCCGTAGACGTCCATGTAGAACTTCGCGAGCGCCGAAGCGTTCATCGTCCGCAGGAGGACATGGTCGATACGCCGGAACCGCTGCTTGACAATCTGGCCCTCGGCGTACACCCCCGTCCGGTTGGCCTGCTTCTTCGTTGAAATGTCGAAGTAGTTGCCGTCCGTGTCATGGGAACCCAGGGTCGCGTATGGCCTCGTGGGTGGCCTGCGCAGGAGGTCCACCGACGGGTAGGACTCCTGCAGGCGCACCTTCACTGCATCCAGGTCGTCGACGTCGAACCCCCAGTGGTCCAGTCCGGCCTGCCTGCCCGGGGAACGCTGGTTGAAGTTCAGACCGATGTTGCCGTCGGTGACTGCTCCACGGTCGTCGGGGCTGAAGCTCGTCATGTGGAACAACTCAGTGTAGAACCCGTAAAGCCTGTCCTGGATGTCACTCTGGATCGCGAGATGCTTGATCTGCGTGTTCATGTGTGATGCCTCCCCGCCCGGCGCATCGCCTGCAGGTGAACTATACGTCTATCCGACGATGTCCACCCTCCTTACTTGCACTTGCCGGAGAGACCGAGGAAGACGAACCTGCCAGCACGGGCTGCGCTCGCTATCATCTGCGCAGTCCACTTGCACAGGAAGGCAGGCGATGAAGGTTGTCGTCGCACCGCAGAGCTTCAAGGGAAGCATCTCAGCGCTCGATGCCGCCCGGGCTATGCGGGAAGGGGTGCTCAGGACCATCCCGGACGCCCAGACCGTTCTGGTCCCGGTGGCGGATGGCGGCGACGGAACGCTCGAAACCCTGGTCGAGGCCACGGGCGGGGACATCCGTCCCACGACAGTGACCGGTCCCACAGGAAGGCCGGTCAGTGCGGAGTGGGGCGCGCTCGGCGACGGACAGACCGCAGTGATCGAGATGGCCCGTACCTCCGGCCTGGCGCTGCTGTCGGTCGCCGAACGCGACCCTCTTCACGCAACCACGTACGGCCTTGGCGAGGCGGTCCGCGAGGCGTTGGACGCCGGCTTCCGCAGCTTCATCATGGGGATCGGGGGAAGCGCAACGAACGACGGCGGGGCGGGGATGGCCCAGGCCCTCGGCATTCGCCTGCTGGATGAACACGGGAAAGATCTTCCGGCGGGAGGAGCGGCGCTCGCCGATCTCCGGACGATAGACATGTCGGGGCTGGACGAACGGGCGCTCGGGGCCCGGTTCTCGGTGGCGTGCGACGTATCGAACCCGCTCACCGGTCCTGAGGGCGCCTCGGCGGTCTATGGCCCGCAGAAGGGCGCGACACCGGAACTGGTCGAGCAGCTGGACGCGGCTCTCAGGAACTTCGCGAAGGTCGTCGAACGCGATACCGGAACGAGTGTCGAAGCCGTACCCGGCTCAGGCGCTGCCGGCGGGCTTGGCGGCGGGATGATGGCGTTCCTGGGAGGTTCGCTGCGGGCGGGCGTGGACATCGTGCTGGACCACGTAGGTCTGGACCAGAAACTGACAGGCGCCGACCTGGTGATCACCGGCGAGGGGCAGATCGACTTCCAGACGGTCTACAACAAGGCTCCGATCGGGGTCGCGCGGCGAGCGAAACAGAGAGGCATCCCGGTGCTGGCCGTCTGCGGCTCCCTCGGCAAGGGGTTCGAGGCTGTGCACGCGGAGGGGATCGACGCGGTTGTGTCCATCCTCACTGCGCCGATGACCCTGGACGAGGCGTCAGCCCGCGCCGGCGAGCTCATCGCGGACGCAACCGCTGAGGCGATGCGGTCCATGAGGGTGGGGAGCGCGGTATTCGGGCAGGACGGCTGAGCGCGACGGAGCGCAATCGCGATTGTGCGCCGGAGGCGAGGCACTTGATGCCTTGTTCGCTATATGCGAATATCACTGACGGCGATGAGTATGTCTGTCGAGTGGACGCCTGCGGCCGTGAAGGACATGCGCCGCATCACCGAGCGCGATCGAGGAAGGATCATCGCGAAGATTGACCAGTACGCTCAAGACCCGGCATCGCTTGCCAACCAGATCGTCGCGATGACCGGCAGCAGTTATCGACGGTTGAGAGTGGGCAGATACCGAGTCATCATCGATATCCAGCGGGATACTGCAACCGTCATGGTGATCATGAGGGTGAGGCACAGGAGGGCTGCGTATGGTTGATACGAACACTGTGACTTTGGCACGAGCGGAATACGAGGCGCTGCTCGCCCGCAACGAAGATCTGGAAGACATACTCGCCGCACGGGAAGCGGATAAGGGGGGCCGCATCCCTCACGAGGTAGCACTGGCCATCATTCGTGGGGAGCATGCGGTCCGGGCATTCCGGCTTCACCGGCGCCTCACGTTGCGAGAACTTGCTGAGAAGACCGGCCTTGCCGCGAGCTACCTGTCGGAAATCGAGTGCGGCGTCAAACCCGGTTCGCTTTCGGCGTATTCGCTCATAGCCGGTGCCCTAGGTACAACGATAGATGCGCTGGCATCCTCCTCGTCCTGACCGTCAACTACTCCAGTAGAGGAGTACACATGCAGCTAGGCGTTGTTTTTCCACAGAACGAGATCGGCGAGGACCCGGGCGCTGTCCGGGCGTTCGCGGAGACGGCTGAGGAACTCGGCTACGAGCACCTCATCTTCTACGACCACGTCCTCGGAGCGGACACGGGCCGCAGGCCGGACTGGCGGGGGCCGTACTCGCACCGCGATACGTTCCACGAGCCACTGGTAACGTTCGGCTACCTCGCTGCGCTCACCAGCCGCATCGAGCTCGTGACGGGCGTCATCATCCTGCCGCAGCGCCAGACGGTGCTCGTCGCCAAGCAGGCGGCCCAGGTGGACGTGCTCAGCGGCGGGCGGTTGCGGCTCGGAGTCGGCATCGGCTGGAACGACGTCGAGTACGAGGGACTGAACGAGAACTTCCACAACCGGGGCAAGCGCTCCGAGGAGCAGGTCGAGCTGCTGCGCGCGCTCTGGACGAACGAGGTCGTCGACTTCCAGGGCCGGTGGCACAGCATCCCGGGCGCCGGCATCAAACCCCTGCCCGTGCAGCGGCCCATCCCCGTCTGGTTCGGCGGCGGGCGCTCGGACGGCGTGTTGCGCCGCATCGCCCGCCTCGGCGACGGCTGGTTCCCGCAACTGCAGGCAGACGAGGAGGGCAGGGAGCGGATGGAGCGATTCAAGGGCTTGGTCGAAGAGGCGGGACGCTCGCAGGACGACGTTGGTGTCGACGCGCGAGTCGCCCTGTCGCGCGGCGGCATCGATGGCGCGCTGCGTGACTCAGAGGCGTGGCAGGAGATGGGCGCGACCCACGTAACGTTCAACACGCTGCGCGCGGGCCTCGGGTCCCCGGACGAACATATCGACGCCCTGCGCCGCTTCAAGGAAGCGGCAGGGTAGGGCGTACAGGAGGAAAGATGAACATCGCAGTGATCATCCTGGACATGGCGAAGGGCTACGGATGGCTCCCCGGCTCGTACGGGTACGAGATGGTGGCGAACGTGCGGCGACTGAAGGACGCCGCCTATGCTGCGGAGGCGCCCGTCATCCACGTCAACTCCATGCGCAGGGAGAGCGACGGCCTCGGCGATTGGTCGCGCGTTTCGATGAAGGAAGGCACCGAGGCGCTCGAGGTCATACCGGAGCTGCAGCCGGTGGACAGGGACATCCTCGTCTACAAGCGCTACCTGAGCGGCTTCTCCCACAACGACCTGGACTACGTCCTCCGCACCACGCAGCGCGACACGGTCATCATCGCCGGGGCGTCGACCGACAACACGGTGATGTGGACCTCAGCCGATGCGTTCCAGCTCCGGTACAAGGTTGTGGTCGTGGAGGACTGCACGATGGTCCACCGGGAGAGCGAGCCTCCGGAGGTGAAGGAGTACGCGCTCCGCACCATCCGCAACGTCCTCCACAGCGAGGTGCTGCCGCTGGACGAGGTCATCGCCCGTTATCTGAGCTGACCACTACCGCAATCGAGAGCGGAATGACACAAGGCGGCATGGAGTGGAGCTACGCGGGGCTGACCGGTCCGGAGCACTGGGCCTCGCTGGTCCCTGAGTACGCGCCTTGCGGCCAAGGCGTCCGGCAGTCTCCGGTGGACATATCCGGCTACGAGCGTGCGAACGCCCCGGCGCTGTCGTTCTCGTACGACGGGGAAGTCAGCGGGGCTGCGCTCGTGCGAGGCTCCGTCGTCGTGGAGTTCGGACCCGGCAGCGGCCTCACGCTGGAAGGCAGGCGCTACGAGTTGCAGTCGGCGCATGCGCACGCGCCGGCCGAGCACCGGGTCGACGGCGAGGGGTTCGCTGCTGAGCTGCACTTGGTGCACGAGGATGCGTCCGGCGAAGCCCTCGTGGTAGGTGTCCTCTACCGCCCCGGCCCTCCGAGCCCCGTCCTGCAGGCGATGCTCGACGCGGCCGCGGGAGATGCGGCAGCCTTCCGTTCTGGTGCTGCTAGCTTCACGCCGGGCTCTGCCGCGTTCTACAGCTACACCGGTTCCAAGACGACGCCTCCATGCCATGAGCCGGTGGAGTGGGTGGTGATGCGGGACGCGGAAACAGTATCGCCGGAGCAGGTGGACGTGCTGCAGTCGTTCAGCGGCGGGCCGAACAACAGGCCGCTCCAGCCACTGCGGGGCAGGAGGATCGTGCTGGTTGAAGGGTAGGGCGTTGTTGTTCAGCTGAGGGGTGGTGCTCCCGCCGCTGAGAGGGGGATGCTCGCATGCGGTCAATAGCGTGCCCGGACAGCGTTGCTATACTGTCGCTCGCCAAACGAAGAGGACCACACATGGGGAGTATGCCATGGCAGTGAATACCCGATGGGTAGATGTCCCTTCCGAGAACGGCAGGATGGCAGTGTTCGTTGCGGAGCCGGCAGAGCCGGGCCGCTATCCCGGCCTGGCGTACTTTCACATCGTTCTTGGGGCGAACGCGCAGCATCGCTCCATCGCTGAGCAGCTGGCGTCCGAGGGCTACGTCGTGGCGATGCCGGACCTCTATCACCGATTGAGCTACCGGACCGAGTTTCGTTGGCCCGAGGAGCGCGAGCAGGCGACCGCCGCGCGTGAGACGCAGACCGACTACGACTTGGCTGTCGATTCGCGTATGGCATTGAACCTCCTTCGCGAGCTGCCCAACGTCGACCCGGACAGGCTGGGCACCATCGGGTACTGCGGAGGCGGGACGGTAGCTCTGCTGGCAGGGTGCATCCACGGCGACGTGCGGGCCGTCGTTTCGAACTACGGACCGGTAGCGAGCCTGGAAACGACGACCGCTCGCCCCGTCCCGATACTCCGGCTCCTTGAAGGCCTGAAGTGCCCTGTGCTCTCCATATCGGGAGGCGCTGACCAGAGGCCGTCGCCGGCCGACATCAAGGTAGCAGCGGCGACGATGGAGAGGCTCGGCAAATCGTTCGAGTACCACATCTGGGAGGGTGATCCGCCGGCGGGACATGCCTTCTTCGACGCTGACATCCCGGACCGCCACAACGCAGCCGCAGTGGAGTGGGCGTGGCCCATCAAGCTCGACTTTCTGAGGCGGAACCTCAAGGAAGCCACTCCGGCAACCTCAGCCTAGGCTGTCCTCTAACGGCTGGCAGGCCACTCGCCGTAGCCAGAAGGGACGAAGCCTGCAAGTGCTGTAGGAGGATCGAAGTGACAACGATGAGCAGTCCACTGGATGAGCGTGCGGCAGGAGCCCGGCGTTTCGTGGATAGAGTGAGCATAGTCACCGGTGCGGGTCAGGGTATCGGTGCCGCGACGGCACGGCGCCTTGGAGCGGAGGGTGCCATCGTTGTCATTGCGGATCTGTCCGAAGCGGGTGCGCAGCGGACACGTGACATGCTCGAGAACCACGGCGTGCAAACGATGGTGTTCCTGGGTGATCTCAGCGAGTGGGATACCTGTCACCGGCTGATGGATGAGACACTCGAGCGTTTCGGACGGATCGACGTCCTCGTGAACAACGTGGGAGGACCTTACCGATCTCAGTATATGTGGGAGTTCACAGAGGAGCAGATGTACCAGGACATGCGCCGCAATTTCTGGCCCACCATGTTCTGCATGCACGCCGCACTCACGCACATGATTGCTGTGGAAAGCGGCGCTATCGTCAACGTCGCCTCCTCCGCTGTCAGAGGCATCCTGCGGGCCCCTTACGCCGCCGCCAAAGGCGGCGTTATCGCGTTGACCACATCGGTTGGTCTCGAGGTAGCCGAGAAAGGGGTGCGGATCAATTGCGTCGCGCCTCATACGACAGCGGTCACGGACCGCCTGGTGCCTCGCAACACGGAGCCACTCAACCTGACGCCGGAGCAGGAGGCCCTGGCGCAGGCTCGTCTGGCCCGCTTCATGGGAGAGGGCCCCTACGCGGGCGTCGATTTCACTCCCATGAGGCGCCGGGGAGGGCCCGAGGAGCAAGCATCCGCGATCGCGTTCCTCGCCTCGGACGACGCTTCGTTCATGACCGGGCAGGTGCTGTGGGTGGGGACCTAGGGATGCTCTGAACAAGTCCCCACAGGGGCTTGCGGAAGCATAGCATGG
>JAPPHT010000061.1 GCA_028874795.1 Chloroflexota bacterium
CATGCTATGCTTCCGCAAGCCCCTGTGGGGACTTGTTCAGAGCATCCCTAGGTCACCGACTTAAGCTGTGTCAGCATGGCGTCGCAGTGATCGAGAGAGGTGTTCAGCCGATAGTAGGCCCCTCTTGCGATTCCCATTCTCGATTCCGGCTCATGTTCTACCATCGGATCGATGACGTGCTCCAGCCATCCCTCCGTGTGATCCGAGTCGACCTCTATGTGAAGTCGATGATATGTCTGGGCATCCCCCAGCAGGCCCACGCGGTCGAATCCTGCCGTGAGCTTCACAAATCTACGGGGGGCGAGCATTTCAACAGCCCCGAGAGTCCCAAGGGCCTCGGGCAGTCGCCCGCGATGAATGGTGACATAGCTTAGGAGGTTGCCGGTGGCGAGAGCCGTCCACTCGACCGAGTCCACTGCGCTCCCGTTGATGCCAAGATCATCTAGAAGGCCATCGAACAACCTCGTGTGCATGTCCTCGAGGTTACCGTTGCCCATCTCGTCCCAGTAGTTCCTCGCGAGCTCGAGTTTCGGCTCGTCGCTGAGGCCGACCTGGGCCAGGGCGATCAGATCGTCAAACCGGGCGTCGAGGGTGCTCTCGTTCTTGAGAAACAGCTCAATCGCCCCACGTGAGGCACCTCCCTCCAAGAAATGGAACAACTCGTGGTCACTCACCGGGTGCCGCTGCAGCACTAGGTCGCGGAACCAGTCAACGAACTCGCCAATCTCGCTGGGCACATCCTCAAGATCCGGCACCCTAGCATCCTCGTAGGCGAGCCATGCCCGTTCGAGGTCGCGCTGTACTCGGACGATGAATGGGTCGAACTGCGCATCTGTCGCCGTCCCTCCTCGGACGAAATGGAGCCGGTATATCGCTGCCAGGCTCTCATGGAGGTACCTCAGTGAATCCTGCTCGGCGCGACTAACACCAGCAACGCACTCTGCTACGAGCGCCGCTATAGCGCCTTGGAGAGCGGGCATCGGCTCTATCCGCTGGTATAGGGTCTCGAACCTCAGCAGTTCGTTGAGCGTCTGGGGCAGAGACCATTCCTTGTTTGTCGCGTTCGCGGCAAGAGTCGCAATGTCAGCCATCCGGGAATCTCCTTCAACGGGGTCTTGATTTCTATCATCGGAGCAACTGTGGCCCTTCCAAGCGTGGAAGGGCGTCACTACCTGCGGGAGGCCATTCATTGAGAACCGAGCTGATGGATTGCGAAGCTCGGTCTGCAGTTATCCAGCGCAGCAGACCTAAGTATTCCGTCAACATTGTTTGAACGGAACCTGGCTCGAACAGATGCTTCTTGAATCGAGCCGTTATTGCGATGCCTTCAGAAGACTCCGCAACCTCAAATCCTAGGTCGTACCCCGTAGCGTGTCCATCACTACGTTGAGGAACCACTACCGACGAACTAAGCCCTTCTAGATCTAGGCCGTTCTCACCCCCGGTACTTACTTCCGTTCCCCAGAACTGGATGCTCAAGCACTTCAAGAGAGGGCGTCCATCTTGAAGACCTCGCGTCTCTACCTCTCTGCTGACCACCTCAATGGGAAGCTCACTATGCGCGTAAGCTCCCCCAATCGCTTCATTGACGTCGGTCAGCCACCTAGAGACGGTTGTGTTCTCCTTGATTCGAGCCCTGATGACGATTGTATTTATGAAGGCTCCGATCAGGGGCTTCGTTGGAGGCTTGTTGCGAACCGCAACCGTGCTGCGAATGGCAAGGTCCATCTCTCCTGAATACTTGGAGATGAGGAGCTCAAATGCACCGAGAAGCAGCGCAAACAACGTGATGCCAAACTGCTGAGCAACCCTTGCAAGTCTCCTGGCTTCCCTTGGATCGATTGCCTTGAACGCGTATGCGGCCTCGTTGCTGAGCTCGTCGTGAGTTGCCTGCGCAATCGAGAGATGAATCGGAGGGATAGGCTCATCTAGAACCTCCATCCAGTAAGGGACTTGATCGTTCAATTCGCCTTTGAGGATCGATTCGTACTGCCACTCGGCATAGTCGTAGTAGCCGATATCATGAATTGGCAGGCTCACAGCCCTTCCCGCTGCTGTGGCGTTGTATGCCTGACCGAACTCGGAAAGGAAGACGTTCTTGGACCAAGCGTCGAACGCCATGTGATTGAATACCACAATTAGGGTGTGCCGCACATCGTTGAAATGAACGAGCTTTGACCAATACATAGCAATGTCCATCACGTCTTGGACATGTTCGAAAACCGCGCTTACGAGATCATCCACCACCGCGGTTTGGGCGGAATCGTCTAACCCCTCCATGTGGAGTATCTCAAGCGGGTGCTCGTAGTCGTCTACCGGAGTGGCTATCATCCGGAACGGGCTTTGCTTGGAGAGGAGCTTCGAACGCAGCGGCTCGTGTCTCCTTCCGACCATCGTGAGAGCTTCGCTTACCGCAGCATCCGATAGCCTTCCGTCAAGCCAGATGACCAAGGGTATCCATTTGTACTTGACTTCCGCTGAGTCCCTGACCATCTGCTTCAGATAGCGGTCCTGCACAACGGTTGGCCTGGCCGAATCCGCAATCGGGCGTCGCGGTATTTTTCGTTCACGACCCTGTGGCCTGGCTTGGAGCACTGTGGCCTGATCTTCAACGGTCGGGTGCTCAAAGATGTCTTGAATCGACACGTCTACACCCAAGCGCGCCTCCAGTTCGACCGCCAACTCGGCTGCGGCGAGAGAATGCCCTCCTAAGTCAAAGAAACTTCTTCCTGAGCTAATGCCATCAATCTTGAGCACCGACTGCCACGCTCGGGCAACCCTCCGCTCCATTCTAGTGAGGGCGCTTTCCTCTACGGGAGCTAGTCCAGCCCCGGGAATCAATTGAGGGAGTGCTCGATAATCCACTTTTCCGTTGGATGTTGTTGGCACCGCCGAGAGAATGGAATACGCATTAGGCACCATGTACGTCGGAAGGCGCTGCGCGATGTGGGTTCGTATCTCATCCAGTCGAGCCTCTCTGGTCAAGGTTAGGTAACAATTCAAGCCAGTCGCGCTCCCGTCCATCGTCCGTATCGTAACGACTGCCTGCTCGACGGCTGAGTGTGACTCTGCTGCGGCCTCAATCTCTCCTAGCTCGACACGTGCTCCGGCAAGCTTGACCTGCCGGTCTATGCGGCCTAGAAACTCAATCTCCCCCCGGCTGTTCCACACAGCGCGGTCTCCAGTGCGGTACACACGATCCCCACCAATCGACAGAGGGTTTGGAAGGAACCGCTCTGCAGTAAGCTCTTCATCTCCTAGGTATCCGTGCGCTAGGCTGCCGGCAATGAAGATCTCACCTGGCGTCCCAGGTGGGACAGGATGGAACTCTTCATCGAGGATAAAGAGCGCAACGTTCCAAACTGGTCGTCCGATTGGAACGTTGGCCCCGTCCGGGAGGTCCGTGCACCACCATCCGGTAACGCCAATCGATGCTTCCGTGGGGCCATATGAGTTGCAGAGTGCTACCCCTGGTAAAGTCGTGAAGAACCTTCGCAGCATGGCTAAGGAGATAGCCTCGCCGCCCGCCATAACTCCGCGGAGGCTTTGGCATTCGGCTGCTCCCGGGGCATTCAAGAACCCGTTCAGCAGCGAAGGGACGAACTGGGCAAAGGTAACCCCGTGCTCCTGAACGAGTGAGACGATGTGAGCCGACTCCAACTCTCGGCCTGCAGCGGCTAAGACAAGCCTCCCACCGCAAATCAGTGGGAGGAATATCTCCAAGACCGACACATCAAATGCGAGCGCGGCCTTCGACAATACAACGTCTTCAGGCCCGAGGTCGAATGAATCCTTCACCCATGCGAGGAAGTTCAAAACTCCTGCGTGTCCGACAACGACACCTTTGGGATCGCCAGTCGAGCCAGACGTGAAGATGACGTACGCGGTGTCGAGGGGAACCTGAGTAGCCTCGGCTGGTCGTGCATCTCCTACGCTGCCCCCCACTCGCAACTCAGCCACCGTTGTTACCGGTGCGCTGAAACCCCTAAGACCCGTGGCCAGCCTGGGCTCGGCTATGATGATTGTCGGGCGGGCCGCGCGAATCAGCCTCCCCTGCCGTTCTCTCTGCGCCCGTGGGTCTAATGGCAGGTACGCGGCTCGCGCCTTGAGCACTGCGAGTACGGCGACAACGAAATCAACCGACCGGTCCAGACACACGGCGACAAGCGCGCCATCGCCGACAGAGGCCTCACGGAGGCGGGCAGCTAAGGCGTCTGCGCGAGCATTTAGCTCTGTGTAGGTCAGCGTTTCGTCCGTTGAGACTACAGAGAGTGCGTTAGGCCGTTCACGCACTTGCGCCTCGAAAGCCTGCTCGATTCTCTCAGGGCAATCATTCGCGTGGGCAGTCGCATTGAACTCATGGACAACCGTTCGCCACCAAGCGGCTGGCGAGTTGGTTCCCGAAGTCCCCAGTCCCTGCTCTTGTGAAACCATATCGCCTCTCATCCGCGTATCCTGACCCTCGGTGCAGTCGCTGGGCGTGGCAATAGAAGGATTCTTGTGTCCATGAGGGATGCTCTGGGATGGTAGGAGGGTTGAGACGGGGGAACGAATGTTGCACCAAGAGCCTGCCTGATGTCAACACCCCGTGATGTGATTTCCACAACGTCATCGCTATGTGACCGAATCGACTTATGACGTCACTACTGCGTCATCATTGACCGCATTACCCTGGTAGAGGATGCCGCTGGTGGCGGCGCGTGTCGCTGGGGAGGTGGACGGTCCTGGGCCCGCCCACGGTGGTCTCGCCCACGGGCACGACGGAGCGGAGGCTCCCGGCGGGGGCATGAGCACGCGGGCACCCGAGCGGTCCACGAGGGGGACCCGTCGCTGGGCGTGGGGGATGCCAGAACGGGGCGGGCCTCGCGGACGCCGAGGATGCTGCGCCTGCCGAGCAGTCGCCGCGGAGTTGGGGCGAGGGACGCGTCGACCGCCCGGTGCGGGCTGGAGCTTGCCGATGGTGAAGCTTACGCCACGCTTCTGGCCTTGTGGTGCAACCCGACGGGCTCTGGACAGCTCGGCGCTCTCTGTCGCTTCCGGGAAGTCGAAATGGGCAAGGGTGCCAGATAACATTGCCATGGTCAATGGTTATCTGCCGGTCGCAGGGACGGCTCTGCACAACTTGCTCGATGCCGTGGTGCTATCAGCGGCGGAGAAGTCCCGAGCCGTCGCATTCGGTGGAGGAACGCTCCGCCCCATCTGTAGAATCGTTGAGTGTCCTTGCACTCGCTGACCCAATTGGATAGGAGGATAAGGCCGTGTCAATCGAAATCTCCAGCCCTTTCGTCGTGCTATGGGTTGGCTCCATCGCTGTAGGCGTTATTCTGCTGTTCATAGGAGCATATGTGGCTACCGCCACCTACTCGCTCCTTACGGAAGAATGGGGCTGGGAGTGGGTCAAGGCTAGGCCCACTCTTATCGGGCTTACTCTGATTGCTCTGTCAGTTGTCTCGTGGAGTGTCTGGGATTCAGCATACGTTTGCACTTAGGCCAGGCTCATCGCTGACCCATTTCGGATCGATCACTGTCACATCCGAGTAAGTGATCGTCTGCCCAGCGGGCGAAAGTGCCGCTGGAGTGGTTGCCGTCAGGCATCCGCCTTGGTACATTCCATCTATGCGAACAAACGTTCTAACACCGCAACTCCCGCCATACCCTGGCGCATCCTGCGCGGGAGTCCCGGAAACCCCAGTGGAGAACGAGAGACGTGAGGAGACCGAGGCGGCTCACGAAGGAGCAGGACGCGTTGCGGCTGGCGGGATTGCGGATCCTCGCCCGGCTGATCGTGCGCGCCCACCTCGCCTCGCTGCTCGATGAGGAGGAGCGCGTGCGTTCCGGCGCCGGGACGCTCGCCGGGGACGGTCTCCCGCGTACGGAGGCAGATCATGGCGGGTAGGCGCTCGCTGCGGAAGGTCAAGGTGAACCCGTATGCGGCGTGGCGTCGGATGGACCTGCTCCACCTGAGCCAGAACGAGCTCGCGCGCCTGACGGGCCTCACGTCGGGCTACGTCTCCCTGCTGCTGAGCGGAAAGCGCTGTCCGTCGCCGGAGAAGCGCCGCCTCCTGCAGGAGGCGCTCGGCGTGGCCGAGTTCGACGATCTGTTCATCGTGGTGAACCTTGATGAATAGCGCACGCAGTTCCTCCGCGCTCTTCACGCCGGGCGTGGCGCTGCTGCCGGAGGATTTCCCCGACCGGCTGGCCGCGCTGAAGGAGGTCGGCGGCCTCACCTGGGAGGGCATGGCGTGCTGCATCGGCGTGGACCCGAGGCAGCTGCAGCAGTGGCGGAACGGCGGTTGGCCCAACGGCGGAGCGATGCTCGCCATCGTGAGCCTCGCAACCCGGGTGCCCGGCGGCCTCGGGATACTCCTCGGCCGAGATCTGCTCGTGATCCAGAGGCATGGCCCGTCGTCGGGGGAACGAGACAGAGCGGCAGCATGAGTGCCCGTCAGCAGTGGGTCTATCATGTGGAGCCCTCCCGGTTCCCGGAGGACTTCCCGCAGCGGCTGGAGCGATTCAAAGACGCGGCGGGGCTCTCATGGCGGGGGCTGGCGCGACGACTTCGGGTGAGCATACGGTGCGTGTGGCGCTGGAAGGCCGGGATGCGACCCGACCCCGGCCACCTGTTCTGCCTGTTCGCCACGGCCGAGGAGATGGGCCTCCTGCACATCATCCTCCATGGAACGGAGGGAGTGCGGCGTGAACGGGGCGCCTGACTCACCCCCTTGCGAGCGTTTGACGTTGGCGCGTATCCGTACGTACTCACCCGGGGAAAGAGGCGCCCTGCCGGGATAGTGTCCCCAGCAGAGCGTGGCGTGGTGCACCATGTCGGAAGCACCCGAAGGGCGACACGGCCCAGCGCCGCGTCAACCCCGACTCGGTTCCGGAAGCTGCCGTGACGTCCACCACCAGCACGCGACCTACCGCGAAAGGCGGGGGATCGGCCGCGAACCTGCTAGGAGAATATGAGAGATACCTGGGAGGCATCCTGCTCGAAGTGCCTGAGCAGTTTGATCGCGTTCTCCATCAAGCGTATGGCGCCGAGGTCTTTGTTCACCCTTATCCCCGTGTCCCGTATCGGCTCTCCACCGTACCTGAACTCGCGCCCGTCGCGGTGCTTGCCACCTGGGCTCAAGATGTGGGAATCGGGATGGCCCGCGTCTTGGATCTCACAGTTGGCCGTCGAGAGTAGCTGGTTCTGGTACAGCCAGTAGGCCGTCTCCACGACGACGTGATACCACGCTTTCAATTGGACTTCGGTTCCGTCGGGAAACTTCACCAGCTTCGGAGCACGCTTGCGCATCTCGGGTCCGGTTGTGGTTCCCCAGGATTCTATGTGCCGGACGATGTCATCTAGCGAGATGATATCCCGGCGTGGACCAGGCTCAACCGGGGGTGGTTCGACAGGATTGGGATGGACGATCCCACTGGCTGCGTCCTTGACGACCCTCCTGAATCGGGCGACCTCCTCTGGTGTCTTTACTTCCACTCCGGCCCAATCCATCGCCAGGCGCACGAGTTCATCAGAGGGATGCCCCGTGAGTTCCGAGCGCAACCTGTCGTGAATCGCACGTGCGTATCCCAACTCCGCTGCCCAGTGCTGGAAACCCTCCGCATCGCGGAGTTGGTCCTTGGAGCATCGTGCGGCTCTGGCCATGGCGGCCGGGTTCAGGCGGCGCACGTCGAGGACCAGGAACGGGTCGCTGTCCATCCGCTTCACCCTGTTCCGGTTTCGTTCGGCGTAGAAGCGGTACTCGAGGCCGTTGGTGTAGATGCCCAGCAACGCGGTCTGGACCTGGCTGAAGTAGCTTCCCAACTGTCCCGGACTGTCCAGATCGACACGCGGCCTCTTGACTTCGACCAGCACCCGTACTTCGCCGTCGATGCTGATGGCGTAGTCGCAGCTCTTTGTGGTGGAACCGATCTGGATCGGGAGTTGGCCCTTGACCTCGTTGGGGTTGCGGGAGTCGTAGCCGAGGGCCTCGAGGAAGGGTTCGACCAGGTTCCGCTCCGCCTCCCTTTCCGAGAATCCGGCGACGGACATGGCCTGAACGCGCTCAGCCAGACGGCGCAACCGGTCTTCTACGCTCATGGTGGAACCTCTCCCGGGTGCTGGGGTAGTTGGGGATTATACAGAAGCCATGACACTGCTCCCTTGCGAGCGGGGCGCGGGCGTGCGTCCGCCGCCCGGTGCGCCGGGAGCGCGTCCTGTTTTCTCAGGTGAGTCCGGCGACAGGGTGAGGTTCTCGCCCCTCCTACACGTGTGTTGCCATGGGGGAGACGGCTTCCTCTGGCCGCGTCAGGCATCGCCGAACAGATGCGCGGTCTCGGCAGCGCCGGGGATGCGCCACGCCGGTCCGAGCGGGCCGTGGCGTTCGAGCAGCAGCCGGTGGGAGACGTGGAGCGGGACGCGGATGCCGGTCCGGGCTATCTCGCGGCGTGCGACGCGCAGGAAGCGGGTTGCGGCGAGGTCGTCCTCGAAGACGACGAGGACGGCGGGGCGCGCGCCGTGGTCGTCGGGCCTGGCGGATGAGAAGTAGCGCAGGTAGGGCGCGATTCTCGCCGCCATGGTGACGGGGCGCACCGCCCTGCGCTCCCATTCGAGGAGGAAGGAGAGGGCCGTTGCGCCCCTGCGCAGGATGCCGGAGGCGTCGGGACGGACGGAGTGGAGCCTGCCGTCGTGGCCGAAGAAGACCGATGCGCGGTGCGGCGGGTCGAGCTGCGCGACCTCGAAACCGAGGGATCGGGACTGGACGGCGAGCGCGGCGATGAAGGAGTGAACGGCCTCGGTGTGGCCGATGTTCCTGAGCAGCTGTCGGCTCCGCGTGCCCGAGACGTTGCGCCACGTGAGCGGGGTCTCTGCGTTCAGGGGTCGCACGCTCCACCGCCTGCGGGCGTCGCCGACGGATGCGCGGTCCCTGCGCGCGAGGAGCGCGATCCCCCTGTCGGTGAGCGCGAAGCGAGGGCGCTCTCCCGTGGCGGGAGCGAACGCGAGGCCGCAGCACCGGAGGCGTCCCACGACCCCGGAGAGGCGCGGCGCGCGCACGCCGAGCAGGGCGCCCAGGTGCGCGGTGGCCAGCCACGGCCACGCGGCGAGCAGGTCAAGGGCGCGCTTCTCCGCCGGTTTCAGGCATGCAGGCAGCAGATGGTCCGGCGCATCCTCCTCCGGTCCATCGACCGCGAGGTCTTCGGGCGTCGTTGCACGGAGAGGCGGTCCTCGGCGGGGAATGCTCCCTCCGACGAGACCCGGCCGAGCGCCGCCTGCAGGCTCATTGCCTGCGCGCCATCCGGCGTGCGCCACGCGGGACGATATGCTCCCGCCCTCACCGCGTGGGACTCGACGGCGAGGAACGCGGGCGCCGGGAAGCGGCCCGGCAGCATGCGCGCGTGCTCCAGGCGCGATGCGTCGGAGGCGAGCACGAGGAGCGCTCCCGGCGGTTCGGCATCGTCGAGCCGCAGCAGCCGTTTGGCGAAGGTGGTCCTGCCAAGGGTTGGGCCCTGGCGGACGACGCCGGCGGTGCGGCCGTCGGCCAAGAGGACCGCGGCATCGAGCGGAGAGGCCCTGAACCACCGGAACCCGCGCACTGGCCCCGATGCGATGGCGACGGAGGCGGTGATGCGATAGACCACGGCAGCGGCATCGAGCCGTTCGAGGAGGATGCGCCGCCACTGGGCGGAGACGGGGTGCGTGCGCAGCAGCTCCTCTAGGGGAACGTCCTGCTCATGCGCGAGACGGCACAGCCCGTCCGCGGTGAGCAGGAGGCGCTTCGTGGACGGGATGGTCGGGGATGCGTGGGATATCGCGATCGCGAGCCCCGCGCCGTCCAGGGCGGAGCAGGCGTCGTAGGCGGCGCGCACCGAGACGCCGGAGACCGCGGCGAGCTCGATGCGGTCGAGGAGCGGCATGGCGGCCAGCCGCTTCATGACCCGCAGCTGCAGCCCGTTCACGACGCTGCCTCGTCCCGCTCTCCTGTGTCCTCCTGCGGCTCCTGCTCGGGGGCGGGGTTGCGGGGGCTGGTCTTGCCGGGAGCATCGCCCGGAGCATCGTCCGTGGCTGCGCCTTCCTTCTGCTCGCTGGCGTCCTGCGATGCGTCCTGTTTCGGCCTGGAGCGCGGGCGGCGGCGTTTGGCTTCCTCCGCGGCGATCACCTCCATCGGAGTGGCGTAGGCGGCGGTCCCGGCGCGGATGCGTTCGGCGATGGCGGAGGCGCCAGGCTCGGGTCCGAGGACCTCCATGGAGTAGGTGGAGGTCCGCTCGTTGCCGACGGTGGCGCGGACGTAGCACTCGTGGACGGGGAGCGAGACGATGTCCTCCTCGCTGACGCGGTCCCTGCCGAGCTCGTAGACGAGCTGGCGCGCGTCTGAGCCTGCGACCTGGAAGACGGCGAGGCAGCCCACGTTGGCCAGCACGGTGTCGCGCATCGTGTGGGAGAGGTCGTCGAGCTTGGCGAGGCTCTGGGTGGCGAGGATGAAGGACGCGCCGAACTTGCCGAGCTCGGAGAGCATCGACTCGTAATCGACGCCGGGCATCGACTGCATCTCGTCGACGACGACGAGGGCGCCGCGACGCCGCTCGGGTGGGAGCGCCTCCTGCTCGCGGACGACGGCGTCGACGAGGTTGAGGATGGACGAGCCGAGCAGCGCTGCGACGTCGCGTCCGACGGCGCCCTGGGCGGTGGAGACCAGCAGGATGCCGCCGTCGAGGACGGTCTTCCTCAGGTCGACGGTGGAGCGGCGCTGTCCGAGGATGGCGCGAGCGCGCACGGATGATGCGTAGTAGGCGAGGCGGGTCTGGACGGGTGCGAGGGCGTCGGCTCGGTACTCGTGCCGCCAGCCCATGAACTCGCGCCTCCACCACTCCGAGATGTAGGGGTCGCTCACCTGCGCGAGGACCTTCTCGCGGAACCTGGCGTCGGAGATGAGGGGAAGCCCGTCGAGGATCGTATACTGGCGGGCGGGGTCGGTCGCGGGGTGCGCGTTGGCCTCGTGCAGGCTCTTGACCGTGTGTTCGAGGATCGACTGCATGCGCGGCCCCCACTGCTCCCAGAGTCCCCGTGCGATGCGCACCACGGCGTCGGCGGTGCGGTCGCGGTCGGTGAAGACGCGGGCATCCAGCAGGTTGATGCCGACGGCGCCTGCCCTGTCGGCGAGGTCGATGAGGCGGACCTGGGGGATGAGCTCCTCGGGGACGTGTTCGAGGAGGCCGGCGACGAGGTCGGCGTGGGGGTCGATCACGACGATGGCGTCGTGGTCTCTCCCGGCGGCTTTCTCGCGCATCCTGTGGACGATGACGTGGCGCATGAGGGTGGATTTGCCCATCTGGGTGCGTGCGACGTAGAGATGGTGCTGGGGCCTGTCGCTGGAGAAGTGCACGAGTTGGGGCCTGCCCGCGGTGGTCCTGCCCACGGGGGCGCCGGAGCGGATGCTCTTCGCCGTCGGCGTCAGCACTCGCGCGCCGGAGCGCTCCACCGAGAGCGTGTCGTCGGCCGGAGCGGGCGGGTGCCAGAGGGCTGCCGCCTCGCGGACGCCGATGACGCTGCGGCTGCCGAAGAAGCCCGGCGGCTCGGGTTCTAGCCCGGTGTTCAGGGCGGTGACGGGCCGGGTCTGCCCGACCGTGAATCTCGCGCCGGAGGGGTTGTCGTAGTGGCGGTAGGCCGCCGCGATGCGCTTCATGATCGCTCCGGCGCGCTCGGGCCTGCCGCCGGATGGCAGGACGATCGTGACCTGGACGTCGGCATCGAAGGCGATGCGGGAGACCTTCTCCTCGATCAGGGATGGCGCATACGAGCGCTTGGGCTTGAAGAAGCGCGCCCTGACGTAGCCGATGGCGATGAGCCCCGCCACGATGGCGAGGCCCATCAGCACGGCCTTCCACGTCTCGTCGGCGCGCACCCAGGTGTAGGCCCTGAGGGCGGCGATCGCGCCGACTGCGAGCGCGGCCATGCGGATGCCGTCCGTGGCTGAGGGCGTGCCCGGCTGCGTGGACTGTGGGGGCGGGGGAGGCGCGGGCCGCTCGTGGGCGAGCCGCTGGTGGTGGACGGCCCAGTCGGGGCCGAGGGAGCGCATGCGCAGGCGGGTGACGACGCGCTCGCCGTCGTTCAGACCGGAGAGCGCGCCGAGCGTTGCGAGCAGGGGGTCGGAGCCGGGGTCGGTGAGGTCCCGGTCCTGGAAAGTGCGGAGGGGGACATATTCGGGGCCTGCTGAGCGGAGGGTCGTCGTCCACGCCTGCTCGCCCTTGTCGATGCGCAGCGGGTCGTCCTCCGGTTCGAGCCCGCGTATGCGGGCCTGGGGATAGTGGACGGCGATCAGTCCTCTGAGGGCGTCCTCGTCGTGGCAGCGGGCCATGACGGCGACGCCGTCGGCGTCCCCTGCGAGCTCGAGGGAGAAGGGCTCGGGGTCGATGATGGCGCCGAGGAGGTTCTCGACGCTGAGGAGGCTGCGCTCGCCGGCGCGCGGCGGCGTGATCTCCATCAGCACCGGGGTCTTCTCCGGCTGCTCCCGGTTCCTGTCGTTCCTGTTCGAGAATGGCATTCGCATGCGGTTCCTCCTCTCTTCGCGGGCTGTCCGCCGTTCGGTCCGTGCTCTTCGTGTGGTCCGGCGCCCCGTCCCGCTCACCTACGGGAAGGGCTCATCAGGCATCCAGTCTGAGGAGGGCAGCAGGCGCTTCGGAACCTCCCATAACCAGTGTCATGCGTGACACTGGCTGTGGCGCATGGCGATTTCGGGAGCGGTCGTGGTGTTATGGACGTGTACAGAAGAACCACTTCTGTCGGAGAAGGACCGCGGAGTCGTGGGCAGGGCCGTGGCCTATCGGACGGGGCATGCGCCGCGTTGTCAGTAAGCACTTCGGGTTCGGGGCTCGTTGCGTGGCCGACTGCAAGGCCCACGAGTAGGAAGTGCAAGGCCTGCACGGGCACGGACCGGCGGTCCGCGCAAGGCCCACGAGTGAGAAGTGCAAGGCTTGCACGGGAGGGAGCCGATGGAACACGGGGGCGTGGAGACGGACCGGGAGAGCATGGAGGCGCACGCGCGGAGATACGTCGAGGATGCGCACGGCCTGCGGCTGATGGCGCTGCTCGACGGGCTGGTGCGCGAGCACGACGTGAAGCGGGCGGCGGAGCAGCTGGGCGTCGACGCGAGGACGCTGGCAACCTGCCTGCGGCGGCGGAGGCTGACGGACCACGTGCGTGTGGCACTGGAGAGCCAGCTGCAGGCGGAGTCGGACAGGCTGACGCATCAGGTCGGCGAACTGGCGGAGCGGGTGGATGCGCTCGCGGGAGAGGTGGAGGAGCTCCGCTTGGGCGTGGGCCGGGAGATGGGATCGCTGCGGGAGGAGCAGGCCGGGACCGTGCGCGGGCTGGAGCAGCGGCTCGCGCACGTTGAGGCCCAGCGGCAGGGCGGTCCCGGCACGGCCGGGGCGGCGGGGGGAGAGACGCTCTCGAAGTCCGCGGCATCGGAACCCCAGGGGGAACCTGCGGGGAGGCGCGCGCAGCGCAGGCCGCACCCGAGGGTGGTGACGATCGAGGCCGAGCATGGTGAGGAGGACGTGTACGGGGATGCCGAGCCGCTGGTGGTCGCGTGGCGTGAGGCGCGGGCTGCCGACCGCGCCGCGCGGGACAGGCTGGATCGGGCGGTTGCCGCGGAGCGGCTGATGACGCTGGAGATCGTGCTGATGGAGGGGCACGGGCTGACGCTCGCGCCGGAGCGGTACCCGTTCGACGGCATCAAGATGTCGAGCGAGCTGCGGTGGCGGCGGCTGGCGCTGTCCAATGCGCGCCGGGAGCGCGCGAGGGCGCTGCGCCGGCGCTGGCTGCGCCGCGCGCTCACCCTGGGGTTCTGGTGGGAGTAGGCGTCGGCGCTGGTGTCCCGGTCAATCCCAGGCCCATTCGAGTAAGCGATCCGGGCAATGGGGGTGGACGGGCATTGTCAGCGACCGGCTGGCTGCTGCACACTGAACGTTGTTGTTCGGCTTGCCAGCGTTCGCACCAGAGAATGTTGGAGGGTTTCGTACCGTCCCTGCCCTTGGCCCGAGGGATCGAGCACTGCTCTTCCGAGGGTCTCAACGGGGGACGGACCGCAGCTCCGGCGGCGGGAAGCATCGGCAGGGTCTGAGCGAGCTCCCCTGAGTTGCTTCGAGAGCCGGGGACACCGGGGCGGGCACGCTGACAAGCTCGGCCTCACCTGAGACCGCCGGAGCGCGACTGGTGCTCTGACGACTGCCTTGCGTGCGCGGCGTGGACCGCTGCTGACACTGAGGCTTCTTCCCACGCGCCGATCTGCACCGCACACCGCAGGCTGCCCTCGTGATCGACACGCGCAGCGGCTGCTTCCCCACCGTGGCGTCCCGAATAGCTCCCCGACGCCCGGCTCCTGTCCCCAGAACGGTGGTAGGATACCGATACCGTCTCCGCCGCGCATCTCGCGGTGAGCCAGGAGACGTGCTAGGTTGTGCGGTGCGACGGGAGCCTCGGCCTCCCTCAGGTGACCCCGGCGCATCTGACGACGGCGTTGACGCGGCACTCAACGCCGTCGCCGTTTGTCCGGCGCGGTGTGTGCCTCGCCACCCTCGCCCCGCCCCATCCCATATTCACCACTGACCAGCAGCCGGTTCCCCACCGAAGGGTTCCGGTTGGTCCCGCATGTCTCCCGCTCGGCCTGCTGCGCGTTCGACTCGCACGAGCCGGGCACACCCCCACGCTCCGTCTCCCTAGGCATCTACACCGGGGGCGACGTGAGGCCGCCTGCCAACCAGCCCATCAACACGCCCGCCGCCTTGGATGCTGGCGCGGGCGACAACGCAACGTAAGGAGGTGCAGATGCACTGACCGGAACGCCGAGTTGCCGCCCGCGTGAGCGCCCGGCGGCCACAGCACGAGGGTTCTCGCCGAGCTCATCGCGGGGACAAGGCAGAGAAACGAGAGGGACAGCGAGAGACCGGGGAGTAGCACCTCCCCGGCCTCTCTGCTCCTGCGCGGCAGAGGCGATCACGGCCCGGCGCAACAGGAGGTACGACCCATGCTAGCACGACACGACGACCGGCACATCGTCCCCGTCTGGGGACGGCTGCGCGTGCTGAACGAGGACGCCCACCGGCGCTACCTCGCTCGCAAGTTCGCGCCCGGCAACCCCGGCGGCCCCGGGGTCGATCCCGCCCGCTGGCGGCTGAACGCCGCCGCCTTCTTCAAACTCTGCGGCGCCCACGGCCTCAGCCAGGTCGACGTCGCGGACGCCACCGCGAGCAGCCGGAGCATGCTCTCCAAGCTGATCTGCGGGCGCCGCAGGGCGGGCGACCGCTTCGCCCGCAAGCTCTGCGACTTCTTCGGGGCATCGCTGCTCGACCTCTTCGAGGAGGTGGCGGCATGAGACAGGGGCCATACGTTCCATTCACACCAGAGGACAACCAGATGCTGCGCCACCCGACACGGCTGGTGGTCGAGCTGGGCTGGCACCCGACCCGGCGCGCCTGGGTCTGGAACTACGCCAGCCGCGCGTCGACGGACGATCAACACATGCTGCGTGATAACCGGGCCGACTACGGAGGCGGCCCCAGCGACCGCACGCTGCGCAGGCGCCGTGCCCGCGCGAGTGCGCTCCTGCGGAGGCTCGGCGACCTGCGGAACGCGCCCGCGTTCGAAGGGCTCGAAGTGGGCTCGCGGGCGTGGGTGAGCAGGGCGGAGCGCCTGCTCAGGGAGCACGGGTCGTGATCGTCTACGCGTCCCTCCGGCTCGTCGTCCGTCACGACGATGAGGCCGACGAGGAGCGCTGCCTCTGCGGCGCCCCCCACGGTCATCCGACCGTCCGGTGGGCCTGCACCGCGAGGTCGAGCGTGACGGCGCGCATCCTCGCACAGAGGAGCGCGTCACGTGAAGAATTCTCCACGTCGCCCTGGCGCGCGTGGCGGCATCGTCAGGACAATGCTGACCGCGGCGAATCCCCTAGGGGAGACGCTGCACCTGCGAGCGTCCAGTTGCACCTGGCGCTCGGCGCCTCATCGCGCTGACTGAGGCTCACAAACGCATTCCAACGCGCGGGAGGGTTCCGTCCACGGAGCCCTCCCGCTTCACCCCCAAGGAGTCAAGCCCATGACAGAGCAGAGCATGACCGAACAGGTGATCGCGGCGGCCTCCGCAGGCCAGCCCATCATCGACCGGGTGCGCGGCAGCATCGCCAACCTCCCCGGCCTGCAGACGCGGCAGAGCACCGTCAAGGAGACCATCCCGCTGGTGAACCGCGTGACGACGTTCGTGGTGGAGACCTGCCGCACCGACGAGGGCTACCACGGCTTCCTCGAAGCGTTCACGCCCGAGGGCATGGTGCGCCTCTACATCCCGCCGCGCGTCATGGCCCGCATCTACGCCCAGCACGCGAGCATGGTCAGGAAGGCCAAGAGCGAGCGTGCGAAGGCGGCTGCGGAGACCAGGCGCGGCAAGGGCATCGTCCCCTTCCAGCCTAGGACAGTCGCTGACGAGGAGGACGACGCCTCCGATGACGAGACGGACTGAGCGTCCGCTGTTTCTCGTATCCACAGGGCCGCACGTGCGAGGCGGCCCGCCCTTACGAACATCGCACACAGCACACCACACCCGGACGTGCCCCCACGGGCACGCCGCGGGGATCCCGCCTTGGCACCCCCAAACCACCCCTTCAGGGCGGGAGGGGTGTGCCCTGCGTCCATGCCTCCCGTGGGGGAGGCCGGGCGCAGGGGCGGGTCCCCGGGGTCCGTGGGGGCTATGTCCCCCAAGGAGATACCCCATGGACCTCGCAGGATTCATCGACACGTTCAGAGACTCGATCGCCCAGCGGGTGGTGGAGTCGTACCCGCCCCTCTACCGCCCCTCCGAGCAGGCCATTCAGATTCCCCACCTTCTGCGCAGGCCGCTCGGCGCGCAGGCCGACGCCATACGCGGCGCAGCCCTCTCGCTGCGGGCCAACCAGGGCACGACCGTCGTCGGCGAGATGGGTACAGGGAAGACGTTCATCGCGGCGAGTGCCGCGCACGCCGCGGGCTTCAGGAGAGTCCTGGTGCTCTGCCCGCCGCACCTCGTGCCGAAGTGGAAGCGCGAGGTGGAGGAGACGGTGCCCGGCGCGCGCGCCGCTATCGTCGGCTCGATCACCGACCTCGAACGCCTCCGTCTCCTCCCGCGCTCGGCCCCCCTCTTCGCGGTCATGTCCCGCGAGAAGGCGAAGCTCTCCTACCGCTGGGAGCCCGCCGTGATCGAGCGGTTGGCCGTGGCGGACGGCAGGCTGGTGCGTGACGAGGACACGGGCGCGCCCATCCGCTTCCCGTGCTGCCCGGTCTGCGCGGCGCAGGCGCTCGACAGGGAGG
>JAPPHT010000034.1 GCA_028874795.1 Chloroflexota bacterium
GACCCCGGCCGAGGTGCTACGAGAGCAGGTGTTGCACTTCGAATGTGAATTCACCTTCCCGCCTTCGCGGGAATGACGGGTGCCTCGCACCGCGTTGGGCTGCGAGGTTCCTGGCTGCGCAGGAACGACGGGCTTGCGCGTCCGCTTCGCGGCGCGTCGTGCGCTGCCCGCGCACCCTGGATTCCCGCCGGTACGGGAATGACGGGCAAGGGCTGCGAGGTTCCAGCCGGTGCTGGAGTGACGGAATCGTCTACCGCACCAGCAGCGAGATGGCTGCGGCGACGATGACGATCTCGACGATGTAGACGAACGCCTTGTCTGAGATGCGGTTGACGATCATGCCGCCGACGTAGGCGCCCCCGACCATGACGAGGCCGAGCACGATGGCGAGGAGCAGTGCGCTCGTGTCGACCAGGGCGAACGAGCCGTAGACGCCTATCTTGACGATGTTGATGATGGTCATGCCGGAGGCCATCGTGCCGACGAACGCGCCGCGGCGCAGTCCGTAGGCCAGGAAGAACGACGCGCCGAAGGGCCCCGCGCCTCCGAAGAGCGCTGAGAGGAATCCCTGTCCCGCGCCGACGCCCGCGAACGCCCGCGCGCTCATGCCCATGCCGCGCGATGCCAGCGGCGTGTGCCGGAACGCGACGATGAGCAGCAGGAAGACGGCGAACGCCTTCTGCAGCAGGTCGGCCGGGAGGTTGGCGAACGCCGTCGCGCCGAGGATGGACATCGGCAGGGCGCCGACGAAGAACCACTTGACCACGCTGCGGTCGATGAGGTGGCGGTTCACCCAGATGCGCGACCAGGTCTGCATCATGACGGCGATGGTGGCGATGGGCACCGCCTCGCGGATGCCGACCGCGAACGTGAGCGCCGGGATCATGATGAGGGCGGAGCCGAGGCCCGCCAGCCCCCCGATGACCGCCGAGAGGAAGGCGACGACGCCGAGCCCGGCGAGGACGACCGGGTCCACGGCTATCCCGTCGCCAGGAGCAGCAGGCCGGAGACGACCATGAAGAACTCCACGGCATAGATGAAGAGCCGCTCCGGCACGCGCTTGACGATGTGCGCTCCGGCGTACGCCCCCACGGCCATGATGAGGCCGATTCCGACGGCGATGAGGAACGTCTCCACGGTGAAGAGCGCGAAGCCGCCGTAGACCACCGTCTTGACGATGCTGACGAAGAAGGTGCCGACGGCGACAGTGCCCACGAACGCGTTCTTCGTGAGGCCGTAGGCCATGAAGAAGTGCGCGCCGAACGGGCCTGCGCCTCCGAAGAGCGCCGAGAAGAAGCCCTGGCCGATGCCGACGGGCAGGAAGGCGCGCAGGGGCATCGCACGGCCCGCAACGAGGGGTATGTGTCGGTAGACGACAAGCGCGAGCAGGAAGACGCCGAGGCCCCTCGCGAGCCAGTCCGTGGGGATGTTCGCGAAGACGACGCCGCCGAGCGCGGCAGCGGGCACCGCCCCGAGGCTGTACCAGCGCGCGACGCGCCAGTCCACGTAGTCCCGGTTCGCGACGGAGCGCGAGAGCGTGTTGAGCAGCATGGCGACCGTGACGATAGGAACGGCGAGGCGTATGCCGAACGCGAAGATGAGAACCGGGATGGCGATGATGCCGGTGCTCATGCCGGTGACGCCGCCGATGAGCGCGGCGATCAGCGAGATAGCGACGACCGCAGCGCCTACGGGCGCGCTGATGTCGACATCGAGCATGGGCGCGGCCTACAGCCGCTCGAGGACCATGTCGGTCATGTGCTGGGTGGTGGAGAACTCCGCGCCGGGAGGGGCGAGGTCTGCCGTGCGGTGGCCGTCGTTCAGGGCGCTCTCGACCGCGGCGTTGATGGCGGCGGCCTCCTCGGCGAGTCCGAACGAGTACTGCAGCATGAACGCGGCGCTGAGGATGGAGCCGACGGGGTTCGCCTTGCCCTGGCCGGCGATGTCGGGCGCGCTGCCGTGGCTCGGCTCGTAGAGGCCCTTCACCTTGCGGGGCCTGCCCCTGGCGTCCTTGCCGGGGAGCCCGGCGAGGCTGGCGGAGGGCAGCATGCCGAGCGACGCGGAGAGGACGGCGGCCTCGTCCGAGATGATGTCGCCGAACATGTTCTCCATCACCATGACGTCGAAGCTCGTGGGGCGTGTGATGAGGACCATCGCGCAGGAGTCGACCAGTTGGTGCTCCAGCTCGACGTCCGGGTAGTCCTTCGAGACCTCGATGGCGATCTCACGCCAGAGGCGCGAGGACTGGAGGACGTTCGCCTTGTCGACGGAGGTGAGCTTCTTGCGGCGGGAGCGTGCGAGCTCGAAGCCGACGCGCAGGATGCGCTCGATCTCCTTCTCGGTGTAGAGGAGTGTATCGACGCCCTTGCGCCCGGCCTTCGTCTCCCAGCGCTTCTTGGGCGGGGCGTAGTAGAGGCCGCCGGTGAGCTCGCGCAGGATGACCATGTCCGCGCCGCGCACGCGGTCGTCCTTGAGCGGGCTCGCAGGCTCCATGCCGGGGAAGACCTTGACCGGGCGGATGTTGGCGTAGAGGCCCAGCGCCTTGCGCAGCCCGAGGATGGCGGCCTCCGGGCGGACCGGCTCGTTGTCCCACTTCGGGCCGCCGACCGCGCCGAAGAGCACGGCGTTCGCGCGCCTGGCGCTCTTCACGGTCTCGTCGCGCAGGGGCGTGCCGTATGCGTCGATCGCGCCGCCGCCGACCACGTCGGTCTGGTAGCGGAAGTTGTGCTTCCAGCGGGCGGCGACGGCGTCCAGCACCTGCTGCGACGCGCCGGTGACCTCCGGGCCGATGCCGTCGCCCGGCAGAACCATGATGTCGAAAGTGGCCATGTGCGTACCTCGGGATAGCCGGCGTGTTCGCGGCGGAGTCGGGACAGGATCAGGCGTTGGCGCTCTCGAAAGCGTCTATCGCCGCTTCGTTCTGCAGGGTGAGGCCGATGTCGTCCAGCCCCTGCACGAGGTTCTCCTTGCGGAAGGGATCGATGTCGAACGAGGCGGCGAGGCCGTGGCCGTCGGTGACCTGCTGCGCCTCGAGGTCGACGGTCACCTCGTAGCCCTGGATCTCCTGGGCGCGGGCGATGATCGTGTCCACCTCGGCGGCGTCGAGCATGACGGGCAGCAGGCCGTTCTGGTAGCAGTTGTTGCGGAAGATGTCGCCGAAGCTGGGCGCGATGACCACGCGGAAGCCGTACTGCTGGATCGCCCACGGCGCGTGCTCGCGCGACGAGCCGATGCCGAACTGCGGCCCGCTCACGAGGACGGTGCCGCCGGCGTACCGCGGCTGGTTCAGGATGAAGCCGGGCTTGGGCGAGCCGTCCTCCTCGTAGCGCAACTCGTAGAAGAGCAGTTCGCCGAAGCCGACGCGGTCGATCTTCTTGAGGAAGCGCGCTGGGATGATCTGGTCCGTATCGACGTTCGGCATGTCGTAGGGAACGACCTTGCCGGTGTGTTTCGTGAAAGCGTCCATCCGTCTGCTCCTGCGCCGGACCCGCGTCCGGTCTCGTTAGTTGAGTTCGCGCACGTCCACGAAGTGCCCCGCGATGGCGGCTGCCGCGGCCATCGGCGGGCTGACGAGGTGCGTGCGTCCGCCGGGTCCCTGCCGCCCCTCGAAGTTGCGGTTGGACGTCGAGGCGCTGCGCTCGCCGGGGGCGAGCCGGTCCGGGTTCATGGCGAGGCACATCGAGCACCCGGCGTCGCGCCACTCGAACCCGGCGTCGGTGAACACCTGATCGAGCCCTTCCTCCTCCGCCTGCTGCTTCACGGCCCACGAGCCGGGGACGACGAGCGCGCGGACGCTGTCGGCCTTCTGCTTGCCCTTCGCCACCGCGGCGGCGGCCCGCAGGTCCTCGATACGGGAGTTCGTGCAGGAGCCGATGAAGACCGTGTCGATGGGGATGTCCTGGATGCGCTCGCCGCCGTTCAGGCCCATGTAGGCGAGCGCCTTCTCCACGGCGGTCTGCTCCTGCGACGACTCGAACTCGTCCGGCGTCGGAACGCGTCCGCCCACCGGCAGCACCTGCGCGGGGTTCGTACCCCACGTCACCTGGGGCTGGATGTCGGCGGCGTCCAGCGTGACGACGGTGTCGAACCTGGCGTCGGGGTCCGTGCGGAGCGCCGTCCAGCGCTCGACGGCGGCGTCCCAGTCCTCGCCCTTCGGGGCGTACTCACGCCCCTTCAGGTAAGCGAACGTCTTCTCGTCGGGCGCCACCATGCCGGTGCGCGCCCCCGCCTCGATGGACATGTTGCAGACCGTCATGCGGCCTTCCATGGACATGTCGCGGAAGACGGAGCCGGTGTACTCGATGGCGTGGCCGATGCCGCCGGACGTGCCGATCTTGCCGATGATGGCGAGGATGACGTCCTTGGGCGTGACGCCGAAGCCGAGCGCGCCGTCCACGCGGACCTCCATCGTCTTCGGCTTCGCCTGCCAGATGCACTGCGTGGCCAGCACGTGCTCGACCTCGGACGTGCCGATGCCGAACGCCATCGCGCCGACCGCTCCGTGCGTGGCGGTGTGGCTGTCGCCGCAGACGATGATCATGCCGGGCTGCGTGCGGCCCTGCTCCGGGCCGATGACGTGGACGATGCCCTGCTTCTCACTGAACATGTCGTGGTACTCGAGGCCGAACTCGTCCGCGTTGCGTTGCATCGCCTCCAGCTGCGCCTTCGAGACCTCATCGGTGAGGGGCTTGTCGCGGTCGTTGGTGGGGACGTTGTGGTCGGCGACGGCGACGGTCTTGTCGAGCCGCCGGATGCGCCGGTTGTTGAGGCGCAGGCCGTCGAACGCCTGGGGCGACGTGACCTCGTGGACGAGGTGCAGGTCCACGTAGAGCAAGGAGGGCTTGCCCTCCTCCTCACGCACGACGTGGGCGTCCCATATCTTCTCGAACATAGTCTTGGGGGCCATCTGATCCTCCGCTTTCTGTTCAGGCAGCGAAATCGTCCAGGACGGGGCAGGGGAGGTCGCGGTTCCTGGCGGATGCGCGGTCGTTGCCGATGACGCCGCCGCGGCGGTCGGCCGCCACGGTCGCTGCCGATGATAGCACCCGCGCCTTCAACTTGGTGGAGGCGCGCCCCGCCGCCGCCCGGTCAGGCGGCCTCGAGCCACGCAGCGATCTCACCGTCCAGCCGGTAGCACTCCGGCTCTTCGTCATGCGCCGGGATGCGGCGCACCCAGCGGTTGGCGGTGAGCGTGTCCAGCGTCCGGGCCAGATGGGTAGGGTGGCCGTTCTGGACGAGCCACTCCAGGTCCGGGAACGTGGCCACGTGGTAGGGGCAGTCCATGAGGGTGTCGGCAACTGCCCGCACTTCGCTGTCCGTGGCGTAGAGGTCCTCGAACTGCTTGCGCCACTCGCGTGTGTCGCCCTGGCCCACGGGCCCGTTCCCCGTCCGGCGTTCGGGCGGGGCGGGGTGGTCTGCGCCCTCCTCGCTTGCGTCGTGGGCTCCCCGTGTGCCGACCTGGAAGTACTGGGCCCAGTCCTCCGGTTCCCTGATGAGCACGATCTCTCCGTCTATGGCGGCGACGGCCATCCTGTCTCCCGGGTGGATGCCCACCTCCCGGAGGATGGAAACGGGGATGGTTACCTGGTTCTTGCTGCTGACGGTTATCGTGCGCATGGCCGCCCCCCGGTTTGCTTGGTATTCCTTACTCACCGCATAAGTAAAACATACCAAGTAGTCAGGCCAACTGAGGTGCTTCCTCATAAGTAAAGCACACCAAGTAATCAGGTCAAGCCAACTGAGGCGCGTCCTTTGGGATGTTCTGAACAAGCCTGCCCCCGCAACCCCGCCAGTTCACCCTCACCGCCCGCTGAAGCGCGTTGCCCTCACTCCGCTAGAGACCTCTGCGTAGGTCGGTCCGGGGGAGCGTAATTCTTCCCACCCACCCGCCCGAACGCTTGTGGGGGACACCCCTACCGCCGCGGCCTACGCCCGAGCAGAGGGGGAACCCCTCTGCACTCCCTCATCCCGCAGGCTGCCCCGTGGTTGGACAGGCTCACCATGAGCGGAACCCAAGCTCGCTATGAGCGGTCCGAGGGTCACGCAATGGTCCCTTCAAGGGAGAGGGGATTGGATACCCCACCTCTCCCAGGGCTGCCGGCGGCGCGGTTGCCCCGACTAGTTAAGACTGGCCCTAGACAGCTCCGGCGGCCTCCGGAGACCGCGAGGTGTCGCCCATCGCGATCAGGCGGTTGAGCGCATTCATGTAGGCGCGGGCGCACGCGACGATGATGTCCGTGTCGGCCCCGCGCCCGATGTACGGCATGCCGTTCTGCTCGATGCGGATGCTCACCTCGCCGATCGCGTCGATGCCCTCCGTGACCGAGTTGACGCTGAACTCCGTCAGCTCGTTCGGGACTCCGACGATGCGGTTGATCGCCCGGTACACGGCGTCGACCGGCCCGGTGCCCGTCGCCGCGTCGGTGTAGGCGGTGCCGTCCTCATGGGAGAGCCGGACGGTCGCGGTGGGGATCTCGCCGGTGCCGCAGGTGACCTGCACGTGCTCCAGCGAGTACGTCTCCGCGATGGCCGTGCGCTCGTTGCCCATCAGGGCGATGAGGTCGCGGTCGGTCACCTCGCGCTTCTTGTCGGCCAGCTCCTTGAAGGACTCGTGCACCTTGTCGAGCTCGTCGGCGGTGAGCGAGTAACCCAGCTCCTCGAGCCGCGAGCGCAGGCCGTGGCGTCCGCTCAGCTTGCCGAGCACCAGTTCGCTCCGCGGCACCCCCACGTCCAGCGGGTTGAGGATCTCGTAGGTGGTGCGCTCCTTTAGCACGCCGTCCTGGTGGATTCCGGAGGCGTGGCGGAAGGCGTTGCGCCCGATGACCGCCTTGTTCGGCTGCACCGGGAAGCCGCTCACCTGGCTCACGAGGCGGCTGGTGTTGTAGAGCTGCTTCGTGTCGACGTCCGTGTCGACGCCGAAGTAGTCGGAGCGCGTGCGGAGCGCCATGATGACTTCCTCGACGGCGGTGTTCCCCGCGCGCTCGCCGATGCCGTTGATGCAGCCCTCAACCTGGCGCGCCCCGGCCTTCACCGCGGAGAGGCTGTTGGCGACCGACATGCCCAGGTCGTCGTGGCAGTGCACGGAGATGCGGACGCTGTCGCCCAGCTCCGGCACTTCGGCGCGCAGGTAGGTGATGAGGCCGCCGAACTCCTCCGGCACGGCGTAGCCGACGGTGTCGGGGATGTTGATGGTCGTTGCCCCCGCGTCCACGGCCGCGCGCACCATGTGCGCGAGGAACTCGCGCTCCGTCCGGCTGGAGTCCATGGGCGAGAACTCGACGTCGTCCGTGTACTGGCGCGCCCGGGAGACGGCCTTCACCGCGATCTCCACCACCTCTTCCCGGTTCTTGCGCAGCTGGTGCTGGATGTGCTGGTCCGAAGAGGAGATGAAGATGTGGATGCGCGGATGCGCGGCGTCCTTCAGCGCCTCTCCGGCGCGGTCCACCGCCCCTTCGTTGGCGTGCGCGAGCGCCGCGATGATCGGCTTGCGCACCTGGCGCGCGATCGTCTGCACGGCTTCGAAATCACCGGGCGAACTGACAGGGAAGCCGGCCTCGATGATGTCGACGTTGAGCCGCTCCAGCTGCCTGGCGATCTCCACCTTCTCTTCCACCGTCATACCCGCCCCGGCGGACTGCTCCCCGTCCCGGAGCGTTGTGTCGAAGATGAGCACTCTGTCTTCCATGTCATTCCTCCGCAATAGGCCGCTTGCGACTCCCGGTCCTGATGGCTCGCGGGTTACTTCTTCCCCAGGAAGGTCATCATCCCGCGGAGCTCCGCTCCAACGGTCTCGATCTCGTGCTTCGCAGCCGCCTCGCGCATCGCCTTGAAGCGCGGCTGGCCTTCGTGGTTCTCGGCTATCCATTCGCGGGCGAACGAGCCGTCCTGAATCTCATCGAGTACGCGCTTCATCGCGGCGCGGGCGTGGTCGTCCACCACCCGGGAGCCGCGGCTGTAGTCGCCGTACTCCGCCGTGTCGCTCACGGAGTAGCGCATGTACTTCATGCCGCCCTCGTAGAGCAGGTCGACGATGAGCTTCAACTCGTGCATCACCTCGAAGTAGGCGATCTCCGGCTGGTAGCCCGCCTCCACGAGCACCTCGAATGCGTTGGTGATGAGGCTGGTGACGCCGCCGCAGAGCACGGTCTGCTCGCCGAAGAGGTCGGTCTCCGTCTCTTCCTTGAACGTCGTCTCCACGATGCCCGCCCGGTCCGATCCGATGCCCGCGCCGTACGCCAGCGCGTTCGCGAGCGCGTCGCCCGAGGCGTCCTGGTGGATCGCCACGAGCGACGGTACCCCCTGACCTTCAACGAACACCTCGCGCACCCGGTGCCCGGGCGCCTTCGGGGCGATCATCGAGACGTCGACCTCGGGGGGAGGCTGGATCTCCCCGAAGTGGATGTTGAAGCCGTGCGCGAACATGAGCGTCTTGGTGCTGTTCAGGTTCGGCTCGATCGACTCCGAGTAGATGCCGCGCTGCGCGGTGTCCGGCGCGAGCACCATGATGACGTCGCTCGCCTTCGCGGTCTCCGCCGGGGTGTCGACCGGCAGCCCTTCCGCCTCCGCCTTCGCACGGCTCGCGCTGGTCGGCAGCAGGCCCACCATCACGTCGACCCCGTTGTCGCGCAGGTTGAGCGCGTGGGCGTGTCCTTGGCTGCCGTAGCCGATGATGCCGATGCGCCTGCCGCTCAGGCGGCCGATGTCGGCATCCTCCTTGTAGTACACCTTCGCCATGTCTCGTCTCCTTCTCCGGTTTGGTTCGCGTACGTTCCCCGGGACGCGTCCTCAGGGGACGACTTCGGTGTCCGGCGCGCTCTGCGCGGCTGCGGCAGCCGCCTGCTTCGTGCCCGTGGCCACGCCGCCGCGGGTCATCGCTATCCGTCCAGTCCGCATCGTCTCGCGGACCCCGAACGGCTGGAGCAGCTTGATGAGCGCGTCGATCTTTCCCTCGTCGCCGGTCACCTCCACGATGACCGTGTCTTTGCCCACGTCCACGATGCCCGCGCGGAAGATGTCCACGATCTGCATGATCTCCGCACGGTTGTCCTTGTTCGACTTCACCTTCAGCAGCGCCATCTCCCGGACGACGCTGCTCTCCGACGAGATGTTCGTCACCCGCACCACGTCTATCAGCTTGTAGAGTTGCTTCGTCACCTGCTCCACGACCCAGTCCCCGCCCTCGACGACGAACGTCATGCGGGAGAGCCCGGCCGTCTCGCTGTGGCCGACCGCCAGGCTGGAGATGTTGAACCCGCGCCGCGAGAACAGCCCCGCGACGCGCGCCAGCACGCCCGGCCTGTCGTGTACCAGCGCCGTTATCGTGTGGACGCGGCCGTTGAGGCTTACGTCAGCCATGACAGCGCTTCCCGCCCCGCGGGCGACTCGATCATCTCGAACACGCTCTCTCCCGCCGGAACGTGCGGGTACACGTTCTCCTCCGGCTCGACGTGGAAGTCGATGATGGCGGGCCCGTCCACCGCCGCAGCCTCTTCTATCGCCGCGCGCACCTGCGGCTCGTCCGTGACGTGCGTCGCCCAGATGCCGTATGCCTCGGCGATCTTCACGAAGTCCGGGTTGCCCGTGTAGCCGGACGCCACGCGGGAGCCGCCATAGAACAGGTCCTGAAGCTGCCGCACGAGGCCGAGATTGTTGTTGTTCAGGATGGCGAACTTCACGGGCACGTTGTGCTCCACGATGGTCGCGAGCTCGGACATCGTCATCTGGAAGCCGCCGTCCCCGGCGATACTCCACACCTGCCGGTTGGGCTGGGCGAACGCCGCACCCATCGCCGCGGGCACCTCGAACCCCATCGTGCCCAGCCCGCCCGACGTGATCCAGGAGCCCGGCTCCTTGAACACGTAGTGCTGGGCGGCCCACATCTGGTGCTGCCCCACGCCCGTCACGACGATCGCCCGTCCGTCGGTCACTGACGACAGCTCCCGCACCACGTGCTGTGGCCGGAGCCCGTTGCCTTGCCCTGAGCTCAGCGGATGCTCGGCGCGGAGCGCGTCCAGCTCCGCGATCCACTCGGGACGGGAGACCTGCTCCACCTGCTTGGCGAGCGCGTGCAGCACGCGCTTCGCGTCGCCCACGATCGGCACCGTGACGCGCACGTTCTTGCCCACCTCGGCGGGGTCTATATCGATGTGGATGACCTTCGCCTGGGGAGCGAAGGCGCTCAGCCTGCCCGTAACGCGGTCGTCGAACCGCATCCCGACGCCGATGATGAGGTCCGCGCGGTCTATCGCCCAGTTGTTGTACGCCTGGCCGTGCATCCCGGGCATGCCCATGCTCAGGATGTGCTCGCCGGAGAAGCTGCCGATGCCGAGGAGCGTCGTGATGACGGGGATCTGGGCCTTCTCCGCCATCTCCCGCACCTCGGCGAACGCCCCGGAGATGATCGCGCCGTGCCCTACCATGAGCAGCGGCCGCTGCGATTCCGCGATGAGCTGCGCGGCGCGCTTGATCATCTGCCCGTGCCCTTCCATCGTCGGCTTGTAGGAGGGGAGGTCGACGTGGTCCGGGTAGTCGAAGTCCGCGCTCTCCGTGAGCACGTCGCGCGGCAGGTCGATCAGCACCGGGCCGGGGCGGCCCGTGCGTGCGATGTGGAACGCCTCGCTCATGATGCGCGGGATGTCCGCCGTGTCCATCACGAGGTAGTTATGCTTGGTGATGGGCAGGGTGATGCCCGTTGTATCCGTCTCCTGGAACGCGTCCCGTCCGATGGCGGCGCGCGGCACCTGCCCCGTTATCGCAACCATGGGCACGGAGTCCATCATCGCGGTTGCGAGCGGGGTGACGAGGTTCGTCGCCCCCGGTCCCGAGGTCGCGACGGCGACGCCCACCTTGCCGGACGCCCGAGCGTAGCCGTCCGCCGCGTGGCCGGCGTTCTGCTCGTGCCGCACGAGGATGTGCCGGAGCTGCGGGTACTCCGGCAGCGTCTGGTACAGCGGCAGTATCGCCCCGCCGGGGAGGCCGAACATGATGTCCGTTCCTTCCCGCACGAGGCTCTCGCAGACCATCTGTGCGCCATTCAAACGCAAGACCGATTCACCTGTGCCTTTCGTTCGTCGTTCCGTGTCTGGAGCGGGCCTCTGAAGGTAAAAAAAGACCCGCCCCATGAAGGGACGGGCCGTTAACCCGCGGTACCACCCTACTTCCCCGGCATCCGAGATGGCCGAGGCAGCTTTCCTGCGCGGTAACGGCGCGCTCCGCTGGCCCTACTGTTCAGGTTCAGGCCAGCCGCTCGGGGACGAGTTCAGGGGAGCTTGTCCATCGCCGGCCTCGCACCTGAACGGCCGACTCTCTGTGATGCGCCTACCCCTTACTACTTCCCTTCTCAGCGGAACGGATGTAATAAGCCCGGACATGATAGTACAAAGTCTCACGGCGAGTCAACTTTCAGGCGTGCGTCGCGCTCGTTCCCGCACCGCGTTCCGAACACGGTAGACTGTCTGCCATGATGGACCGCCTGGAAAGCGCCCTGGCCCGCGCACGGGAGGAGGGGCGCACCGCTGTCGTGCCCTACGTCACCATCGGCTTCCCCTCGATACAGGATACGCTCGCCATCGTCCCCGCTATCGAAGACGCGGGCGCGGACGCCATCGAGCTCGGCGTGCCGTACAGCGACCCGCTGGCCGACGGCCCCACGGTCCAGGCGGCGAGCTACCGCGCGCTCACGGGCGGCGTGGACACCCGCGCCTGCATCGAGGCGGCGCGGAAGCTGCGCTCCGCCGGAGTCAGCGTGCCGTTCATCTTCATGGGCTACTACAACCCCATCCTGCGTTACGGCATCGGCGCATACGCCGCAGACTGTGCGGAGGTCGGAGTGGACGCACTCATCATCCCCGACCTGCCGCCGGACGAGGCGGGCGAACTGCGCGAGGCGCTGGAGCAGCATGGCCTGGGCATCGTGAGCATGCTCGCGCCCACCAGCACGGAGGAGCGCATCGCGCTCGGCTGCGCTCACGCGCGGGGGTTCGTTTACTGTGTCAGCGTGACCGGCGTGACCGGCGCACGCAGGGACCTGCCGGACGACCTCCCTGACTTCGTCGACCGGGTGCGGCGGCACACGGAGCTGCCTGTGGCGGTCGGGTTCGGCATCGCGGAGCGGCGGCACGTGGAGCGCGTGGGCCAGGTCGCGGACGTGGCCGTCGTTGGAAGCGCGCTCATCAACGTGATAGATTCCGCCCCGCCCGGCGAAGCGGCCTCCCGGGCAGGCGCATTCGTTCGAGAGTTGGCCGCCGCGGAGTGACCAGGCGCAAGACCCTTACGGCTGCGCCGTCCCGCCTCAGGATGAGCGGAGGAACAACGATGCAGACCCTTGGACTGCGCGGTGCGACGACCGCCGACGCCAACACGCCCGAGGCGATCCTCGACGCCACGGAGGAGCTGTTGCGCGCACTCGCGTCAGCCAATGACCTTGCCGAGGAAGACGTCGGCGCGGTATTCTTTACCGTGACCGCAGACCTCACCGCGGAGTTCCCGGCCAAGGCGGCGCGCCTGCGGCTGGGCTGGCGCCATACGGCGCTGATGGACAGCTGTGAGATCCCGGTGCCTGGCGCGCCGGAGTCTGTGATCCGGGTGCTCCTTCTGATGAACACGGAGAAGCGGAGAGAGGACCTGCGGTACGTCTACCTGAAGGGCGCTCGCGATCTCCGGTCGCCCGACAGCGAATGAACCGGCGGAGGGAGATGCGTATAACGCTCGCAGCCGAGCCTCGCATCCGTGGCGTCCGGGCTTCCAGCGGGACGCGGCGGTTCTTCCTGTTTACGCGGCGGGGCGGCGTTAGCGACAGCTATCGCTAGGCTCCGCGTTCGTTCTTTCCGCCTTCCGCATCGTCAGAGTACAGAAAGGGGATTGCGTCATGGCGCGTTCCGTTACCGACCTGCATATCAGATCCATAGAACCGCTTGCGTCTCCGGAAGACCTCCAGCGCAGGCTGCCGCTCACTCCCGCGATGGCGCAGTTCGTCGCCGAGGGGCGGGACCAGGTGCAGCGCATCCTGACCGGCGAGGACCCCCGCCTGCTCGTCATCGTCGGGCCGTGTTCCATACACGACGAGAAGGCCGCGTTGGAATACGCCGGCAGGCTGAAGGAGCTGGGCGACCGCGTCAGCGACACGCTCTTCGTCGTCATGCGCGTCTACTTCGAGAAGCCGCGCACCAGCGTCGGTTGGAAGGGCCTCATCAACGACCCGAACCTCGACGGCTCGTTCGACATATCGAGCGGCCTCTACCGAGCGCGACGGCTGCTTATTCAACTCACGGAGATGGGCGTTCTGGCGGGGACCGAGCTCCTGGACCCCATCACCCCGCAGTACCTCGGCGACCTCGTGACGTGGGCGGCCATCGGCGCCCGAACGACCGAGAGCCAGACCCACCGGGAGATGGCCAGCGGCCTCAGCATGCCCGTGGGCTTCAAGAACGGCACGGACGGCAACTCGCAGATCGCCATCGACGCGATGAAGACCGCTCGCGCTCCGCACGCTTTTCTCGGTATCGACCGTCAGGGCCGCACCTGCATCGTCAGCACCAATGGCAACCCGTACGGCCACCTCATCCTGCGCGGCGGCACCGGCGGGCCCAACTACACGGAGGCGAGCGTGCGGGACGTACAGGACAAGCTGGATGCGGTGGGGCTGCCCCCGCGCATCATGGTGGACTGCTCTCACGCCAACTCGGAGAAGGACCACAACCGGCAGCCCATCGCATTCCGGGACGTCGTGCGCCAGCGCCGCGAGGGTAACGACCTCATCGTCGGCCTCATGGCGGAGAGCCACCTCTTCGGGGGACGGCAGGACCTCGGCGACGACCCGTCGCAGCTCCTGTACGGCGTGTCCATCACGGACGCCTGTATGGACTGGGAGGAGACCGCGGGCATGCTCACCGAGGCGCATGAGGCGCTGACGGCCGAGCCCGTGGCCTGACCCGCACACGGAGCGCCCTCGTGCCCGACCTCTGTGAGGAGCTGACCGCACACCGGCCGGACCGGCCGTCCGCTGTCGCGTTCGGCGTGTTCGACGGCGTTCACCTGGGGCATCGGCACGTCCTTGCCTCCGTGGTGCGGGCTGCGCAGCAGCGCGGGCTTGCACCCGTGGCCGTGACCCTCGCCAATCATCCGTTCTCCGTGCTCCGCCCGGACGTGCAACTGCGGATGCTCACGTCGCTGGACGAACGGCTCAGCCTGCTCGCTGGCTGCGGCGTCGAGGCGGTCGCGCCGGTCACGTTCACGAAGGACGTTTCGCTGCTGACTCCGCGGGAGTTCATGACTGCCCTGCGGGACTGCCTCGGCATGGAGCACTTCGCCGCCGGCCCGGACGTGACGCTCGGCCACAACCGCGAGGGGACGCTTCCGGTGCTCATGGCGCTGGGGGATGAGCTTGGCTACACCATGGAGAGCGTGGAGCAGCTCACCCTGGCTGGAGAGCCCGCTCGCAGCACCGCCATACGGCAGGCCCTGGACGCGGGAGACATCGAACGCGCCGCGCGGATGCTGGGACGTTCGTTCTCGATCGACGGCCCCGTCGTCGAGGGCGAGCGCAGGGGCGGTGGACTCCTCGGCTACCCCACGGCCAACGTCGGAGTTGAACAGCAGCAGGCGCTCCCGGCGGACGGCGTCTACGCCGGGTGGCTGCTGCATGGCACGGACCGCCTGCCCGCCGCGGTGAGCATAGGGCACAAGCCCACCTTTCACGAGGGCGGCCCCAGCGTCGTCGAGGCGTTCATCCTCGATTTCGACGGCAACCTCTACGGCGATCGGGTGCGGCTGGAGTTCGTCGAGCGCCTTCGGGGACAGGAGAAGTTCGACGGCGTCGACGCCCTGATCGCCGCGATGCGCGAGGACGTGGCCCGCACGAGGCATATCCTTGCGCTGCCGCAGGAGGCGTCCTGACCATGCCCACGCTCGACCAACAGACGATCGACCGCATCACGAAGCGCGGCGTCGCGCAGATCATCCCGGAGGACGAGTTCATCCGGCGGCTGCAGGAGGGCAGACCGCTCCGCCTCAAGATGGGGTTCGACCCGAGCAGGCCGGACCTGCACCTCGGCCACGTCGTCGGCCTGCGTAAGCTGCGGCAACTCCAGGACCTGGGCCACGAGCTCATCCTCATCGTCGGCGACTGGACGGCGCAGATCGGCGACCCGTCCGGCGCGTCCGAGACCCGCACGATGCTCAGCGCCGAGGACGTGCGCGAGAACGCCGAGACGTACATGCGCCAGTTCTTCAAGGTGATGGACCCGAACAGGACGCGCGCCGTCTACCAGAGCGAGTGGTTCGGGAAGTTCACGCTGAGTGATGTCATACGACTCACTTCGCATTTCACCGTCAACCAGTTCCTGCACCGCGACGACTTCGCCCAGCGCTACGCCGGGCAGCGCCCCATCGCCGTCACGGAGATGCTCTATCCGCTGCTGCAGGCGTACGACTCGGTCGCCATCGAGGCGGACGTGGAGTTCGGCGGCACGGACCAGCTGTTCAACCTGCTCGTCGGACGCGAGCTGCAGGAGAAGGTGGGACAGCGGCCCCAGCTCGTCTTCACCATGCCCATCCTTCCCGGCACGGACGGCGTCCGCAAGATGAGCAAGTCGCTCGACAACTACATCGCCATCGAGGACACGCCGCGCGACATGTTCGGCAAGATCATGTCGCTCCCCGACGACCTCATCCCCGTCTACTTCGAACTGCTGACCGACGTGCCGGACGACGAACTCGACGCCATCCGCGCCGCCATGGGGCCCACCTCTCCCTCCGCGAATCCCGCCTCCTCCGTCATTCCCGCGAAGGCGGGAATCTCGTCCCTCAACCCCATGGACCTCAAGAAGCGCCTGGGCGAGGAACTCACCGCGGTCTTCCATTCACCCGGGGCCGCGACTGCGGCGCGAGAGGAGTTCGAGCGCGTCTTCCAGCGCCGCGAGACGCCGGAGGACATCCCGGAGGTGGCCGTCGGTCCGACCAGCCCCGCCGTCGTCTCCCGGGATGCGGACGGCTTCGACGCCGACCTCTCGCACCTGCTCCCCGCGCTCAACCTGGCCGCGAGCCGCAGCGAGGCGCGGCGCCTGCTGCAGCAGAACGCCGTCCAGATCGACGGCGAACGCCCCGACGGCGAACGCGTCCGCGTCCCCTACGGCGCGCTGGTCCGCGTCGGCAGCCGACGCTTCGCGAGGGTTGTCCGGGGTTAGGTCCGCGGCGCACCCTGCTGGACTGCCGAAAGCACCGAGAGCGCCATCTCCCTGCCGCCGATGACGTGCGGCAGGACCACCTCGTCGGCGCCCGCCTTGCGCAGCTTCTGTTCCGCGCCCGGGTTGGAAGCTCGCGCCACGATGTAAAGGTCCGGGTTGAGGCCCCGCGCCGTCAGCGACACGTAGACGTTCTGACTGTCGTCGCCTGTGGCCGCTACGAGGCCGCGAGCGTCCTTGACGTGCGCCGCCAGCAGGTTGTCGTCCTCGGCGGAATCGCCATGCACCCAGAGGAATCCGCACTCCTCCGCATCGGTCAGCGCGTCCATGTCCTCGTCGATCACGACCAGCGTCTCCGACTGTTCCTGAAGCGTGAGCGCGACCGCTTTGCCGACGCGTCCGAAGCCACACACGATGAAATGGCCGCTGAGTCTAGACATCTGCGATCTCATTCTGCGCCTCCGTACCAGGCTCTGCACCACCGCCTCGGCCACGATCAGATGGACCACGCTCGTCAGGACGTAGAGCATCGCTCCCACACCGGCCACCATGAGGAACATGGTGAAGATCCGCCCGGTGGGAGAGAGTGGGCGCACTTCCTCGTAGCCGACGGTCGTGAAGGTGACGACGGTCATGTAGCCGGCGTCGAGGAGCGACCA
>JAPPHT010000010.1 GCA_028874795.1 Chloroflexota bacterium
CCCCCATGCTATGCTTCCGCAAGCCCCTGTGGGGACTTGTTCAGAGCATCCATAGTACAGTTGCTGCTGGGAGGCTCGGGTGTCATCTCCAGTCTCCACAAGTAGAGTGGGCGGCGGGTACGAAGCGCCTGGATCGGCGGCGCCTGCGTGTCCGGCGTGGCCGAGTAAGGCGTGAGGATACGGGACAGACCCCGGAGAAAGCCGGGTGGAACACAAAGGAGGAGTCAGTCATGGATGCGGCACAGTTGATCTCGGCATTCGCAACGTTGACGGTCGCAGTCGGTGCCCTTCTGGTCTCGGTGGGCGTGCTGATACTCGTCGTGAAGCTTGGCTCTGCGATTGAGAAGATGGGTGGAAGTGGGCAATAGCGACGCCCTGGTCGGGGTACCTCTCTTCCCGTAGGGCGCTACAGACCATAGAGCCTGCGGGGGTTGTCGTCGAGGATCTTCTCGACCGTGCTCGGGGCGAGCCTTCCCTCCTCCCGCAGGCGCTGCATCGCCAGGATCTCGGACGACGTGTCGTCGTGGCCGTAGTCCGTGCCGATGATGATGTTGTCGTCGCCGGCCGTCTCGATGACGTACTCCAGGTCGTCCGTGGTCTGGCAGGCGACGTACATGCGGTTCTCGCGCATCAGCGCGGCGCCGGGGAACTCGCGTCCGCTGTTGCCGAACCGGATCGACAGGTCGTTCATCACGTACGGCACCCATTGGGAGCTGACCTCGACGAAACACCAGTTCAGGTCCGGGAACTTCTCCGGCACGCGCCGCATCAGCAGGTTGTGGAAGACGCTGATCGGCGGCAGCTTGAAGCGCAGGCCGTTCTCCTGCTGGTCCCACATCCCGAAATTGCCGTTCGATGCGTGGATGCAGATCGGCATGCCCAGCTTGCTCGCCTCCTCGTACAGGGGAAAGAAGTACGGATCGGTGAGGCTGAGCCCGGCCTCGCCCGCGCGCAGGTACACGCCGCACGCGCCGTGCTCCTTGCCGTAGTGGGCCTCCTCGATGGCCTGGTCGAGCCTGTAGACCGGGGCGATGACCGGCCAGCGGAGCCGCCCCCGTCCCATCCGCCAGATGTCGGCCATCCAGCGGTTGTAGCTGCGCGCCAGGGCGTAGTCCACCTCCGGCCGGGCGCTCAGCGGACGCAGGAAGAGGGTGGGGTAGAGCACCTGGATGTCCACGCCCAGCTCGTCCATGTGCGCGAGACGGGCCTCGACGCTCGCCATCTCGCGGGACTCGTCGCTCGTGCCTGTGCCCTCGTTGGTGTTGCGGATGAACGCGCGGCCCGTTGAGCGGTCGCCGATCAGCCAGTAGCGCCGGACGGGAGCGTCCGGGTCGGTGGTGGCGACGCTCAGGGGACGGAACTCGCGGTCCTCGTTCCGCATGTAGTCCCAGGTGTGCTCGTTCTCGACGACGTGCGCGTCCGCATCGATTACCGCCATCGTCCTTCCTCCTTCCCGCTCGCGCGGGCGTATCCAGCCTCCCCATCCTGTGCGACGGCACCAGCATAGGACTTCGGAGCCGTCAACGCGAGGCTTGGCGCTCTCCTGCGCTACACTGCGCCCGACGTGAGTTTCGCCGCCGATCTCCACCTCCATTCCCCCTACGCCAGGGGGACCAGCCCCGCGCTCTCGCTGCAGACGCTCGCCGCATGGGCGGACATCAAGGGCGTGGACCTGCTCGCCTGCGGCGACTTCACCCACCCGGCCTGGCTCGCCGAGCTGAAGCGCAGCCTGCGCCCCGTTGACGACGACCTCTTCGAGCTCGCCACGCCCCCCGAGCCGCAAGACGTTCGAGGCCGCGGGCGTCCCGCAAGGTTCGTCCTCGGAACGGAGGTCAGCTGCGTCTACACGCAGGACGGACGAGGCCGACGCCTGCACCTGCTCATCCTCGCCCCGGACTTCGATGCGGTTGACGGCATCTGCCGCGCCTTTGCCCCGCATGGCTCCCTGGCATCGGACGGGCGCCCCATGCTGCGCCTCTCCGCTCGGGACGTCGTCGAGGCCGTGCTCTCAGTGGACGCTCGATGTGAGGTCGTCCCCGCGCACGCCTGGACGCCGTGGTACGCCATCTTCGGCTCGAAGAGCGGCTTCGACTCGCTGGACGACTGCTTCGGCGACATGGCGGGGCACGTCCATGCGATCGAGACCGGCCTCTCCAGCGACCCTGAGATGAACTGGCGCGTCCCGGACCTGGACGATCGGACGCTCGTCTCGTTCTCGGACGCCCACTCCGCCCAGCGACTGGGACGCGAGCTCACGGTCTTCGCCGGCGAACCCGGGTATGGCGCGCTCGTCGAGGCGCTGAGAGCGGACAGCGTGGAGTGGACGGCGGAGTTCGATCCCCAGGAGGGCAAGTACCACCACGACGGCCACCGCAAGTGCGGCGTCAACCTCCCACCGGACGCGCACGACGGACGATGCCCGGCGTGCGGGCGCAAGCTCACGCTCGGCGTCCTGAACCGCGTCCAGTCGCTCGCGGGACGTCCCCCGGAGCCGCTCGCCGCGGATGCGGACGGCGTACTGCGCGGAACGGAGAGCGAACGCCCGCCGTTCCGTCGCCTTGTACCGCTCGCGGAGATCGTCGCCGAGGCGCTGGGGTACGGCCTCGCGAGCAAGGCCGTGCAGCGGGTCTGTCGCGACCTTGCCGCGCGCGTCGGCACTGAGCTGCACGTCCTGACCGCCGCAGAGGCGTCGGAGATAGAACGCGCCGCGGGTGAGCGGGTCGCTGAAGGAGTCATGCGCGCGCGGCTCGGAAGGGTGCGCGTCAGGCCCGGTTTCGACGGGGAGTACGGCGTCGTGCGACTCTGGGACGACGACACGGGGACGTTGACAGGCGGGCAGGGCGCGACGGAGCATCATGCAGCGGAAGACAACTGAGAAGAGCGTTGCGTCGAACGGGTTGATTTGGAGTAGGCATGGCAATGGCCGATGACGTCATCACGATGGAAGAGATAGGGAAGGTCTATGAGGTGACCGACGAGCTCGGCATAGACCGTGAGGACCTCAATATCGAACTGGGGAAGGAGGACCCCGGCTCATGGAGCAGGGCGCCCGGCGGCATGATGCGGCGCGAGGTGATCGCCATCACGCTGCCGCTCTCGACTCCGCTGGACGAGTGGCTGGCCGTGCTCGAGGCCGGACTCCGCGAGTTGCTGGAGGAGGAGCGATGAGAACGACGACGCGCCTGCGCGAACTGCTCACCGGAGAGCGGATGCTGCTCGCGCCATTCACGTACGACGGCTTCACGGCGCGCATCGCCCAGGAGGCGGGCTTCGATGCCGTCTACATGTCCGGGTTCGCGACGTCGATGTCCAGGGGACTCCCGGACGTGGGCCTCCTCACGCAGACGGAGATGGTGCAGAACGCCGCGAGCATCGCCGCGGTCGTCGACGTGCCCGTCGTTGCCGACGCAGACACCGGCTACGGCAACGCCATCAACGTCCACCGCACCATCCGCGAGTACGAGCGGGCAGGCGTGGCGGGGGTCCACGTTGAGGACCAGGTTGCGCCGAAGAAGTGCGGCTTCTTCGAGGGCAAACAGGTCATCGACATGGACGAGGCGGCGTTGAAGATACGCGCCGCCGTCGAGGCGCGCTCCGACGACGACTTCGTGATCATCGCGCGCACCGACGCGCTTGCAGTGAACGGCTGGGACGACGTGGAGCGCCGTTGCCGCGCCTTCGTAGACGCCGGCGCTGACCTCGTCTTCGTGGACGGCATACGCACCGGCGACGACCTCCGGGAGTTCGCGGGGCGTCTGGGCGACCTCCCCCGCATGTACAACGGCGAGCTTCCGCCGGACGAGGTTGAGGCGCTCGGGTTCAGGTTCCAGATACACCGTGGGCCCATCTTCTCGCTCTATCCCATCATCAAGGAGATGATGGTGGAGCTCCGGGAGAGCGGGCGCATATCGGCGATCGATCGCTACGGCTCCGGCGGGGAGCTGCGCACGTCCATCGCGGATGCGCTCGGCCTCGGCGCGATCACGGAGATGGAACAGCGCTACGCCGTGCGATGATGCGCGCGGCGGCAGGAGTAAGGACATGAGCGGGATAACGCTGGAAGACGCGAACAAGGTCATCGCAGCCGCGATCGCCAAATCGCAGGAACTTGGGTTCACGATGGCGATAGCGGTGGTCGATCTGCAGACCAGCCTCGTCGCCTCGGCTCGCATGGACGGCACCAACCCGTTCACGCCGGACGTCGTGCGGGGGAAGGCTGTCGCAACGGCCGTGACGAAGGGCACGCCCAGCGGCGTGGCGGCGGGCCGGTTCCCGCAGGGACTGCTCGACAACGTGCGGGACCTCTACGGAGGGCGCGTCACGTGGGTGCAGGGCGCGGTGCCGCTCTTCAAGAACGGAGAACTGGTGGGTGCGGTCGGAGCGGGCGGCGGCCCGCCGGATAAGGACGAGGAGGTCGCGCAGGCCGGCGCGGATGCGCTTGCGGGATAGCGGTATAGTACCTATCACTCGCAGGATGGTATCCCTGCATCGGAGAACGCGATGGCAGCGCTAACCCACGGCAGGTTGGAAGAGGCGGCAGCAAGGGCGCGGGCGAGGGCCGAGGTGCTCCGGGAATACCTCGAGTACGTCTACCGGGTGCGGCCCGGAGAGATGGGCATGCTCACGTGCAACGAGGGCGAGACTACCCGCGACGTGCGCCGGAACCTGACGCTTGCGGCGATGGTTGCGGGGGAGCCCATCGGCATCGCTCTCAGGCGAAGACCGAGGGCTGTCTGTTTCTGGCTGGAGAGGCGCGGCCGGGGGAGGCCCCGCAGAGCCGGATGAACGCCCTCGAAGGACTCCGCGTCGTAGACCTCACCACCATCGTCTCCGGCCCCTATGCCGCCGCCATCCTCGCCGACCTCGGCGCGGACGTGGTCAAGGTCGAACCTCCCGGCGGCGAGAACGCCCGCCACTTCCGCGACGATCCGTCGCTGGTCATGGGTTCGCTCACGCCCCACGTCATGAACCTCCAGCGCAACAAGCGCGGCATGGTGGTGGACCTCCGCAGCGAGGGCGGCAGGGAGGTACTGGAGGGCCTCGTCCGCTGGGCGGACGTCGTGATCGACAACTACCGCCCCGGCGTGACGGCGCGGCTCGGCGTCGACTACCCGTCGCTCAGGGCGCTCAACCCGCGCGTCGTCGCCTGCTCCATCACCGGCTACGGCCTCACCGGCCCCGGACGCGACCGCGCGGCGCTCGACGCCACTGTCCAGGCGTTCGCCGGCGTGATGGGCATGACCGGCGACCCCGACGGCTCGCCCGTGCGCGCGGGCCCGCTCTACGGCGACCTCTGCGCTGGCATGGCCGGGGCGCTCGGCATACTCGCGGCGCTCGCGGCGCGCGAGCGCACCGGCGAGGGACAGCATGTGGACATCTCCATGCTGGACGTGCAGATGTCGCTCATCAACTACCACGCCGTCATGCACCTCATGTCCGGCATCCCCACGCCGCGCACCGGCAACGAGATGAAGCTGCACGTGCCCTACAACGCCTACCAGGCCACCGGCGGCTGGATCTTCATCGCCGTCAGCACCGACCCGCACTGGAAGGTGTTGGTCGAGACGCTCAACGCGCCGGAGGCCGGACTGGAGGGCGCGGCCCGCCAAGCTGCCGGGTCCCTGCGGGACGAGGCCCTCACCACGAGGGCAGGGCGCATCGCCAACCGCGACCGCATCAACGCCGCGCTGGAGACCGTCGTTGCCGCCCGGTCCCGCGACGAGTGGGTCGGCATGCTCGCCTCCGCTGGCATCCCCGTCGCCCCAGTGAACACCCTGGACGAAGCCGTCCAGGACGCGCAGGTGCGTTCCCGCGGCATGATCGTGGAGGTCGAGCACCCGGAGGGCGGCGTCTATGAGGCGACCGGCAACCCGTTCAAGCTCTCAGCCGCCGGTGAGGAGCGATTCACGCCGCCCCCGACGCTCGGACAGCACACGACCGAGGTGCTGCGCGACGTCCTCGGCTACGACGACGAGCGTATCGCTGGCCTCTACGCTGACGGCAGCGTCGCCTGAGGAGTCTCCTGGCAAGAGGCATCCACCCCCTGGTTCGTCACCCCCCCGGTCCTGTCTATCCTGTCCATCGATGTTGATTCCCCCCGCTTGACACGCCGTCGCGCGCCCTGTCCAATCCCGCCATGCTGCTGGAACAACAACCCGACACGCTGAACGACATCCGGATCGCCGTCCGCGACGTCTGCAGGAAGTACGACGGCGCGTACTGGCGCGCTCTCGAGAAGGACGGCTCATACCCCGAGGCGTTCGTCCGGGAGCTCACCGAGCTCGGCTGGCTCTCCGCGCTCATCCCGGAGGAGTTCGGAGGGGGCGGCATGACCGTCACCGAGGCGAGCGTCATCCTCGAGGAGATCAACCGCTCCGGCGGGGACTCCGCCGCCTGTCACGCCCAGATGTACATCATGGGCGTCATCCTGCGCCACGGGAGCCCGGAGCAGCAGGCGCGCTACCTCCCCGGCATCGCCAGCGGCGACCTCCGACTGCAGGCGTTCGCCGTCACCGAACCCGACGCGGGTTCAGAGACGACCCGCATCTCCACGACCGCCGTCCGGAAGGGTGACAGGTACGTCGTCAACGGCCAGAAGACCTTCATCTCCCGCGTCCAGCAGTCGGACCTCATGCTCCTGCTCGCCCGCACCACGCCTTACGAGGAGCTCACGAATAAGACAGAGGGACTCTCCGTTTTCGTCGTGGACATGCGGGAGGCGGGCGACAGCCTGCAGGTCAACCCGATCGAGATGACGTTCAACCGCCACACCAACCAGCTCTTCTTCGACAACCTGGAGGTCCCCGCTGAGAACCTCATCGGCGAGGAAGGGAAGGGCTTCCGCTACATCATCGACTCCTGGAACGCCGAGCGCATCCTCATCGCCGCCGAGGCCATAGGCGACGCGCGCTTCTTCATCGAGCGCGCCGCCGCCTACGCCAGCGAGCGCGTCGTCTTCGGGCGTCCCATCGGCGCCAACCAGGGCGTGCAACTCCCCATCGCCCAGGCCTACGCTCACACCGAGGCCGCCGACCTCATGCGCTTCGACGCCGCCGCGAAGTTCGACCGCGGCGAGCGCTGCGGCGCCGAGGCCAACATGGCCAAGCTCCTCGCCTCCGAGGCCGCGTGGGAGGCGGGCAACGCGTGCCTCAACGCCCACGGCGGCTACGGCTTCGCGAAGGAGTACGACATCGAGCGCAAGTTCCGCGAGACCCGCCTCTTCATGACCGCCCCGGTCAACAACAACCTCGTGCTCGCGTACCTCGGGCAGAACGTCCTCGGCATGCCCCGGTCGTACTGAAAAGGCAGGCGTATACTGGCCTTCGGGGAGGCTGCCGTGCAGAACCGGTTCCACGTAACCATCCATGAAGACCCGTTCACGAAGGGATACTTCGCCCTCTGCGCGGAGGTGAAAGGGGTCAAGGGCGAGGGCAAGACTCCGCAGCTGGCCCAGTCGGCCTTGGTCGCCGCCCTGACCCGCGAACTGGAATCGCGGCGCGACGCGGGAGTGAAAGAGGCCCCGCCTGGAGCCACGGTCACGACCGTAACGGTGGACGAGTCGTACCACGCGAAGGCCATCCGGTTCGAAGAGGACCGGATACTGGAACAGGCCCGCCGGATACAGGAAGCGCGCAAGAAGGAGGCGACAGGCGAGGCGCCGCCATGGAAGGGTACCCTCCACAACGAGTTCACTGCCATCGTCGAATACGATGGGGATTGGTACGGGGCCTTCTGCCCTGAGGTGGGTGGAATAGGTCAAGGCAAGACGATTCCCGAAGCGATCGACAATCTGGCCGACGCCTGCGCCCTCTTGCTGATGGTCGACCGTGACAGTGGCCTCGCCCGTCCTGAGGACGACGAGGCGCCCATCCTGAAGAACGTCACTGTGTCGATCGGCGAACGGGCGACCGTGGTATGAAGCGAGGGGATGTCTTGAGGCATCTGGACAGATCGGACTGCATTCTCCTCCGAGAAGGGAGTGGCCACTCGATCTACAGGAACATCCGCACAGGCGCACAAGCGCCCGTCCCGCGCCACAGTGAGATTGAGGACCATGTCGTCGCTCGGATCTGCAGACAACTGGGGATACCGAGGCCCGGTCGATGACCACCGACGCTCTCGTCCGCTCCTGGCTGTACGTTCCTGCCCACAAGGAACGCATGATCGCGAAGTCGCTGGAGCTGCCGGCGGACGCCGTCATCTATGACTACGAGGACGCGGTCCCGCCCACCGAGAAGGTTGGAGCGCGCGCGGTGCTCGCTGAGGCGCTTCCCGCCGTGCCGCCGGAGGGCACGCCCCGGCGGTACGTCCGGGTGAACCATCCCCGCCACGAGCACCTCTTCGGCGACGACCTCCGAGCGGCGCTCGACCTCAACGTGGAAGGCATCGTCATCCCCAAGGTGGAGAGCGCCGCCCAGGTGCAGGGCGTCAGCGCCGCGATCGCGTACGAAGAGGAGCGCCTGGGCATCGAGCCCGGCTCGACGCGCCTCCAACTGCTCATCGAGAGCCCGCTCGGCGTCGTGAACGCGTACGCCATCTGTGCCGCCGACCCGCGCGTCATCGCAGTGCAGTTCGGCGGCGAGGACTTCTCCCGCGAGATGGGGCTGCCGCTGGTCCGCACCGGCGAGGCGAGGGAGTTGCTTTACCAGCGGGCAGCCGTCGCGACCGCATGTGCCGCCGCGGGCGTGCAGCCCATCGACGTCATCTGGACAGCGCTCAACGACCTCGATGGCCTCGCTCGTGAGGCGGCGCAGGCTCGCAGGCTCGGCTTCACGTCCAAGGCCGTCATACACCCGTCGCAGATCGAGACGGTCAACGCTGCGTTCAGCCCCACCCCGGAGGAAATCGCCTACGCCCGGGAGGTCATCGCCGCCCTGGACGAGGCCGTCGCGCAGGGCACCGGCGTGCTCAACTACCAGGGCGCCTTTCTCGAGGAACCCGTCATCGCCCGCGCCCGCCGCACGCTCGAACTTGCCGAACGCTTCAACGTGGGGTAGGCAGGATCCCACGGAGAGCTTATGGCTCCAGGGCGCGATAGTCCCGGAGGTCCAGGCATCTGTCGAAGGTCGCCTTATCGATGTGGACCAACCCGTCCTGCGTAAACAAAACCCCATGACTCCTCATCGCGCGCAGCTTGTTGGACCAGAAGCCGTGCCAGAATCTCTGGCTGGGGCCGTGCCGGGGATCAGGCACACCTGTATAGAAGCGGACCTCTGTGCGAATACGTCCCGGCGGCCGGGATACGAGCGCGTCGGCAAGCTTCTCAACGTCGTAGCTCGGCCACGTATATGGTGAGGGAGAAGGGGAGGCGGCAGACCCCAGGCGGCCTTCGCCAGGTGGTAGAGGTTCTGGCCATCTACGAATACGATTGTGCGCAGCATTTAAACGAAACACCCGCCCCGGGAGTGCTGGCTGCGCCAGCCCCTGGGGGCGGGGAGGAAGTGACTGCCACCTTACGGCCCTCGGGAACCGTTTGCAACCCCCATTGGACAACGCCCCGCACCCGCCGTACAGTACCCCCAACGCCACGACCCAGGAGGCGCACGATGGCTGAGCAGCAGCGCGAGGCACTGTCCGCCGGCGAGTTCATCGAACTGCTCGAGCAGACGCGGGCTGAGTTTCTCGAAGGCAAGTCCCCGTACCGGGGAGACAGCACCACCGGCAGGACGAAAGAGGAGATAGCAGCCTCCAAGCGCCGCTTCCACACCGGCGGCGACCCCAACCACCGCTTCGAGGGCGAGCGCTACCTCCACGTGACCGACAAGGCGATACGCCGGAAGCAGCTGCGGAAACTCGTGGATGAGGGAGGCCAGACCACGGTCGGCGGCCCGATGCCGAGCCACCCCATCCTCGCGCGGTGGCACTCGCTGGAGATGGGCCTCTCCGACGCCGAGATCGACGCGCTGGAGAAGGAGGACACCCCCGCCGAAACGCTCGTGAAGGAAGGCTGGTGGTTCGACCTGCAACGCTCCTCTCACTGGGCGGTCGCTCTCAGCAGCGCGCTGGTCGGCGAGGGCTCCAAGCGCCTCCCCGGCGCGGTTGAGCACTACGAGAAGCTGATCGAGGACGCCCGCGAGCACTACGCCTCGCTCGGCGTCGAGAACGTGGACAGGGCGGTGCAGCTCCTGATCGAGCACGCGCCGTTCGGCGCCGACATGGAGCACGCCATGTTCGGCGAGGAGGTCGTCCGCGAGACCGCCACCACCGCCGAGGTCCAGGACGAGATGCGGCGCGCGTTCATCCTCACGATGCAGCGCAACACCCGCGACAGGGTGTAGCGCGTGGGTAACCAACCGCCGTTCAGACCGGACGAACTCCTCACGCCTCCGATGCAGGGGACGGCGTTCGTCCACTTCCTCCAGCGGGAGAAGACGCGTAAGCACCCGGCTGCGCCGCCGTTCCTCCACGCGCTCGTCCGCGGCGAACTCTCCATCGAGCAGCTCCGGATGTGGGTGCAGGACCTCTATCCGTACTGGAACGAGGGCCTCGTCTTCGCCACGGGTGCGGTCTACATCAAGACGAACGACGAGCCCAGTCGCACGCAGATGCTCCGCCGCATGGTGGATGTCGAGGGCAAGGAGGTCGTCAACGACCTCACCGGAGCGACCACGCCTGCCTACGAGGAGCTGTGGCTCCGTTTCGGCGAGGGCATCGGCGTCTCACGGGAGGAGGTGCTGGAGTGGCGGCAGTTCACCCGCACCTACTTCTCCATGCGGACGCTCATGACCTACTCCCGCTACTGGGACTGGACCTGGCTTGACGGCGTCGCCACCTGGTACGCGGCGGACCTCTACTGGCGCGAGTACTACGGCGCGGCGCGTCAGGCGCTCGTGGATCGGTACGGCGTCGCCGAAGACGCGCTCGAGTTCTTCGACGTGCTCCTGGGCGATCTCGCCACGCACCTGCCCTGGGAGGAGGAGGCGCTGGCGTACTGGGCCTGCACGACGGAGCGACAGCTCACCGCGGCCCGCGCCTTCCGCGAGCGGCTGGACATCGAGTACCAGCTCCTCTTCGCCCTCAACGAGGCCCGCACCGCCGAACGCCTCCCGTTCCAGGTCCCGGCGTAGCGCTGCGCGCGGCCCGGGCTGCATCGTGCCATCCTTCCTGCGTCATTCCCGCCCCTTTCGTCATTCCCGCGAAAGCGGGAACCCAGAGTGCGCGTCGGCGCACGCGGCGGGGCTGGGTCGAGAGGTGGCTGGCTCCCTCTCCTGAGGGAGAGGGCAACGCGCTTCAGCGCGTGGGTGAGGGCCCTCGGTGGTGTGGGGAGGTGCTGCCTCGTGTAGGGGCGCCTCTTGTGGGTGCCCAGCGGGAGCGCAGGGCTGTACGCCTCCCGCCGCGCCCGTTACAGTACCCCCCATCCCGGAGGGAGGACTCGCACCGCATGGGCATCAAGACCGGCTGGGAAGGACGCTACTTCGATGACCTCCAGGTAGGCGACGTCTACCGCTCGTCCGTCGGCAGGACGCTGCTGGAGGCCGACAACACCTGGATGACGCTGCTCACCAACAACGACAACCAGATCCACTTCAACACCGAGTACGCCAAGAACACCCAGTTCCAGCGACCGCTGATGAACAGCCTCGTCACGCTCGCCGTCGTCACCGGCCTGACTGTGCCGGACGTGAGCCGCAACGGCATCAACCTCGGCTGGGACAAGGTGCGCCTGCCGCACCCCGTCTTCGCGGGTGACACCCTCTGGTCCGAGACGGAGGTCGTCTCGACCCGCGAGTCGAAGTCCGACCCGCGCCGCGGCATCGTGCACATCAAGACGCGCGGACTGCAGCAGAACGGCGTCACCGTCATCGAGTTCGAACGCGACATCATGGTCTGGAAGCGGGAGCACGCACCCAGCAACGACGTGTTCCCCGAGCCCGCCCCGCAGTCGGCATAAGGAGGCATCGTCATGGCAACCGGCATAACGGATGCGCTGGTCGACTACGCGCAGACGCTCAAGTATGAGGACATCCCGCCGGAGGTGCTGGAGCGCACCAAGCAGATGCTGCTCGACTTCCTCGGCGTCGCCTACGGGGGGCTCCTCACCGGCGAGTCGTCCGGCCCCGTCATCGACGGCGTGCTGGACCTCGCGTCGGGCGCCGCAGGGGAGAGCGCCGTCCTCGGACGACCGGAGCGGCTTCCGGCGCACTACGCTGCGCTCCTCAACGCCACCTTCGCCCACAGCATGGACTTCGACGACACCCACCGCGACGCCGTCATCCACATCGGCACGCCGCTCTTCGCCACGCTGCTCGCGCTCGCCGACGAGCACGCGTCTACCGGACGCGCGGTATCCGGGCGCGATTTCCTCACCGCCGCCGTCATCGGCTACGACGTCACGGGCAAGATCGGCAAGGCGCACGGCGGCTCCATGCACGCGCGCGGCTTCCACCCAACGGCCACCACAGGCATCTTCGGCTGCTCCGCCGCGGGCGCGCGCCTGCTTGGCTACTCCGCTCAGCAGACCGCGAACGCGATGGGCCTGAACGTGAGCCAGTCCGCGGGCTCCACGCAGTTCCTGGAGAACGGCTCGTGGAACAAGCGCTTCCACACCGGCCTCGCCGCGCACAACGCCGTGATGAGCCTCGTCATGGCCCGCCACGACTACCTCGGCGCGACGTCGCCCATAGAGGGGAGCCGCGGCTACTTCGCGCTCTACGCCGGCGCGGGCGCCGACGCCTCACGGGCGCTGGACGGCCTCGGCAGCGACTTCGAGGTGATGAACACCGCCGTCAAGCCATACCCCTGCTGCCGCTACAGCCACGCTACCATCGACGCCGTCGCCGACATCGTCCGCGCCGAGTCGCTCGCCTCGCCTGACATCGACGGCATCGAGATCGCGATGGGCGAGACCGGCTACGGGCTCGTGGCCGACCCGGTGGAGATGAAGCGCGTCCCGTCCAACGTCGTCGAGGGGCAGTTCAGCGTCTACTTCGCTGCCGCGGCCACGGCGGGGAAGGGCGGCTACGCCTGGGACGCCTACGACCGTCTTGACGACGCCGAGGTGCGGCGCCTCATGCAGCGCACCAGCGTCACGCTCGCCGAGGGCATCGGTGCGGGGATGGAGTCGGTCGTCGCGGTGCGTACGGCAGATGGGCGCACCATCGAGCGCACCGTTGCGTTCCCGAAGGGCGAGCCGGAGAACCCCATGACGTGGGAGGAGATGCAGGCCAAGTTCACCGAGTGGAGCGCACCCGTCATCGGAGCCGAGCGCGCCGCGCAGGTCATCGGGAGCGTCGCCTCGCTCGAGTCCCTCTCCTCGATGAGCGAACTCACCGCCAACCTCGGCGCCTAAAGTCCGTCATTCCCGCGAAGGCGGGAATCCAGAGTGACCGACAGGTCACACGGGTGGTGCGGTGTGTGGCGTCCTGCCCCTCTCCGTCAGGAGAGGCCTGCGCCCTTGACGCGCGGGTGAGGGCTCTCGGCGGGGCAGGTGGTAACTTGGACGACGGAGGAGGGCCATGGCGAATCGCCTCAACAACAAAGTCGCCGTCATCACCGGCGCGGCGAGCGGGCAGGGGCGTCTCGCGGCCCAACTGTTCGACCGCGAGGGCGCGGCGCTCGTGCTCGCCGACCTCGACGCCGACGGCCTTGCGGAGACTGCCGCCTCACTCACCGGCGAGGCCGTGACCGTTGTCGGCGACCTCACCCAGGAGGACGCCAACGAGCGCCTCGCGCAAGCGGCGCTGGACGCACACGGACGCATCGACGCCCTCTACAACGCCGCAGGACTGGTGCGGTTCAGCATGCTCCACGAGACGAGCCTCGAGGACTGGCGCTTCGTGCTCGACCACGAGCTGACGATGGTCTTCCTCACCTGCAAGCACGTCCTGCCTTCCATGATGGAAGCGGGCAGGGGCTCCATCGTCAACATATCGTCAGTGTCCGGCTACGCTGGAGGCTCGAAGCGCCACCCGGCGCACGCCGCGGCGAAGGCGGCCATCGCCGGCCTCACGAAGCAGATGGCGGTTGAGTACGGCCCGTACGGCATCCGCTGCAACGCCATCGCGCCCGGTTTCCTCGTCTACGCGGAGGGGCAGCGGCGCATCGCAGGCCAGAGCGGCTCCGGCCCGCCGAAGGAGGCCGTCCCGCTCGGCAGGCACGTCGCACCGGAGGACACCGCCCTCTGCGCCCTCTACCTCGCCTCCGACGAGTCAGCGATGGTCAACGGCCAGACCATCGTCCTCGACGGCGGACGCTCCATCGCCTGACCTGTTCTCTGTCATGTTGAGCGGAGCCCGTGGGCGGAGTCGAAACATCTCTCGGAGAAGCGGCGCGGACGTTCCCACCATTCTCGCCTTCCCCCGTCATTCCCGCAAAAGCGGGAATCCAGAGTGACCGCCAAGTCACACGGGGGGGGTGTGGTGCGGGGCTTGGCGTCCTGTCCCCTCTCCGTCAGGAGAGGCCCGCACCCTTGGTGCGGCGGGTGAGGGTGAACCGGTGGAGTTGGGGAGCGCCTGATCGGGGGAGCGCAGAGGGGGACCCTCTCTGCCACGGGCTTTAGCCCGCGGGCGTCTGGGGGTGTCCCCCACAACGCACCGGGCGGTGGGTGGGAAGAACTGCGTCTGCCAGGGGGAGCCAGAGCGATCCGGCGCGAGGCGCACTCCAACGTGCTAACCTAACCCGCCATGAGCACGACAAACGCAAACACAGCAGACATCATCGTTATCGGCGCGGGCAACGCCGCCCTCTGCGCCGCGCTCGCCGCCCGCGAGGCCGGGAGGAGCGTCATCGTCCTCGAGAAGGCCCCGGAGCCGATGCGCGGCGGCAACACCTACTTCACCGGCGGCGCCATCCGCTTCTCCTACAAGGGCATCGACGAGGTCGTGCAGCTCGTGCCGGACCTCTCCCAGGCCGAGCTCGACGTGATGGAGGTCGGCTCCTACACCGAGGCCAAGTACTTCGAGGACCTCATGCGCGTCACGGAAGGCCTCTCCGACCAGGAGATGGCCGACACCCTCGTCCGGCAGTCGTTCCCCACCATGAAGTGGATGTACGAGCAGGGCGTCCGCTTCGTGCCGTCGTGGACGCACCAGGCGTTCAAGGTGGAAGGGAAGTTCCGTTTCTGGGGCGGCCTCTGTCTGCAGGCCGTCGGGGGCGGGAAGGGCCTCTCCGACCAGCTCTTCGAGATCGCCATCGAGCGCGGCGTCGACGTGCGGTACGACCACACCGCGATGCGACTGGAGCAGGACGACGCCGGACGGGTGAACGGCGTCACCGTGCGCACGCCGGACGGCAGGCAGACCCTGACCGGCGATGCGGTCGTGCTCGCGTGCGGCGGCTTCGAGGCCAACCCGGAGATGCGCGCCCGCTACCTCGGCCCCGGCTGGGAGCTCGCCAAGGTGCGCGGCGTCCGCTACAACACCGGCGACGGCCACAAGATGGCGTTCGACGTCGGCGCGCAGGCGTTCGGCCACTACAGCGGATGCCACGCCGTCGCCTGGGACCTCAACGCGCCCCCATTCGGCAACCGCTCCATCACCGACCTCTACCAGAAGCACTCGTACCCGTTCGGCCTCATCGTGAACGTGGACGGCAAACGGTTCGTCGACGAGGGCGCGGACTTCCGCAACTACACCTACGCCAAGTACGGCAAGCAGATCCTCTTCCAGCCGGAGCGCGCCGCCTTCCAGCTGTTCGACCAAAAGACGCTCCACCTGCTGCGCGATGAGTACCGCATCCCCCAGGTCACGAAGGGCGAAGCCGACACCATCGAGGGGCTCGCGGACCAACTCGGCATCGACCCGGACGGGCTCGCGCAGACCGTCGCCGAGTACAACGCCGCCTGCCGCCCCGGCGACTACAACCCCACGGTGCTGGATGGCGTCCATACGGAAAATATCGAGCCGCCCAAGACCAACTGGGCGCTCCCGCTCGACACCCCGCCGTATGAAGGCTACGCCGTGACCTGTGGCATCACGTTCACGTTCGGCGGGCTGCGCATCGACCGCCGCGCGCAGGTGATGGACACCACCGACAACCCCATCCCCGGCCTCTACGCCGCGGGCGAGATCGTCGGCGGCCTCTTCTACCACAACTACGCAGGCGGAGCGGGACTCATGCAGGGCTCCGTCTTCGGAAAGATCGCCGGCTCCTCCGCCGCCGAGGACGTGGGGTAGGCCAAGCCTTCGTCATTCCCGCGAAGGCAGGAATCCAGCGTGCCCGCCAGGGCACACGGGGTGGGGTAGGGGAAGGTGCAATGCGACATCCCCCCATTGCGCGGTCGCCCCACGCCCGCCTACGCTGGAAGCCAGCCCCGCTGCACCCGAACCCGGCTTGCCGGTCCACGAGTGAATGTTGCCAGATGTTACCGGATGTTACCGCCCGCCCGAGCACGGACGGCATCGCCTCTCCTGCGAACCCGGCATGCACTCGTAGCTGATGGATAACAGGCCATCACAAACGCTGTTTTGAGAAGAGCGCCACCGCGTTGGCGCACCAGGTTCCGATAACGCGGCGCGTCGTTTGACACCCCCCATGGCGGCGGGTATGTTCGCCGCGCGGAACAAACATCGGTCCCGGAGGAGGGAGAGCGTATGGCAGGCAAAGTGCAACTCAGCTTCATATCGGCAAGGAACGAGCGCATCGCCAAGCTGCTGGACGGCGAGGTAGAGGTGGAGGGCGTTGACCTCGTCTGGACCAACTCCGACCCCTCTGAGACCTTCTGGCGCCAGCTGAAGTTCGACGAGTTCGAGGTCTTCGAGATGTCGTTCTCCTCGCTGCTCATCGCCAAGGCGCGCGGCAGCGACATGGTCGCCATCCCCGTGTTCCCTTCGAGGCGCTTCATGCACGCGCTCCTCTCCGTCAACGTCGACTCCGGCGTTGAGAAACCCAACGACCTCTACGGCAAGCGCATCGGCGTCGGCGAGTACCAGCAGACCGCGTCCCTCTGGACGAGGGGCGTCCTGCAGCACGACTTCGGCGTCGACCAGTTCAGCGTCGAGTGGTGGATGGAGCGCTCCGAGGAGCTGAGCCACGGCGGCGCGACCGGCTTCAAGCCCATGGAAGGCATCAAGTTCAACCGCATCCCGGAGGACAAGAGCCTTGCCACGATGCTCGTCCGCGGCGAGCTCGACGCAGCCTCCATCGGCCGCGCCTTCTCCAACGAGAAGAACGTCATCGACCGCTCGACGACCATCCGCCCCCGGCCCGAGGAGTTCGCCAAGGCGAAACCCCTCTTCCCCGACTTCATCGGCGAGGGCAAGCGCTTCTTCGACACGCACGGCTACATCCCCGCCAACCACTGTTACGCCATACGCGGCGACATCTACCGCAAGCACCCGTGGATCGCCTTCAACCTCTACGCCGCGTTCGTGAGGGCGAAGGAAGAGTGGTACGCCGAGCTGTCCAGTCACGTCCCGAGCGACCTCATCTTCGGCTCGCAGTACATGGCGCAGACCCGCTCCATCTTCGGCTCGGACCCCTTCACCTACGGGCTGAAGGACAACCAGAAGATGATCGACACCATGATCGGCTTCTCCCACGAGCAGGGCTTCATCCCCCGCAAGCCGGACATGGAAGAGCTCTTCGCCCCACCCATGCTCGACCTGTAGGTCGTCCCGTCACTCCTGTCTTTCCCCGTCATTCCCGCGAAGGCGGGAATCCAGAGTGACCGCCAGGTCACACAGGGAGGCTGGGAGAAGGGGTGCTCTGGTCCCCTCTCCTGGGGGAGAGGGCAGCGCGCTTCAGCGCGCGGGTGAGGGCCTTGTACGGGGCGGTGCTGTGGAGCGGTGCCTGACGTAGGGGCGTCCCTCGTGGGCGCCCTTGCCTGCTCCCCTCGCCCTCTGGGAGAGGGGCTGGGGGTGAGGGTTGCTCCCCCTCTGCGAGCCACTGCCGCCCGCCGGTTGACCGGACGCCCCTTGCTCCTTAGCATCGTTCCATGGCGGAGCCTGGACCGAGCCGCGCGCTCTTCGCTGACCTGTACGAACTGACGATGGCGCAGGCGTACTGGCAGCACGGCCACAACGCCTCCGCCACCTTCGGCCTCGCTTTCCGCACCCTCCCGCCGGACCGCGGCTACGCCGTCTTCGCCGGACTGGAGGACGCTCTCGACCACCTGGAGGCGCTCCGCTTCACCGGCGCCGATGTCGACTACCTGCGCTCCCTAGGCCTGTTCGATCCTGCATTCCTGGACTGGCTGCCGTCGCTGCGCTTTACGGGTGACGTGCGGGCGATGAGCGAGGGCGACCTCGTCTTCGCGGAGGAGCCCGTGATCGAGGTCACCGCGCCCGTCATCGAGGCGCAACTCGTCGAGACGGCCGTGATGAACGCCATCGGCCTCCAGACGATGCTGGCAACGAAGGCCGCCCGCGTCATGCACGCGGCGCAGGGCAGGGTGGTCGTGGAGTTCGCTGCGCGCCGCACCCAGGGGGAGGAGGCGGCCGACCGGCTCGCCCGGGTCAGCTCCATGGTGGGGTTCGCCGGAACGAGCAACGTCCTCGCCGCCGCCCGCTACGGCATCTCGCCCGTCGGCACGATGGCGCACTCCTTCATCTCGAGCTTTCCCACCGAGGCCGAGGCCTTCGACGCCTACGCCGACTCCTTCCCGGACACGAGTACGCTGCTCGTCGACACCTACGACACGGTCGAAGGCGTCCGACGCGCCGCGGAGACGGGCAAGCGTCTTCGTGAGGCTGGACACGCGCTGCGCGCCGTCCGCCTGGACAGCGGCGACCTCCTCGCGCTCTCCATCGAGAGTCGCAAGATCCTCGACGACGCCGGCCTGGCAGACGTGCAGGTCTTCGCGAGCGGCGGCCTCGACGAGTTCGACATCGAGGCGCTCCTCGAAGCGGGCGCGCCCATCGGCGGCTTTGGCGTCGGCACCAGGCTCGGCGTCTCCGCGGACGCGCCGTGGATGGACTGGGCCTACAAGCTCGCCGAGTACGACGGCTCACCCGTGCTGAAGCTCAGCGAAGGCAAGGCATCGCTGGCGGGGCGCAAGCAGGTCTATCGCCAGACCGGCGCCGACGGCATGTACGCGGGCGACCTGCTCGCGCTCGAAGAGGAGCGACTGCCGGATGGGGACGGCGCTCCGCTCCTCGCGGACGTCATGCGCGGCGGACGGCGCACAGGCCCCTCGCCGACGCTGCAGGAACTGCGGGAACGCTTCGCCGCCGGTTTCGCGCGCCTGCCGGAAGCCTACAAGGCGCTGCGCTCGCCGGAGCTCTACCCGGTGCACCACAGCTGGGCACTGGACGAGACGCAGTGGGGCGCCATGCAGAATACCCTCGCTCGGCAACACGCCCCGGACACGCCGTAGCCCCGTCCGTTCCTGCGAAGGCAGGAACCCTGTACCCCACCTCTCCCTCGGGGAGAGAGCCTGCCCTGAGCTCGTCGAATGGGTCGACGCGCTTGCGCGGCGGGTGAGGGTTGTCCCTGTCGTTCCTGCGCAGGCAGGAACCTCGCTCGGGAAGGTGCATGGGCGGGGCGTTTGGTCCCCTCGCCCTTGAGGGGAGAGGTACGCGCTTTAGCGCGCGGTGAGGGTGAACCGGCTGGGGGGAGCGGGGCTTGTCATGTTGAGCGGAGGTGAAGGCGCAGCCTGAAGCGCAGTCGAAACATCTCTCAGGAGGCGCACTGCGTGCCGGTTCGTTTTCATACCCTTACACGGCCTGACAGGCCATGGCCCGTTCCTGCGGGGTCCCGCGCTTCAGCGCGCGACCTCGTGTATTCCACCTCTCCTGAGGGAGAGAGCCTGCCCTGAGCTCGTCGAATGGGTCGACGCGCTTGCGCGGCGGGTGAGGGTGCCCCAGTGGGATGCGCCCGCTACTCCTCGGCCAGCGCCTCTTCCGTTGTCGTGAGCACCGCGCCGTTCAACTCCATCAGGTGCAGTGCGCGGTCCCCGTCGCCCGGCTCGACGTTCACCGCCGCGACCGCGTCCGCCAGCACGTACGTCTCGTAGCCGTTGGCAAGCGCGTCCACCACCGTGTTCACCACGCAGTAGTCTGTGGCGAGCCCGCCCACGTACACCCGCGTGATGCCACCAGCCTTGAGTTGCGCGTCGAGGTCCGAGTCGACGAAGCCGGAGTAGGCGTCCTTCTCCGGACTCGCGCCCTTGCGGACCACACGGGTCCCTTCCGGCAGGCCGAGCTCCGCGTGGAACGCCGCTCCGTGCGAGTCCTGCACGCAGTGGTCCGGCCACTGTCCGCCCTGGGCGGCGAACGACAAGTGCCCTGCCGGGTGCCAGTCCTGCGTCGCGAACACCTTGCCGCCGCGCTCCGCGAACGTCCTGGCGGTGGCGCCCATCTTCCGCGCCACGTCGTCGCCGCCCTTCACGCCCAGCGAGCCGCCGGGGCAGAAGTCGTTCTGCACGTCGACGACGATCAGCGCGTCCAGGTTCGTGATCCGCATGGCGTCCCTCCTCGCAAGCGACTCCCGCATGTAAGTCCCGTCATTCCCGCACCGGCGGGAATCCAGAGTGCGCGGGCAGCGCACGGGGGAGCGGGGCCTGTGCCGGGGCTGGTGTGGGTTCCCTGATGATACCCCGTTCACAACTGCCGAAGGGCGGGGCAGGGGGTGGCCTATGCTAAACTGACCTCTGAGGAACGGCGATGCACTTCACGAAACTCCAGGGTGCGGGCAACGACTACATATACGTCGACGGCCTGAACGAGCAGCGCGACTGGCCGGATATCGCCCGGCGCATAGCCGACCGGCATTTCGGCGTCGGCGCGGACGGCCTCATCGTCGTCGCGCCCTCCGAGCGCGCCCCCGTGCGGATGCGGATGTACAACCTGGACGGCTCCGAGGGCGAGATGTGCGGCAACGGCATCCGCTGCTTCGCCAAGTTCGTGCTGGAGCGCGGCATGGTGCCCGTCAACGGCAGCACGCTGGACGTGGAGACAGGTGCGGGCGTGCTGACCATCGCTCCCCACTGGCGCGATGACCGCGTCGTCGGCGCGCGCGTCGACATGGGCGAGCCCATCCTCCGCGCCGCCGACGTGCCCGTCGACGTCTCGAAGATGGGGCCCAGCGACTACGCCGCGCTCGATGCCGGCCTCGTCGAGTCCCTCGGACTGCGCCCGGAAGAGTTGGCGTTCGATGCGCCGGTGGAGGTGAACGGCGTTACGTTCACGCTGACGGCCGTCTCGATGGGCAACCCGCACGTGTCGGCCTTCATCGACGAGCCGGTCAACGACGTCGAACTCGACAGGATCGGCCCGCGCATGGAGCACCATGAGGCGTACCCGCGCCGGATCAACTTCCACCTGGTCAACTACGTGGGCCGGGACCACCTCGTCTCCAGGACCTGGGAGCGCGGCTCCGGGCTGACGCTCGCCTGTGGGACCGGCGCAAGCGCCATGGTGGTTGCCGCGCGCCTGCACGGGCTCGTGGACGACGTGGTGCGCGTCGACGTCCCCGGCGGGGAGCTGACCATCACGTGGCCGGGCCACGGCTCCGTCTTCATGGACGGAGACGCCGTCGAGGTCTTCTCCGGCGACTTCCCGGACTGAGCCTCCTCCGCCGTACGCCCTCATCTCCGTCGTTCCCATGAAGATAGCCCCCGTCATTCCCGCACAGGCGGGAATCCAGAGTGACCGGGCAGGTCACGCGGTGGGGTTGGTGGGATGAGGAAGTCGTGTTGAGTGCGGCGCCCCACTACGGCAGCGACCTCACTTTCCATACGCTCACGCGGCCGACAAGACCACAGACCATTCCTGCGCAGGCCCACGCTTCAGCGCGCAACCTCGCAGCTCTGTGAAGGGGGAGGGCGGTGTCGGTTCCTCTCCTCGCTCTGACATCCGCCCCTTCCGCCAACAGCCCGCGTCCGCGTAGGCTGTTCCCATGAGCACGGCGGCCGACGCAGGGCAACTGCAAACCAACCGGCGGAATGAGCAGGAATGGGTGGGTTTGAGCAGCTAATGACCGGTAATGAGCAGGAATGAGCAGTTGGAATGCTCACCCTGCGGGGCCGACCCAGAGGCAAAATCAGGGCTGGTGAGCAGAAATGAGCAGCATATCCCCCCGGAAGTTCTCTATCGCCTCTGTCTCTCACGCTCGCCGCACGCCTGTATAATCGCTCCGCGCGCCCCCTGCGGGCCCGCGATTCCTGACTGATCGGAGGTCCCTTCCGTATGCAACTCGCCAACCGGCTCGACCAGCTCCCGCCGTATCTCTTCCTTGAGATCAGCCGGAAGATCGCCGAGAAGCGCGCCCAGGGCATGGACGTCATCAGCTTCGGCATCGGCGACCCCGATATACCGACGCCCGAGCACATCCTCACCGCCCTCAAGGCAACCTCCGACGACCCGCCGAACCACCGCTACCCCGAGTCCGACGGCTTGCCGGAGATGCGCGACGCCATCGCCCGCTGGTACACCCGCCGCTTCGACATCGAACTGGGCGACAAGGAGATCGTGCCGCTCATCGGGGCGAAGGAGGGCATCGGCCACATGGCGCTCTGCCTCATCGACCCCGGCGACGTCTCCCTCGTGCCGGACCCCGCGTATCCGGTCTACTCGGTCGGCACCATGTTTGCGGGCGGAATCTCCTACAAGATGCCGTTGCTGGAAGAGAACTCCTTCCACCCGGACCTCTCGCTGATCCCGGAGGACGTCGCGCGCAAGGCGAAGGTGCTCTGGTTCAACTATCCGAACAACCCCACCGGCGCACTCGCAACGCCCGAGCTGTTCGAGGAGGTCGTAGCCTTCGCGAAGGAGTACGACGTCGCGGTCTGCCACGACGCGTGCTACTCGGAGGTGACGTTCGACGGCTACGTCGCGCCGAGCTTCCTGCAGACGCCCGGCGCGATCGACGTGGGCATCGAGTTCCACTCGCTCTCGAAGACGTACAACATGACCGGCTGGCGCATCGGCATGGCGGTGGGCAACCAGCAGCTCATCGACGCGCTCATCCGCGTGAAGTCCAACCTCGACTCCGGCATCCCGCAGGCCGTCCAGTACATGGGCATCGAGGCGCTGGACAACACCACGCCCGAGTGGCTGGCCGCGAACAACGAGATCTACCGCAGGCGGCGCGACCGGGTCGTGGACGCGCTCACGGCTATCGGGCTGCAGGTGAACCGGCCCAAGTCCGGCTTCTATATCTGGGCGCGTTGCCCGGAGGGCTGGACCTCGGCGCAGCTGGCCACGGAGTTGTTGGACAAGCACGCCGTCGTTGTCACACCCGGACGGGGCTATGGCGAGGCGGGCGAGGGCTACATCCGCCTCTCGCTGACGACGCCGGACGAGCGCGTGGACGAGGGCCTGAAGCGGCTCGAGGGCTGGCGCCTGCCGGACGCGCCGGCGGGGTAGGGACACGGGCTCCTTCCGCGCACGTGGCGCCGGCAGATAGAATCTACTGAACCCAAGCGGAGCGCTCACCCATAGCACGGCGATCGACAACGGTGGAGACAGCCCACACGCCCGAGCAGGCGCTGCTCGTTGGCGTGGGCATCAAGGGGCGGCGCTCGCCCTGGACCGTCGCGGATTCGCTCGATGAGCTTGCGCAACTGGCCGACACCGCTGGCGCGGAGGTTGCGGGTACGGTGTCCCAGCAGCTGGAAGCGCCGTCCCACACGTACGTCGGGAAAGGCAAGTTGCAGGAGATCGCGGACGCGCGCCGCGCCATGGGCTTCGGCACATTGATCTGCGACGATGAGCTGACGCCCACGCAGCAGCAGAACCTCGAGCGCGCGCTCGGCGAACGCGTGAAGGTCATCGATCGCACGGCGCTCATCCTGGACGTGTTCGCGCGGCACGCGAGGACGCGCGAGGGGCGCCTGCAGGTGGAGCTGGCGCAGGCCGAGTACCTCTTGCCGCGACTGGCGGGCCAGTGGAGCCACCTGGAGCGACTTGGCGGCGGCATCGGCACGCGGGGCCCCGGCGAGACCCAGATCGAGACGGACCGGCGGCTCGTCGGCCAGCGCATCCAGCGGCTCAAGCAGGAGTTGGAGAAGGTGCGCCGCCACCGCGCCCAGTACCGCGCGCGCCGGCACCGGAACCGGTTGCCCGTCGTCGCGCTCGTCGGCTACACGAACGCGGGGAAGAGCAGCCTGCTGAACGCGCTCTCCGGCGCGGGCGTCCTGGCGCGCGGCCAGCTCTTCTCCACTTTGGACCCGGTAACGCGCAAGGTGCGCCTGCCGGACGGCAGCGACGCGTTGCTGACGGACACGGTGGGCTTCATCCAGAAGCTCCCCACGACGCTCGTCGCGGCCTTCCGCGCAACATTGGAAGAGGTGCAGGAAGCGTCGGTCCTGCTGCACGTCGTCGACATCTCGCACCCGAACGCGGCGGAGCAGGTCGAGGTCGTCGAGGACATCCTGCGCGACCTGGATATGACCGACACGCCGCGAGTGCTCGCGCTGAACAAGGTGGACCTGCTGGACTCGAACGACAGCGCAGGTTTCGTACCGGGGGGAGGGAGCATCAAGGCGGTCCTGACGTCGGCGGTCACCGGAGCCGGTCTGCACCAGTTGCTGCAGGCAGTGTCCGCACAGGTGAGTGATGATGTACCATCCCGCGCCGAACCGGCGTTCGCAGGCGCCAAATCCAGACGAGGAGCGGCTCGGAACGGTCATGGCTGACGAGGAACTCTTTCAGTTGCCTGAGCATCCCTTCTACAGTTGCGAGGAGGACTGCTTCCTCGTCGCGGACGGCTCGCAGATGGGCACGGCGGCAGCCGTCCTGGCGCTGGAGCCGCTGCTCAAGCTGATGGTCGGCGAAGGCAACATCTTCGAACGCCGTCCGGTGAAGGTCGCGGAGAAGGAAGGCGTGCACGTCAGCGTGGAGTGCGACGGCGGCGAGGTCGTGCACATCGACTTCGACGCGCTCACGGCGCGCAAGACGACGCCGGACGGCGAGTTCCTGTATCGCGGCGGTCTCGAGGATGGCAACGACGGCATGGGATACTTCCGCGCGCGTTAGGGTGCGTGTCGCGGCGCCGCGTGGACCGCAGGTCGGACCGCGACGCTGGACGGGCCTCCACGGGGTGCGGACGACCCTGAGGTCGGTTGCGCATCATAGAGGGCGTCGGCGCAGGCGGGATGAACAAGTGGTTCGGGGCAGCGCCCGGAAGGGCCCTCTCGGGATCCGGGCGATGCAGGCTGCATCGCGCACTATTCCCGTTATGTCAAGTACACGAAGAAGCAAGCCTCCTGCGCGTCAGACCTCCTCCCCCCTTCCGGCAACCGCTCTGCCACGACCCCCGGCAACACCGCACGACGCCTCCCATGCCGCGTAACGTATCCTTGGAATACAGGGGCTCGCGCAGTTGCAGTTGCGCCGCCCATCCACTTTCGCGGGAGAGTCCGGAATGGCAAGGCAGTTGTCCGGGATGCGCGCAGCGGCAGGCGCTGCCGTCGTGGCTGCCGCCCTTATCGCCGCTCCCGGCTGCGCGCAGGAAGAGCACGGTGAGTTCGTCGAAGTGGTGGAGGTCCTGCAGGAGGACTTCGTCGACCGGGACAAGCTCTCGGCCACGGAGATGGAGCGCGCGGGCATCGAAGGCCTGTTGGAGTACCTGGACGACCCCTATACGTCGTACCTCTCCCCCGAGCGCTTCGAGGCCTTCAACCACGCTTTGCAGGGAAACGAGCCCGACTTCGAGGGCGTCGGCGCCAGCGTCACCGAGGTGGACGGTCAGATCATCGTGCTGGGGCCGCTTCCCGGCTCGCCCGCGTTCCACGCCGGGTTGATGGCTGGCGACGTCCTGGTCAGCGTGGACGGCACGTCCATCGAGCAGCTCACACTGGAGGAGGTGGTCGCCCTGATACGCGGCCCGAAGGGAACGGAGGTACTGCTTGGCGTCTCGCGTGCGGGCATCTCACGCCCCGTTGAGATCCCCATCGTGCGGGACACGATAAGCGTCAGCTCCGTTCACGCCCAACTCCACTCCAGCGGCTTCGGTTACATACGCCTCTCGTCATTCGACGCGGAGACGGGTGCGGACCTGCAGGCCGCCATCGCCGACCTGCGCGGCTCCGGCGCCGAAGGACTCGTGCTGGACCTCCGCAACAACGGCGGAGGGCTCGTGAACGCCGCCGTCGACGTGGTCTCCGAGTTCGTACCGGAAGGCCCGGTGCTGCGATGGACGGATGCGGACGGAAACGAAACGGTGCTGGAGGTCAGCGGCGAAGGAACGGCCTACGACCTGCCGCTCGTGGTGCTCGTCAACGGGTTCAGCGCCTCGGCGTCGGAGGTGGTCTCGGGAGCGCTGCAGGACCACGAGCGGGCCCGCATCGTCGGTACGCGCACCTTCGGCAAGGGCGCGGTCAACCTGCTGCACCCATTGGAGTCCGGCGCGGGACTGAACCTCACCGTCGCGCGATGGCTCACGCCGGATGGACGGACCATAGAAGGAGACGGGATCGAGCCTGATGTGCGCGTCGGGTCCGAGGTGGATGTGCGGGCCCATGGACGCATCGGAGAGCTGACGCGCGACCTATGCGCAGCGTACGAGGAGGAGGCAGAATCTCTGGGACGCCAGAGCGCGGTGGCGGAAGCGCTGGACACACTGTGCGACATCCAACCCGAATCTGACCCCGCCTCCTTCCCTGACGAGCAGCTGGAAGCGGCGGTCCTCGAACTCTCACGGATGACAGGCCGTTGAGCCATGCCTCCCAAACGCAAAAAGAAGAAGCAGCAGGAGCAGCAACGCTCGGGCCAGCCGCGCATCCGGACCGTCGCCGACAACCGGCGGGCGCGCTTCGACTACGACATCCTGGACCGCATCGAGGCCGGGATAGTGCTGACCGGCACGGAGATAAAGTCCGTGCGCGACGCGCGGGTCACCATCCGCGATGCCTACGCCCAGGCGCGCAACGGGGAGATGTGGCTGCACAACATGCACGTCGCCGCCTGGACGAGCGCAGGCCCGTGGGGGCACGAGCCGACCCGCTCCCGGAAGCTGCTCCTGCACGCGGGCGAGATAGACCGGTTCAGCCGTGCGGCGGGACAGCGCGGCCTCACGATGGTCCCCCTGCGGGTCTACATCAAGGGGCACCACGCGAAGGTGGAACTGGCCCTCGCCAAGGGCCGGCGCCGCTACGACAAGCGGCAGGCCATCATGAGGCGGGAATCGGACAGGGAGATAGCGCGGGCCCTGCGCCGGGAGGCCTGAGTGACGCCTGCGGTTTGACCGTCGACCGTCCGGGTTGTAGGATAGTAGGGTAACTGGTCTGCTGTGGGGATGCGTGGTTTCGACAGGGGATCAGCTTGGCAGGATTGCAGGCCGAGTTCGCCGCCCACTCGCTAATCAGACGGCAAGACATCAACTGCCGACGAACCAGTCGCACTGGCTGCTTAAGAACGTAGCCACGCCCCGATAGCCCGCTCCGGCGGCTACCGGACGCGCCATAGAGCCGGAGTGCAGTGGCTCTGACGCCGCTGCGAGCCACTCAAGACTTCGCGGCAGGTGGCGGGACGGCCCGCCGGTGGGCCCGCTCAGCCACCCTTTCAAACGCCGGCTAAGCCTGTAGTACATCCGCGCTGAGCGTCTTCTGGACGGGGAGTTCGACTCTCCCCCATCTCCACCACAGACGAGCCATGGGCTCGATCCCCCTGGCTTTGCAGAGATCGGAGGACTTGAGATGACAACGAAGGCACAGCCGAAGATGAGCGTTGAGGCCAGCTACTGCGAGGCATCTCCCACCGGGGCGCATCACTGGATCGTTGGTTCACCGAGCGCCACGATGGCCGGCGAATGCAAGTACTGTCATGAAGCGCGAGAGTTCCACCCCTTCGAGGACAACATCGGCTTCAACAACAGCCCGAAGCGGAACCGATCGATAGCCAGCACAGGCGAGTAGACACTCCCCTTCCCCGCATCCGCGGTGCCCCTGCCGTCCGTTGCCCGTATAATCCGCGCCAACCCGCCCCTGAGTGAGGAGGCATGGCGTCAGCGATCCTGCGCGTGCGCGGGCTGGTGATGGACTTCGGCGGCGTGCGCGCCGTCGACAACTGTTCGCTCAATGTGGATGAGGGCTCCATCACCGGGCTCATCGGACCGAACGGCGCGGGCAAGACGACGCTGTTCAACCTCATCGCGGGCTTTCACAAGCCCACGGCGGGTCGAGTCACCTTTCGCGGCGAACGGATAGACGGCCTCCCCACCTACCTCGTCTTTCGAAAGGGCATCGTCAGGACGTTCCAGATACCCCGCGAGTTGAGGCGCATGAGCGTCCTGGAGAACCTCATGCTCGTGCCGTCCGACCAGGCGGGCGAGAGCATGTGGCGCGCCGTGGCGGCCCGCTGGCTCGTCAAGCGCCAGGAGCGCGCCATCGAAGCACAGGCACGGGAGGTACTCGAGTTCACCGGGCTGTCCGAGGTCGCCGACATCCCGGCCGAGGGGCTCTCCGGCGGCCAGAAGAAGCTGCTGGAACTGGCGCGCACCCTCATGGCCAGGCCGCGGATGGTCCTGCTGGACGAGCCGGGCGCGGGTGTGAACCCCACGCTGCTCCGCCGCCTCGTTGGCGGCATCCGCAGGGCGCGCGAGGAGCTCGGCATCACGTTCCTCATCATCGAACACGATATGGGCCTCGTCATGCGCTTGTGCGACCACGTCATCGTCATGAGCGAGGGCGCGGTGCTCACGCAGGGGACCCCCGCCGCTGTGCAGCAGGACGAACGCGTCGTGCGGGCGTACCTGGGGGCCTGACCGATGCCGCTCCTCGATGCAGCCGGCATACGAGCCGGTTACGGCGATACCGAGATAATCCACGGCGTCGACATGCGCGTCGACGCGGGCGAGGTGGTGACCATCATCGGACCGAACGGCTCCGGCAAGTCCACGATGATGAAGGCCATCGTTGGCATCGTGCAGGCGTCGTCAGGAGAGATCTGGTTCGACGGCCGGCGCATCGACGGGCTGGGCGCCGACCGGCGCATCCCGCTGGGGCTCTGCTACGTGCCGCAGACCGACAACGTCTTCCCTACCCTGACCATCACCGAGAATCTGGAGATGGGCGGGTTCCTCCGGAGCGACAGGCTGGACGGCCGTATCCGGGAGATGTTCGAGCTCTTCCCGGACTTGGCCGGGAAGCGGAACGCGAAGGCCGGCTCGCTCTCCGGCGGCCAGCGGCAGATGATGGCCGTGGCGCGCGCGCTGATGCTGGAACCGAAACTGCTCCTGCTGGACGAACCCACCGCCGGCCTCTCGCCCCTGCTGATGGAGACGGTGTTCGGGATGGTGCGGGACATCAACGCCACCGGCGTGGCCATCCTGATGGTGGAGCACAACGCGAAGAAGGCGCTCGCCATCTCGCACCGGGGTTACGTGCTGGCAGTGGGAGAAGTGCGTATGGAGAACACCGGCCCGGAGCTGGCGAACGACCCGCAGGTCGGCCGCTTGTACCTGGGGAGCGAGTAGGCCGCGGCGATGTTCTTCACGGCAAGAACGATGAGCAGTCCGGCGGCGGCGCGGGTGAGCCGTGTGGTGCAGTCGACGCTTGCCATCGTCTTTGTCGTGGTTGCGTTGAGCCACATCGGGCTTGCGGTCAACGGCATCTTCCTGGGCAGCATCCTCGCGATGGGAGCGGTCGGCATCACGCTGGTCTTCGGCGTTATGCGGTTCGCCAACATCGCACACGGCGACATGATGACGCTGGGCGCTTATGTGGCATTCTTCCTCCTCGTAAGCGTCCTTCCGGAGCACACGGGGCTGGGCCCCTTCACGTTCGGTTTCCCGCTGCTCATCGCGATGCCGGTGAGCATGGCCGCGGTCGCTGCTCTCGCCGTGGGCATGGACGTGTTCGTCTTTCGCAGACTCCGGCTCCGCCGCGCGAACATCGTCACGATCGAGATCGCCTCGCTCGGGATCGCGATCGCGGTCCGCGGCTTCGTCCAGATGGTCTGGGGCACGCCGGTGCGGTACTTCCCGAACGAGGGCCGGGCGCACTTCTCCCTGCCCGCCGATATCAGCATCGCGCCGAACCACCTGTTCGTGAGCGGCGCAGCGCTTGCGCTGGCCATCGCGCTGCACCTGTTGCTGACGCGCACGAAGCAGGGAAAGGCGATGCGCGCCACCTCCGACAACCCTGATCTGGCGCGCGCCAGCGGCATCAACACGGAACGCGTGCTCCTCTGGACGTGGGGCATCGCCGGTGCGCTGGCAGGCGCCGCGGGCGTGCTGCTCGTCATATTCAACGCAACTGCGCAGCTCAAGCCCACGATGGGGTTCCAGTTGCTGGTGCCGCTCTTTGCGGCAGTGGTCGTTGGGGGCATCGGCAACCCGTACGGAGCGTTCATTGGGGCGATGCTCATCGGCATCTCGATGGAGGTCTCCACCGCCTGGGCGCTGCCAACGTACAAGCCCGCGATAGCGTTCACCGTCATGGTGATCGTGCTGCTGTTCAGGCCGCGGGGCATCCTGGGGAGCAAGGGCTGATGCTGGAATTCCTCACTGCCTTCGCCATACTGATCGGGATCTATTCCGTGTTCACGCTCGGCCTCAACGTCCACTGGGGCTACACGGGGCTGTTCAACATCGGCGTGGCCGGCTTCTTCGCGTTGGGGGCATACGCGGCGTCGCTCCTGACCATCCGCCCTCCATCGTCCGACCAGGTTGACGACTACCTCTATGCCGGCGACCTGGCGAACCGCCTCGAAGGACTGCCCGTGATAGGCGCGCTGGACGTCTGGTTCGTTGCCGCACTGATGGCGGCGTCGCTGGTGACGGCGGCGGTGGCGCTCGTGGTCGGCACGATCACCATCCGGCTGCGAGGCGACTATCTGGCGATAGCGACCCTGGGCATAGCGGAGAGCGTTCGACTGGTATTCCTCAACGAGCGGTGGCTGGGCAACGGGAGCAAGGGGCTGTACACGATCCCCCGCGTATTCGATGGCATCGTCCCTGCCCAGGACTACGACCGCGTATACCTCGTGGTCGTCCTCGTGGTCTTCGCCGCCCTGTTCCTGGGGATACGCGCGCTCGTGCACTCGCCGTGGGGGCGCGTGCTGCGCGCGATACGCGAAGACGAAGTGACCGCCGAAGCGAGCGGCAAGCACGTGTTCCGGTTCAAGCTCCAGGCGTTCGTCCTCGGGGCGGTGATCATGGGCATCGGCGGCGCCCTGTACGCCTTCAATCTGCGCGCGATCTCGCCGTCCGCGTTCACCCCCCTGCTCGGCACGTTCATCATCTGGGCGATGCTGGTGGTCGGCGGAAGCGGACGTCTGTACGCGCCTATCGTGGGGGCGTTCATCGTCTGGGGCATTTGGAGCGGGTCGCAGTTCCTGCCGGACCCGCTCAGTTCGCCGAACGTGCGCTACTTCTCGGTTGGCGTGTTAGTGGTGCTCGTGCTCGTGTATGCGCCGGACGGCGTTACGCCGCTGCTCTCACGTGTGCGGGAGCGGTGGACGGCGCGCAGACGTCTGCGCCGGGCTGTTGCTGAAGAGTAGACACAGCGTCCGCTCGTCCCCCTGAACCGGGGACGGACGGACGCTGCGGTACCGCAATGACGCGGCGGCTGCTACTCGGTAACGATGCGCTCCGTTACGAGTTCGCCGTTGACGATCTTCCAGATCCCCATGGCGCCGGTAACGTCGCCATTCTCATCGACGTCAACTGGCCCCGAGGCTCCCTGGTAGTTGATCTCCCTGCCGTCGCGCAGGAGTTCGAGCGCGCGCTGGATCTCCTCCACGCCGGGACCAACCTCCTCACCCGGCGGTGCGGAGACGGCACGTATGGAGTCGCGGATGGCCGTGGGGTCCGATGAGCCTGCCGCCTCAGCGGCGAGGGCGAAGATGACCGCCGCGTCGTAGGACTCGCGGATGAACGGCAGTGACAGGTCGTTGTTGTAGGCGGCCATGTAGTCGCCGTCGAACTGCGCGCGGTCTTCGTTCTCCAGCGCCTCGGGAGCGGTGCCGTACATGCCCTCGAGGTGCTCGGCGCCTACGGCGTCGATGAGGTCGTTGGACTTGCTTCCGTCCACGAAGAGGAAGGTATCGGCGGCGCCGCTCTCGATGGCTTCGCGGATGTAGACGCCCGCGCTGACAGGGAAGCTGATGGCGATCAGCACGTCGGGGTCGTTCGCGGTTGCCTGGGCCAATTCGGAGGCGTAGGAAGGTTGTTCAGCTTCGTGCGGCACCGTTACTACCTGCCCTCCCAGCGCGGTGAAGGACGCCTCGAACTGGTCGGCCAGCCCCTGGCCGTAGGCATCATTGATGTAGAGCGCGCCTGCGGAGCGGTAACCGAGGTCGTTGTAGGCGAGCTTCGCAAGCACGACACCCTGGAATGCGTCCGACGGTGCTGTGCGGAACACGAAGTTGTTGTCGTCCAGGACGGTGATGGTGGGAGACGTGGCTGACGGCGACATGAGGGGCACTTCCCCGTCGATCGTGACTGCGCGCGCGACCGCCTGTGTGTGGCTGCTGCGCAGCGGACCTACGATGGCGGACACGCTGTCCACGTCGACGAGCTTGCGGGCGGCGTCCACGGCAGTGATGTCGGTGGTGCCTGCATCCTCGGAAACGACCTCGATCTGGCGTCCTCCGAGAACGCCTCCGGCTTCGTTGACGTGGGTGGCGGCAAGCATCACCCCCTGGTCCATCAACGTTCCGAACTCGGACAGTTCGCCGGTGAACTCCATAAGCGAACCGATCTGTACCGGTTCATCTTCTCCACATGCTGTCAGCGTCATTCCGATGGACATGCCCAGCACAACCAACAGTCCGATGCAGACTGACCTTGCGGTCATCAACCACCTCCTTGGGGGCACGTGTGATCAGTTCACCACTGGACGAACATCGGCATGACCACGTGAACGTATTCGCCGCCGTCGTCCACCGGGCGGATCACGCCCGGACTGGACGAGGTGGTCATCTCCAGGGCGACCTTGTCCTTGCCTATCACGCTGAGCACGTCGCTGAGGTAGCGGCTGCTGAAGGCGATCTTCCCTTCCGCGCCCTCGACGTCTGCCTCCAGGTTGCCCGTGTTGTCGCCGACTTCCTCAGCCCGCGACGAGATCGTGAGCGCGCCCGTGCCTTCTCCCTCCGCGCTCATCTGCAGCCGGATGATGCCTGAGCCGTCCTTCGCGAAGATGGCGGCCGTTCGCGTCGCCCGCTGCAACTCGCTGAGTCCGATGATGGCGCGCGTGCCGTGCTCCTGCGGGATCAGCTGGGCGTAGTTGGGGAACGTTCCCTGGATGAGCTGCGAGACCACCTCGACGTTCTTGAAGCGGAACAGCACCTGGCTGCGCTGCGTCGTGACAACGATGTCGACCGGATCGTCGCTGTCCAGGAGACGCTCGATGTCCGAGAGCGTGCGGGCCGGGACGATGACCGAGACCCGCTCGCTGGCAGGCTCCAGCAGTTGCGCCTTGCGTACCGCAAGCCGGAAGCCGTCGGCGGCTGCGAACGTAACGTTGGTGCCGTCGAGCTCGATGTTGACCCCGGTCAGTACGGGCCGGGAGTCCTCCACCGCCGCCGCGAGCACCACTTGGTGGATCGCGTCGCGCAGCGCCCTGCCCGACATCTTCGTTGAGACGCCCTGGTCTATCGCGGGGATGGGCGGAAACTCCTCGGCAGCTGTGCCGTTGATGTTGGCCTTGGTCCTGTCGCCCTCGACGGAGATGCCGCCTCCCTGGGAAGCGGTCTGGACCCTGATGGTCTGCCGTTCGAGCGAGTTGACGAAGTCGGTCAAGAGCCGCGCCGGGATCGTTACGGCTCCCTCTTCCTGGATGTCAGCGCCTATCCATGTGCTTATCGCAACTTCAAGGTTGGTGGCGGAGAGCTTCAGCCGGCCTTCGTCCGTCGAGAGGAGAACGTGCTGCGTGATGGGGAGCGTCGTGCGCGTGGCAACGGCGGGCTGCACGATGCTGAGTCCCTGGCTGAGATTCTCCTGTAGGCAGTGCAACTGCATCTTCAGACCTCAATACGTTGTGGTTTTGCGGAAAGGAAACCTCTGCCGCGCTTGGCAGCGAAGTATAGGCGACGCGCCGAGAAGGGGTCAACGAACGGATCTGTAGGGAAGTGATGATGCCCGCGGCGTTTCCGGTCCGATGAAGGACCGTCCACCGTGGCTATTGCTCCGACAGGAAGGTGACGAGCGTGTCCAGCTCCTCGGCTGAGAGCTGGGTGGCGAAGTCCGGTGGCATCAGGCCGTCGTCGTAGCCCTCGACGACTTCGGCGGACGGGTCCAGGATCGATGTGCGGATGTAGTCGGCGCCCTTGGAGCCGACCCCGTCAAGTGCAGGGCCATCCGTGGAGTCCCGTGACTGGGAGACCGAGTCCAGCATGTGACAGGTCGCGCAGGCGTAGGTGATGAAGAGCACTCTCCCGCTGCCTCCCCCGTTCGTAGCGGGCGTGGGCGTTGGCGTTGGCTGCACGGTCGCCCCGGCGGGCGGCTCGCAGTCGACGCCGGCCGCTCCGACGATCTGCCCTTCCTGGGCGAGATAGCACTCAGGTGTCGCAACGACGCTGGTGCCCCCGCATGCCGTGATGACGGCGAGCATGGCCAGGGATGTGATGGCGAGCAGTATGGAGAGTGTGGAACGGCGGAGTCGCACGCGGCCTCTATGTCGGAGGAGCAGGGGCAGTTGTGATTTCTATCACGTTGTATCACCCGCCGATTCGCCGTGTCAAGGAAGCAACGCCGGATGCGGGCGCCCGTGGCTCGTGCATGGCGGACAGCAAGAGAGGCGGCCGGCGTTCTCCCCAGATAGCCGGACCGCCCCTCCCCTTCGGCGGGAACGCTGCCCTAACTTGCCCGCTTGACCTCCAGGGTCTCCCCCGGGGCGAGGGCAACGCGTCGTACGTTGATGCCGAGCTTGAGAAGCCAGTACCCGAGCGTCGCCTTGGATACTTCCAACTCGGCCGCAGTGGCCGAGAGGCCGTTCTCGTTGATCATCTCGGGCAGCAGGCGTTCGAGCGGTTGATGGAACCGCTCCTCCACCTGTTGCATGAGCCGGGTCTTGCGCGCCATGTGCTTACCCTCCTCTGCTGAGTGTTCGGGGCAGATTCTACACCGCCGGATGGCAAAAGTGTCAATGTTTGGCATACGACTTGTCCGGACTTTGGACTAGTATGAAGTTTAGGCAAAGTATAAGAAACGTCCAGAACACCTCCCGTCCCACTCCTGTTCGCTACAATGCGAGGCCGTCCCCGCACGGACCGCATCCCAGCCAACCGAGGTTGCCCCCTTGCCCGACGAACTGCTCGTGCTCCTGACCGCCATGACGCCCATCGGCGAACTGCGCGCCTCCATACCCCTCGCGATCACCTCCATGGAGATGCCGTGGCCCCGGGCGTTCGGCCTGTCCGTCGTCGGCAACGTCATCCCCGTGCCGTTCATCCTCTATGCCCTGCGGATGGTCGGCGCCCGGATCGAGGCGCAGCAGAACGTCGCGGGACGCCTCCTGCGCTGGCGCACCGCTCGCATCCAGCAGTCGTGGGGGCCGCTCGTGCGGCGCTACGGCTTCTTCGGCATCGTGCTCGCGGTCGCCATACCGCTCCCGCTCACCGGCGCCTGGACCGGCGCGCTGATCGTGTGGACGCTCCACGTGCCGGCCCGCCGGGGGCTGCCGGCGATAGCGATGGGCGTCGTGATCGCGGGCATCGTCGTAACGGCGCTGACCCTGGCCGGCATCGAGCTCATCCGCTTGACCTGAGCCCCGCCCGGGCGCCCTGCACCGAGGGGAATGACACGCGCCTCTTGACAGGTGCGCCCGAGTCGCTCCCCTGCCCTGCCGGCCTCGGCGGCCTCGCGCGCGAACGTATAGAATCGAGGAGCGGCAGCTGCCGCCGCGGAAGTGGATGTTGAACCCCTGGGGAAAGACCAGGCGCAATCACGGGTTGGAGCACGCGACCATTTCGCTGCTGCTGTTGCCGTCGGTCAGCGGCAGACCGCTGGCCGGCTATTCCATCCCGGCGGGATTCCTGGTGGTGGGCGACATCCCCACCCAGCAGGTGGAAGCCTCCGCGCACGAGGCGCTCCGGCGGATGCAGGCCGGAGAGGGAAGCCTCGCCGTTTCTCCGTTCTGCGGCACCAACATCGTGGTGGGCGCCGGGCTCGCGACCGTGGCGTCGCTCGCCGGCTTTCGCATGGCCGGCGGTGGAAGTCGCGGGCTGAGCCGTGCCTTCTCCAACACCATGTTCGCCATCGTCGCGTCGCGTCCCCTCGGCCGGCTCGTCCAGGAACGCTGCACGACGTCCGCCGACGTCGGCGCGATGTCCATCCGCAGCGTCACTCGTCACCGCGTAGGACCGGTCACCGTTCACTGGGTCGCGACGCGTTTCGCGAGCGGCTGAATCGACGCTCGGCCGGCTACCGTCCGACGAACACCGGGGCGCGCTTCTCCACGAACGCGGTGTGCCCCTCCCGCCTGTCCTGGGTGAGCGCAAGCATCGCGGAGCAGCGCTGCTCATACTGGATGCCATTGTCCAGGTCCACGTCCATCGCCACGTTCACTGCGTTCTTGATGCTGGCGAGCGAGAGCGGCGGAAGCTCCAGCAGCCGCGCCGCCCAGGCGCGGGCCTCGTTCATCAGCGCCCCCGGTGAGGAGATGGCGTTCACGAGTCCCCAGGACTGCGCGGTCTGCGCGTCGATGAACCTGCCGAACAGCATCATCTCCTTGGCGCGCGCCGGGCCGATGAGGCGGGGCAGGCGCTGCGTGCCGCCCGCGCCGGGCAGGATGCCGAGCGTCAGCTCCGGCAGCGCCATCCGCGCCTCGGAGCTGGCGATCCGCAGGTCGCACGCCATCGCCAGCTCGAGGCCGCCGCCCGCCGCAACGCCGTTGACCGCGGCGATGCTCACCTGGTTGAGACGCTCCAGGCGGCGGAAGGCAGGCGAGATGACGGCGGACGTGCGCGCGAGCGAGAGGTCGTCGAGGTTCTCGGTGCGCTCCTTGATGTCCGCTCCCGCGCAGAACGCCCGGCCCGCCCCGGTCACGATCAGGACGCGGACGCCGTCGTCCGTCTCCAGCCGGGTGACGAGGTCCTGGAGTTCCCCGGTGACCTCACGGCTGATGGCGTTCAGACGTTCCTGCCGGTTGAGCGTCAGCAGGCCGAGCGGACCTTCGGTCTCGAACTTGATCGTCTGGTACGTCATGGGATCGCATCGCCTCCGTGGTCTCGGTGGTATAAGAAAAGCCGGGGCGCATGGGAGGTTGATTGACCCCCATGCGCCCCGGCACTATAGTCGAAGAGAGGCCCCAGTAGCTCAGTAGGATAGAGCGGCTGCCTTCTAAGCAGCGGGTCACGGGTTCGAATCCTGTCTGGGGCGCCAGTCCCCCGCCTCACTCGTCCAGCTGACCGCCCAGGTCGAAGTCCATCCCCTCGAAGAGGGGCAGCGCGGGTTCGCCGGCAGTCTCCCGCCGCATCTCCGCCTGCATCGCCCGGAGGAGACTGATGGCGACGTCGATGTACTCGGCCGTAAGCGGGACCGAGAGCCGCCGCCCGGCAGCCGTGATGTGCAGTCCGTCTGACGATGGCTCTTCCGAGGTTGCTTCAGGAGCAGCGGCCAGAGAGTCTGCAGCAATCCTCTGGCGCCCCGCAGAATATTCTGCCCTTTTCTCTGCCCGGACAGGCCGGCCCAGGACCCGTATCGCGTCGGTCAGGTGCTTCTGGATCAGCGGGGCCCGTTTGACGATCTCATCCCGGGGCGCCCGGGAGATCTCCTCGAGCCCCACCAGCAGGCTCATGTCGTCAGGCACCTCTCCCTCGAAGCGTGTGTAGAGCTGGCTCAGCAGTTCGACGCGCTGGAACGCTTCGGCCGTCGCTTCCAGGCCTTCCTCGGGGTTCGTGGGGTGGAGGACCCGCTGGGCCAGTTGGGAGACGCGGAGCTCGCCGCGCCCTTCCACGAGGCCGAAGTCACGCAGCGCTGCGACCTTGGCGAACAGGGTGCCACTCCCCTCGGCCATCCCCAGTTCCCACGCCAACCCTTTGACGCTCACCGTGCCCTTGAACTTGTTCAGGATGCGGTTCGCTATCTCCACCGCGTCCCCGAACCTGATGTCCGGGTAGCTGTACTGTCCCAGTTTCGCCATTTCCTCTCCCTCCGCTGCTGAATCATTCTACCCCGGCGCAGAGTTTATCTGCGCGCAGGGAGCATTCTGCAGGAGCGGCACAGAGAAAGCAACAGAACATTGCTACGCATTTCCCTGTGTTTCGCTACAGCTCTATCTGCGAACTGCTACTGGCACTCCTGGAAACTGCTGGAAGAGCCTCTGTTTCCTCCCTGCGTGGAGGCGTGAGGGTCGTGCCATCGGGGACTTGCGCGGTCGGGGCGACTCGTGTTCAGAGGTCACACCACTGCGCATGGTGGCGAGAGGACGTTCGGACACTTCGAGATGAGTGCAAGGCCATCTCAGCCAAGTGGAGGCGTCGTACGGGGCTTCTCAGGCGTGGCGGGGTTGTTCGGTGGTACTGTGGCATTTACGATTCTGTCTCGCGGTCCACTCTCACGCGAACGTACCAGGAGGACGCATGGTCAAGGTTGGCGACGCGGCGCCCGATTTCACCGCGGCGGCTGACACGGGCGAGGAGTTCACGCTCGGTTCGCTGCGCGGCAGCAGGGTCGTCCTCTACTTCTACCCGAAGGACAACACTCCGGGCTGTACGCAGGAGGCTTGCGATTTTCGGGACCTCTCCCCTGCCCTGTCCGAGAAGAACGCCGTCGTGGTCGGCGTCAGCATCGACAGCGTCAAGTCGCACCGGAACTTCAAGAACAGGTACTCCCTGCCGTTCACCCTCGTTGCCGACCCGGACAAGGCGATCGTCAACCGGTACGGGGTCTGGGTCGAGAAGAAGAACTACGGGCGTTCCTACATGGGCGTGGCGCGGACGACGCTCGTCATAGACGAAAACGGTGTCATCGAACACGTCTTCGACAACGTGAAGGTCAAAGGCCACGCTGGCGCAGTCCTTGGATCGCTCTAGCGCACCGCCTCCTGCCCCCGCCCTCAACCGGCGGGACAGTGCCGCCACGTTCGTCCGGGGCGCGTTGGCTATCGCCCTCCTGCTCGTGCCGTTCCAGTCCGCCTGCACGCCGACCGCAGGCCCGGGCGAGCCTGCCCTGGTGGTGGGAATCGCTGCCAGCGTACAGCCGGTCGTGGTCGAACTGGCTGCGCGTTTCGAGGCTGAGCACGGGATACCCGTAACGCTCGTCACCGGTTCGTCCGGGACGCTGGCCGAGCAGCTTCGACAGGGCGCGCCTCTCGACCTGATCATCTCTGCTGACAGTCGCTATACGTCAGATCTCGCGGCCGAGGCCTTGCTCGACCCGGGCAGCATCACGGCGCTTGTCCGGGGTGAGCTCGTCGCGGTCACCAACCTGGACTCCTCCGCCGGATCAGTTGCGCTGCTCCTGGAAGCCGCCGCCGTGCGCCACGTCGCGCTGGCGAACCCGGACCTGGCTCCGTACGGTGACGCGGCGAGGCGCTACATCCAGGGCCAGGGCCTCTGGGAGGAAACAGCCGGACGCATCGTTTACGGCGAGAACGTCGCCCAGGCGTTCCAGTTCGTTGCCACCGGTAATGCGGAGTTGGGCTTCGTTCCGCGCTCACTGCTCATCGCCTCGGACGCGGAGGGCGTGCACGAGCTCCCTGCTCTCCCTCCGGAGGCAAGCGCCCCCTTGCAGGTCACCGCGGGTGTCAGCGCGGGGTCCGGCTCCGGCGATGCGGCCCGCCGCTTCATCCGGTCACTGGGCGATGAGCGTACCCTCGAGACGTGGCGCAGGTTCGGCTACGCCCATCTTGGTAAGGTTGACGTCGCGGAGCGATGATGGACTGGGACGCCCTGAGACTGAGCCTGCAGACCGGCCTTGCGAGTACGGCGCTTGCGTTCGTAGTCGGCATCCCGGTTGCATGGGGGCTCTCGCGCCTGCGCGGGTGGACACATGACCTGCTGTCGTCGTCGGTGCTCGTCCCCATGGTGCTGCCTCCCACGGTGCTGGGCTACTATCTGCTGGTGGCGGTTGGTCGCAACTCCCCCGTCGGGAGTGTGCTGGATGCGCTGTTCGGGTTCAGCTTCGTCTTCCAGTGGAGCGGCGCCGTGCTGGCCGCCTTCTTCGTTTCGGTGCCCTTCCTCATCCGCACCGCACAGGCGGGCTTCGAGTCCGTGGACCACGCTCTGGAGGAGGCGGCCCGTACGCTCGGGCAGACCGAGTGGACCGTCTTCACGCGCATAACGCTCCCCCTCGCCTGGCGAGCGGTGATGACCGGCGTCAGCCTCGCGCTTGCGCGCGCGACAGGCGAATTCGGCGCAACGCTGATGGTGGCGGGGAGCATTCCCGAGCGCACGCGCACGATGCCCATCGCTATCTACGAGGCCGTGCTGACCGGACGGACGAGCGAGGCCCAGGTGCTCGCCCTCACGCTTACTCTGACCGCCAGCGGCCTGCTCGTAGCCGTCGCCTTCGGGATGCGGCGCAGGGGCCCGCGCTCGCACTGAAGATAGTCTGAACTGTCCCGCCGCGACATCCGCCCCTTACGCCGCCGCCCGCGGCTGCCCTATTATGGTTCCTGCAGCTCAGGTACACGGCCATGTCGCCTGGTGGTTCCGTCCGATGAGGACCGAGTTCTCAGGGGTGAGATGAGCCAGAATGAGCAGAAATGAGACACTTATTTCGATTGTTCTCCATCGCTCACGCCTGAGGACTTCGTCCGTACGAGTGGAACGGCATGCTCATTCCGGGTTATTCGCGCTCAGAAGCGCGCTGGGCGTGCTCATCATCGATCGTTCGATGCTCATTTCGAGTTCCGTTTGCTCATGCTGAGGGGTGGGAACGTGGCATGCCGTGCCTGGCGTCGAATCCCTCTCGGGCTGGGAGGCGTATCATTGGAGAGAGGAGATAGCACCTCGGGGTGGAGGACTGAATGATGCGTGCCGCGGTACAGAACATCCGCTGGGGAACAGCATTCCCCGTTCTCGCATTCCTTGGAGCGATGGCTGTCGCGATCGTCGGCGCGTTCATCACGGGAAGTGAGTTCGGTGCGGTTACAGGACGCGTGGAGTCTGTGTCCGCGCAGTCCGGGAACCTGCTCGGCGATCTGGGTGACCTGTTCCCGTTCGGGTTCGCGTTCAGCGCAGGTATGGTCTCTTCCGTCAACCCGTGCGGCTTCGCGATGCTCCCGGCTTACCTCGGGCTCTATCTGAGCGAGAACGAGACCATGGAGGCCGGTCAGAGCTCGGTATTGGCGAGATTGCTTCGTGCCGTGCTCGTCGGCGCAACCGTGTCCCTCGGGTTCGTCATCCTCTTCGCCGCCGTTGGGACCCCCATCGGGCTGGGAGCGCGCGGGATAGCGGATGCCTTCCCCTGGATCGGTCTCCTCATAGGCGTGATGCTTGTCGTGGCCGGAGCGTACCTCCTCTCCGGCGGTAAGCTGTACAACAACTTCGCGGCCAGTATCTCTGCGCGGTTCGGCAATGCCAACAGCAAGAGTGTGCGGAGCTATTTCACCTTCGGCCTTGCATACGGGACCGCTTCACTCAGCTGCACGCTCCCCATCTTTCTCGCGGTGATCGGCGGCACGTTCACTGCTGAGACCTTCCTGGACTCCGTGCTGCAGTTCATCCTGTACGGGCTGGGCATGGGCTCCGTCATACTGGCGCTCACCATAGGCATGGCGTTGTTCAAGGGCGCCATCGCGGGAGGCCTCCGGAGGGCGCTGCCGCACGTGGGCACGATAAGTGCCGTCATGTTGCTCATCGCCGGGACGTTCATCGTCTACTACTGGCTGACGATAGGCGAGCTATTGGAGCGCATCCGGGGCGCGTAGTTCGGTCCCACGGGAAGACGGCGGCGTCCGGGGGCGAGTCGCTGCGCGGTACAGGCTCTCCTCACTTGCAAACACCGTGCCGGCAGGCCCTCTGTTAAATTGCCACGGGCGTACGCAGCCTCTTAACGACCCGTCTAAGCGTCCGATTGCACGGCGGTCGTACAATTTCCGTAAACCCCAAAGGGCCCTGTGGCCCTGGACGGAGCCGATCCGCATGACGACCCGCTCTGTGCTGGTGGTGGAAGACGAGGAGAACCTCGTAGAGGCCCTCCGCTACAACCTGGAGCACGAGGGCTACAGCGTGCTCACCGCACCGGACGGCGGGAGCGGGCTTGAGACGGCCCGGGCTGCCCTTCCCGACCTGGTCATTCTGGACGTGATGCTTCCCAACCTGGACGGGCTGGAAGTGTGCCGGATCCTCCGGCGCGAGACCGACGTCCCCATCCTCATGCTCACGGCGAAGGGCGAGGAGATCGACCGCGTCGTCGGCCTGGAGATAGGCGCGGACGACTACGTGACCAAGCCGTTCAGCATGCGGGAGCTGATGGCGCGCGTGCGCGCGATGCTCAGGCGGCCGCGGAAGACCGCAGTGGGCAGGATGGCCGAACCGCTCCGTTCCGGCTCGCTTGCGTTGGACGTGGAGGCGCACCAGGCTACGCTCAACGGCGAAGAGTTGCGGTTGAAGCCGCGGGAGTTCGAACTCCTCGCCCTCTTCATGCGGAACCCCGGCCGGGCCTTCACACGGGACCAGGTGCTCGAACAGCTGTGGGGGCACGACTATATCGGTGACGTCCGCACCGTGGACGTGCACGTTCGGTGGCTCCGTGAAAAGATAGAGGCGGACCCTTCGACCCCCGCACGGATCATCACTATCCGTGGGGTCGGCTACCGGTTCGAAGGCTGAGGTGGGCCGCACATGGTCGGACTGCGGGGCACTACGGTCGTCCTGGGAGCGCTGGCGTTCCTCTCGCTCCTTGCCGGAGCGCTGAGTATCGCTGCATCCGAACCGCTCATCGCGGCCCTTTCCGTACTCGCAGGCTTCGGCCTGCTCACCGTGCTGGTGAGGGAACGCAGGATCGATGCCATCGCCGCCAGAGAGACGCGTGCGGCAGTGGCGGCGATGCGTCGCATCGCCGGAGGGCACTTCAGCGTGCGAACGAGGGAGTTCACCTCCTCTACCCTCAGCGGCCTTCAGGCGCCGTTCGCAGCGATGGCGGAGGCGCTGGCCGTGCTCTTCGCGCAGCTCGCCGACCACCGGGGACAGTTGACCGCGGTCCTCGACACCATGGCAGACGGTGTCATTCTCGTCGACCCCGAGAACCGGGTTGCGCTCTCCAACCGAGCCGCCCATGAGGTGCTGGCCATCGAAGCGACCACCGGGACACCCCTGAGCTCGATCCTGCGCGACCACGAACTGCGGGGACTCGTGACCCTCTGCAGACAATCGGGAGCGCGCCAGCATGCGGAACTGCTGCTGCTCAGTCCACGCCGCAGCCTGAGCGCGACTGCCACACCGATAGTCAACGAACCTGGCGAAGCCGACGCTGGGGAACCGGAAGTGTCCGTCCTCCTCACGCTGCACGACCTGACCCCCATACGACAGCTCGAAACCACGCGGCGCGAGTTCGTCGCAAACGTCTCCCATGAACTGCGCAACCCGCTTGCCTCCGTCAAGGCCATGGTCGAAACGTTGGAGGGCGGAGCGGCGACCGACCCTGTCGCAGCCTCCGATTTCCTCCAGCGCATCAACCGGGAGGTCGACCGCATGAACGCTATGGTCAACGACCTCCTCGAGCTTTCGCGGATAGAGAGCGGGCAGTCTGGACTGCGCCGGCAGCCTGTGGACGCCGCCGCTACGATCGCAGCCGTGCGCACCGACATGGAGCACCGCATCGCGGAAACCGAGGTCGCGGTGACCGTCAACGCTCCCGGCTCGGTGGTAGCGCTTGGAGACTCGGAGAAACTGCGCCAGGTCGTGGCCAACCTCCTCGACAACGCACTGAAGTTCACGCCGAGCGGCGGCACCATAGAGCTGTACGCGGACGACCTGGAACAGGACCGCGTTCTTTTCGGTGTGCGCGACAGCGGCCCCGGCATCGCGCCGGAGCACCTCCCTCACCTCTTTGAACGCTTCTACAAGGCTGATCGGTCCCGGCGCGATCAGGGAACGGGACTGGGGCTGGCGATAGCGAAGCACATAGTCGAGTTGCATGGCGGGGAGATAGGTGTCGAGAGCACCCAGGGTGCAGGCTCTACCTTCTGGTTCACGCTTCCCCGGGCCGCCTGAGACCTGTCCCTGCTGGAAACGTCTTTGACCGCGTTAACACTCCGATAAAGAACAACGTCGCTCGTCGTTAACCTCGCCTCCTTACGCTGACGATGTAACCCCACCCCCGGGGAGGCAGGATGATCCCGACCAGATACCGGAGACTCAGCGGACCGTTACTGCTCTTGGCGGCCCTTGCCGCCATCAGCGGGTGCGGCGATTCTCCGCAGGGCGGTTCGGATGCGCTGAGCGGCACGATCCAGATCGATGGTTCATCAACCGCGTTCCCCGTTTCCCAGGCCGTTGCCGAGGAGTTCCGCAAGGAACAGCCGCACGTACAGGTCAACGTCGGCGTCTCCGGCACCGGCGGGGGCTTCAAGCGCTTCACCGTCGGGGAGACCGATATCTCCAACGCCTCCCGCCCCATCAAGGACTCCGAGCGTGAAGCTGCCGCGGCCAACGGCATCGAGTTCATCGAGATGCGCATCGGCACCGACGGGCTCTCAGTCATGGTCAACAATGCGAACGACTTCGTCGACTGCCTGACCGTCCAGGAGCTCAACGCGGTCTGGAAGCCGGGCTCCACCATCGACAACTGGCAGGACGTGCGTGCAGGGTTCCCCGACCAGCGCCTCCGCCTCTACGGGCCGGACACCGACTCCGGTACCTTCGACTACTTCACCGAGGAGATCAACGGCGAGGCTCAGGTCTCCCGTGCCGATTACACTGCCTCCGCCGACGATAACGTCCTCGTCCAGGGTATCGCCGGTGACCGCGGCGCCCTCGGCTACTTCGGCTACGCCTACTACCAGGAGAACCAGGAGAGTCTCAAGGTCGTCGCTGTTGATGGCGGCGACGGCTGCGTCACCCCTGAGCCCTCCACGATCGAGGACGGCTCCTACAAACCGCTCTCCCGGCCGCTCTTCATCTACGTCAACAGCAGCAGCCTGGAGAAACCCGAAGTGAAGGCGTTCGTTACGTTCTACATGGACCACGGCTACCAGCTGACTGAAGAGGAGGGCTACGTCCCCGTCGAGCGCAGCATCTACGAAGCCAACAAGGCTGCGGCCGGACTTTAGAGACAGCTTCCCCCATGGAGCGGCGGCCTTCCTCCCACGAGCGACGCCTGATGTGCCACTGCCCTGCCTCTCCTTCTCTCCTCCGGGAATGGACGCGACGAAGATAGGCGATGGACACTACGAAGCAAGATAGCTTTGCAGCACCGATGGGGCAGCCCCGTCCAGCCATGCAGTTGAGCCGCAACCGCAGGCGAGGCGCGCTGCAGGGCCGCATCGTTCATTGGCTCTTCTTCGCCTGTGCAGCGATGTCCGTCGTCACGACATTCGGTATCGTCGCCAGCCTGCTGCGCGAGTCGCTCGGTTTCTTCGGTGAGGTCCCCGTCTGGGAATTTCTCTTCGGCACCACCTGGTCGCCCATCCTCAGGGACGCGGAAGGCAACCGGCACTACGGCGTCTTGCCACTGGTGAGCGGTACGCTCCTCGTTGCCACGATCGCGGCGGCGGTCGCGGTTCCGGCGGGGTTGGCCATAGCCATCTACCTCTCCGAGTACGCCCCGGACAAGGTGCGCCGCAGCATCAAGCCGGTCCTGGAAGTGCTTGCGGGCATCCCTACCGTGGTCTACGGCTACTTCGCGCTCACGTTCGTCACCCCGCTGCTCCAGAGCCTCCCGGTCCCCTACCTGCAGGAGAACCTGCTGGTCTTCAACGCGCTGAGCGCAGGTCTCGTCATGGGTTTGATGATCATCCCGATGGTGTCGTCGCTCAGTGAGGATGCGATGGTCGCGGTGCCCCGTTCGCTCCGCCACGCAGCCTACGCGCTCGGTGGCACGAGGCTGGAGGTCTCGCTCCGCATCGTCGTGCCCGCCGCGTTCTCTGGCATCGTCGCCTCGTTCATACTGGCGTTCTCACGCGCCATCGGCGAAACGATGCTGGTGACCCTCGCTGCAGGTGCAACACCGCGCCTGACCTTCAACCCCGTCGAGAGCATCCAGGCGATGACCGCGTTCATCGTGCAACTGGCACTGGGCGAAACCCCGCACGGCTCGCTGGAGTACAACACCATCTTCGCAGTGGGACTGCTGCTCTTCTTCTTCACGCTCGGCATGAACGTGCTCGGGCACTTCCTCGTCCGCCGCTTCAGGGAGGAGTACTAGCATGGCGAAGGCAGAGGTCACGGCGCTGCTCAATCCGCGCCTCGCCGTTCGCAAGCGCATCGGCTCGGTGGCCTACGTCATCTTCATGCTGGCGATCCTGATCGGGCTCGCCGGGCTTGCAGCGCTCCTTCTTCGCGTGCTCTGGCAGGGCGTTCCCTGGCTCAGCCTGCACTTCCTGACGGACTACCCTTCCCGCTTCCCTGAGCAGGCGGGCATGAAGTCCGCAATCTTCGGGACGATATGGATCATGGCGCTCACGGGCCTGTTCACAGTCCCTGTGGGCGTGGGGGCAGCCGTCTACCTGGAGGAGTACGCCCCCAAGAACTGGTTCACCCGCATCATTGAGGTCAACATCTCCAACCTTGCCGGAGTGCCCTCGATCGTCTACGGACTGCTCGGCCTCGCCGTTTTTGTGCAGATACTTGCGCTGGGCAGGACGGTGCTCGCTGGCGCGATGACGATGTCGCTTCTCGTGATGCCCATTGTCATCATCGCCTCGCGGGAAGCGATCCGCGCCGTTCCATCGACCTACCGGGAAGCGTCGTACGGCCTGGGCGCCACCAAGTTCCAGACCGTCAAGGACGTCGTCCTGCCGCATGCGCTCCCCGGCATCATGACCGGCACCATCCTCGCGATGTCGCGTGCCATCGGAGAGGCGGCGCCGATGATTGCGATCAGTGCGCTCGTCTTCCTCACGTTCATCCCGACCGATCCACTGGACGAGTTCTCGGTGATGCCCATCCAGATATACAACTGGGTAAGTCAGCCCAGACCCGAGTTCCGTGGCATCGCCGCCGCAGGCATCATCGTCCTGCTTGTCGTCCTGCTCTCCATGAATGCCGTAGCGATCTATATCCGCAACCGCACGCAGAAGAGGTCTGAGGAATGACGACGACGACAGAAAGCACCTCCTCCACCGACACATCCCTGAGCGTCACGCACCTGGACATGTACTACGGCTCATTCAGAGCGCTGCGTGACATCAACCTGGACGTGAAGCGCAACAGCGTTACCGCGCTCATCGGTCCTTCCGGGTCCGGCAAGAGCACGCTCCTGCGTTGCTTCAACCGCATGAACGACCTCATTCCAGGCGCGCGCGTCGAGGGCCAGGTGCTCTTCAACGGGGAGGACATCTACCACCCGAGCATCGACCCCACGGAGATACGGCTCCGCATCGGGATGGTCTTCCAGAAACCCAACCCCTTCCCGAAGTCCATCTACGACAACGTCGCGTTCGGGCTCAGGATCAACGGCTTCCGGGGCAACATGGATGAAGCCGTAGAGCGCTCGCTCCGCAGGGCCGCCCTCTGGGACGAGGTGAAAGACCGGCTCAAGGCGAGCGGTCTCACGCTCTCTGGCGGGCAGCAGCAACGGCTCTGCATCGCCCGCGCCGTCGCGGTGCAGCCGGACGTCATCCTGATGGACGAGCCCGCGTCCGCGCTTGACCCCATCTCTACACTGGCGATAGAAGACCTCATGCGTGAGCTCAGCCGGGACTACACCATCATCGTCGTCACGCACAATATGCAGCAGGCTGCGAGGGTGTCGGACTGGACCGCCTTCATGACGATGGGAGAGGACCGGGCAGGCTACCTCGTAGAGATCGGCGATACGCACCAGATATTCACCAACCCCCGTGATGAACGCACCGAGGGGTACATCACCGGCAGGTTCGGCTAGTCCCGCATCGGCGTTGTCAGGAGGACGTGATGATGGACCGACCAATGGGTAGACACCAGCGTGCGGAGTTCGACCGGGACCTCCAGAACCTCCAGGACGAGCTCCTCGCGCTCGGCAGCATGGTGGAGAAGGCCACCATCAAGTCCGTCGAGGCGCTCAAGACCCGCGACCTCGCCATGTCCCAGCAGGTCATTCGCGACGACGACATCATCGACAGGAAGCGCGCCGAGTTGGAAGAACGCGCCGTCGACCTGATCGCCATCCAGCAGCCCGTTGCTTCAGACCTGCGGATGCTCATCGCCGCTCTTCACGTCTCGATGGAGCTGGAGCGCATCGGCGACTACGCGGAAGGCATCGGCAAGATCAGCCTCATGATGGGTGATCAGCCGCCGATAAAGCCCTTGGTCGACATCCCACGCATGGCCGAGAAGTCCACCGCTATGCTCCGCGCTTCGCTCGACGCGCTGGTCACGCACGACGTCGAGAAGGCGTACCAGGTGCTCGCCGATGACGACGAGGTGGACGCCCTCTACGACCAGGTCTACCGGGAACTGCTCCTCATCATGGTGCAGGACCCCAAGGTCATCGAGCGCGGAACGTACCTCCTCTGGACCGCCCATGACCTGGAGCGCATCGCCGACCGCGCGACGAACATCGCCGAGCAGGTCGTCTACCTCGTCACCGGCAAGCAGGTGGACCCGGGCCGCGCCTCCAGGTACTAGCCGCGGGACCGTTTCCTGCGAGGAGCGAACGCCAACCAGAGGATAGGCAGCACAATGCCGAGCCCGGCAGCGAGCGCGGGCCACGGGAAGCCTCGGCCTTCACTCACTGAAACCGGAAGCACGAGCGTTGTACTCCCCGGTTCCCCGTCTATGTTGACCGTTATCTCCCACTGCCCCGCTTCTCTGGGCTCCAGCACCGTGGTGTATTCATTTGCGCGCAGGCCGAGTGGCCGGATAGCCGGGGCCGGACCTAACCGCTGTTCCCCGCGCTCGGCCTGAACGACCACGCGTGGCGCGTACGGCAGCGAGATGTCGGGCGTATCCGGCGCGAAGACGACCGTCACCTCCAGGAAGCCGACGCGCGGCACCGCGGCCACGAGCACCTCGTAAGGGCCGCTGACCCCTCTGTACAGCTCGACATTGCCCTCGTGCCTGCTGTGCGCCTGAGCCGGGGTCTCCGCAGCGAGGATGCACGCGGCGATGACAACCATCCCAAGCGCCATCGCGGCGGCCATCGCGTTACTTGGCTTCTCCCATCCGGAGCACTGCGTTGAACTCTTCCTCGGTGACCGGGGTGATGGAGAACCGGTTCCCGCGCTTGAGCACCATCATCTCCGCGAGCGCGGGTTCTGCCCGCAGCTCCTCCATCGTGACCATGTCCGCGAACTTCCGGTCGGCCTTGATGTCCACCATGTACCAGAGTGGCTTGTCGGGTGTGCTCTTCGGGTCGGGATGGTCGGAGTCCGAGTCCCACGCCGTATCGTCGGGATAGCCCTCCCGAACGACGGTCGCCGTGCCCACGACCCCGATCGGCTTCGCACTCGAATGCCAGAACAGCACGCCGTCGCCGGGCTTGATGTCGTCGCGCAGCCAGTTTCGCACCTGGAAGTTGCGGACGCCGTCCCATTCGGCGACACCGTCGCGTACGAGGTCATCGAATGAGTAGGTTGTCGGTTCCGACTTGAATAGCCAGTAGCGGGGCATCTGCTCGTCTCTCCTTCCCCAGAGGTAGCTGAACGCCTACGCGAACTGCGGAGCGACTTCGTGGGCGAACCGCTCCATGATCCTCGCGTCGAACGGCCGCGGCGTCATGAGGATGAAGTGGTCTATGCCGGCGTCCACCCACCTGCTCAGCTGTTCGACGATAGCGCTCGGTGATCCGAGAAGCATGCTGTCGCGCACCTGCTCTTCCGGCGTCGCGTAGTAGGAGGTCTGCTGCGTTGCGAGCGAGGCGCCCCTGGCCACGGTCGCCTCCACCTCGGAAGCGTCGTCACTCAGCTTGATCTGTATCTGGACGGAGTGCCGCATCCCGGAGAAGTCCCTGCCCGTCTCGTCGCACACCGCCTGCATACGGCCGAGGTTGACCTTCACCTCCTCCAGAGGCGCGATCTGGTTGTAGTCGGTGGCGTGTTTCGCCGCTATCTGCAGCGTACGGTCGCCGCGTCCCCCCACGATGATGGGCGGGTGCGGTTGCTGCACCGGCTTTGGCATCTGCGGCGCCTCGTCCAGCGTGTAGTACGTCCCCTGGAACGAGGCCGGCTCCTCGGTCCAGATGGCCCTGATGACGGACAGCGCCTCGTCCAGACGGTCCGCCCGCTCCTTGAACGGCGGGAACGGGATACCGTGGACGTCGAACTCGTGTTTCACGTTGCCGCTGCCGATACCGAGCTCGGCGCGTCCGCCGGAGGCGTGGTCGATGGTGTTGACCATCTTTGCAGTTATCACGGGGTGGCGGAGGTTGTTGTTCAGCACCAGCATGCCCAGCCGGAGGTTCCTGGTGTGACCGGCCATCGCGGCCATCACGGTCAGCCCTTCCAGCCGCGCGGGGCTCGGTCCTCTGCCCGGGTTGATCTGCATCAGGTGGTCCGACGGGTAGAAGCCGTGGAAGCCGAGTTCATCGCAGGTCTGGCATATCTCGAGGAAGTCGTTCCACTCGAGTCCTGAGCTCCCACCGACGCTGAAGATGACCTTGCCCATGCGCTCCCCCTGCCGTGATTTCGGGAGCATTGTACCCGCTCGACGCGAGTGGCGGAGGCTGAGGCTTGCACTGGGAGGCATAGACGAAGAGGGCCGGACTCCGGTCCGACCCTCCTCGTTGTTGGCACCCTTCCCGAGGACGTTTGCTTAGAAGGCCATCGCCCCGACGCCGGTCGTGACCAGCGCTGCGGACGCCCAGCGGGCGCGCCCCTGGCTCGACGACGTCCGCCTGTCCAGCACGGCCCGGACGCTCATCCCGCTCGCCACGACCCAGAACAGCAGCAGCACCGGCCTCGTGGACATGACGGCCGAGCTCAGCGACACCGGGCCCAACTCGAACGCTTTGAGCGCCACCACGAACGCGAACAGGATGATGGCCTGCGCCACGCCCGTGGAAACGAGCGCCGGCCGCGAGGTCAGCGCCGTGTGCAGGCCGGAGGGGTTCCTCAACAACGACGTACCCATCAACCAGGGGATCGAGAACATCCAGGACACCGCGTACATCTGCATGATGGACATCTGGCCTGTCGCCGCCTTCGCCAGCACCGAGTACGTTGCCATGGCGAAGGCAGCCCCCAGAATGACCACCAGCGAGCGGTTCAGCCTGATGCGCGCGCCCGGCAGCGACTGATGCCACGAGGCGACCATCACCCCACCGGTCACGAGGAGCGCGGCGCCCGCCTTCAGCGGGGTCAGCGCCTCGCCCAGGAATACGATCGCCATGACGAGCACGAACAGCGGGAAGGCATCCATGATGGGCACGATGCGTGAGATGTCCGCTTCCCTGCGGAACGCGTAGCCGCTGAGCAGTTGGATGGCCGCGTGCGACGTTCCCGCCATCGCCATCGCGAGGACGGGCCACGAGAACCAGTCCGGGGGGTCTGCTAGAAGAATAACGCCGGCGATCAACCCGTGCGGGATGCACGAGAGGGCCGCAAAGGTCACAGCCCCGTCGACATAGCGGTCCAGCACGCGCTTCTGGATCACCGAGTAAGCGGTGAATGCCAGAGCGGCGGCAAACGATAACACTACCCAATCCATTCGTTCTCCCCTCTCTCTCGCTTGGGCTGTGCTATGCGCTGAGCCAATTGCGGGCACGCCTGTTCGGAGTGAACACGTGCCCGGTTGGGGCGTCCGCCCAGGACTGGAGCGGACCGGCGGTCCGGGAAGCCCGCCGGAGCCGAGGCGCCAAAGCGTTATTCTGTTCCTTCTTCCTGCTCCTCGCTGTCCGGGTTCTCTTCCACAGCCTCGGCTTGCACCAGGGCCTCGAGGTCAAGCACCTCGCGGATACCTGCGTAGTTGACGCCTTTGTCGGATAGCTCCGCTATGCGTATCACGAGGCCCACTTCTACGTCCGAGTACAGCCGCGTACCTCCCTCCGTACGCTCGGGCTCTATGAGCCCCGCCGACTCGAACGCCCGGAGCCGATGCTCCGGCACGCCCGTGAGCCTTGCGACCACGCTGATCGGGTACTTACCCGTGTTCTCGTCCGCGTCGACCACAAAGGTAATCTAACAGCGCCAGAGAGATTATGCAATACCTGAAATCAGGATTCCATCTGGTTAGCCTGACGATAATCTGCCTGTTACGGACAGGTTACATCTTCCGACCAGTCAGGTTCTTCAACAGCCTCGGACGGATCCGGCCACTCCTCCACTCGAGGGGAAGGATGCGTGCGTGCGTTCGCGTTACACTTGCAGCATGACCACCCGCGTCCGAACAGAATCGCGTGCGCCGGAGTTCGGGAACCGCCTGGGCGCCCTGCCCGCACAGCCCGGCGTCTACATCATGAAGTCAGGCACCGGAGCGGTCCTCTACGTCGGAAAGGCCGCGAGCCTGCGCAATCGCGTGCGCTCCTACTTCCAGACGCCGTACGGCAAGGAGCCGCGGATCCAGGCGATGGTCCGCCACATCGCGGACTTCGAGTTCATCGTCACCGAGTCCGTCCAGGAGGCGCTGCTGCTGGAGAACCTCCTCATCAAGCAGCACAAGCCCTTCTACAACGCCCGTCTCAAGGACGACAAGACCTATCCCTACATCAAGATAGACCTTGCGGAGGAGTTTCCGCAGGTCTACTTCACCCGCCGCGTGCTTGCGGACGGCGCGCGCTACTTCGGGCCGTTCGCGAGCGCCAGTTCCGTCCGCAAGACCATGGACCTCCTCAAGAAGCTCTTCCCCTACCGCTCCTGCACCAAGACCATCACCGGCAACGACGAACGCCCTTGCCTGGAGTACTTCATCCACCGCTGCGTCGGCCCGTGCATCGGCGCGGTGGACGCGGGCGGATACGGTGAGGTCATACGGCAGGTGCTCCGTTTCCTGGAGGGCGACTCCGAGAGCGTGGAGATGGAGCTGCGCGTGAACATGGAGCGTGCCTCCGAGTCGCTCGAGTTCGAACGCGCCGCCGTCCTGCGGGACCAGCTCCGCGCCATCGAGTCCGTTTCGCAGAACCAGAAGGTCGTCTCGAACCGCAACGAGGACGCGGACGTCATCGCGCTGGCCTATGACAAGGGCGAGGCGTGGGTAGAGCTCTTCCGCGTGCGGCGCGGCAAGCTGATCGGGCGCGACCACTTCGTGATGGAGGGTGGCGAGGCGGAGGACGAGCCTGCCCTGCTGGAGCACTTCGTCCAGCAGTTCTACGAGGCGTCCACGGATGTGCCGGGGTCGCTGTTGATGCAGCACGACATCGAGAACGCCGCCGCCATCGCCGAGTGGCTCGGCGGCAAGCGCGGCAGACGCGTCTCTGTATACCGGCCGCAGCGGGGTGAGAAGCGCCAGCTCGTCCAGATGGCGGCGGCGAACGCCGTCGAGGCGCTGACGCAGCGCCGCATCCAGTGGTTGCACGAGTCTGACAAGGTGCTCCAGGCGTTGGCGGAGCTGCAGGAGGCGCTGAGCCTGCCGGAGTTACCGCGCCGCGTCGAGTGCTACGACATCTCGAACATCCAGGGCACGAACTCCGTCGGGAGCATGGTCGTGTTCGAGAACGGGCGTCCGAAGAGCGCACACTACCGCAGGTTCCAGATCAAGGGTGTGAGCGGCATAGACGACTACGCTTCGATGCAGGAGATGCTGAGGAGACGCTTCCGAAGGCTGGGCGAGCAGCGGCGGGCCGAGGCAGAAGCCGTTGCGAGCGCTCCCCTGCCCGACGGCACTGCGGCGGGCGGCGAGACTGACGGGTCGCCGGACGATGGTCGAGTGTCGCAGAACTCGTTCGGGTTCGTGCCCGGCCTCGTCATCATCGACGGTGGCAAGGGGCACCTGAACGCGGCGCAGCAGGTCTTCCTCGAGCTTGGGCTCACGGACATCCCGCTCTGCTCGCTGGCGAAGCGTGAGGAGGAGGTGTTCCTGCCGCACGTGCCGGAACCGGTGCTGCTGCCGCGCAGGTCGCAGGGGCTGTACCTCGTCCAGCGGGTACGGGACGAGGCGCACCGCTTCGCAATCACGTACCATCGGCAGCGCCGCTCGCGGGCCGCCACGCGCTCCCGGCTGGACGACGCACCGGGCATCGGGCCGAAGCGGCGTCGCGAGCTCATACGCCGCTTCGGAAGCGCGGCCGGCGTCCGTGCGGCGAGCGTCGAGGAACTGGCAGGCATCAGGGGGATGAGCCGCGCATCGGCGGAGCAGTTGAAGGCGTTCCTGGGAGGAGAGGAGCCTCCTCCTCCACAACCGCGTTCAGAGGAGATGGAGCGATGAGCACTGGCCAGAACGACAGCAGACCGCCCGTCTGGGTGGGACACGTCAGCATGGGGACCTCGAATCTCACGGAGTCCCAGACGTTCATGGAGCAGCTCGGGATGCGGCCGATGTTCCGCAACGAGTCCGTCGCCATCTTCGAGCTCCGCGGCGGAACGCACCTCGTGCTGGTGGCGGACGCGGATGCCCAGCCCGGCGACGCGCCGTTCGACCTGATGGTCGAGGACGTGGAGGCGACGCACGCAGAATACGCCGAACGCGGGCTGGAGCCCTCGTCGATCGAACGGGGGCGCATCCACGCGTCGTTCACGGTCACGGAGCCCGGCGGCGGACGCATCACGGTCAACTCCACCCACGTCTCGGACCTGCCTGTGTAACCCCCACGGCCCCGCCCCGGAGGGCCTTCACCCCAGCCCTTTCCCTCAGGAGAGGGAACCGAACATCCTGGCCCGTTCAATCGCACTTCCGCCCGCTTAAGCAAGGGTCTCCTCAAATGAGAGGGAATCAGGCCGGTGGGCGCTTGACGAGCGTCTCCCTGGTGGCGAACGCCAGCAGCAGGCCCGCGATCAGCAGCACCGGCGCGTAGGCGATGAACGGCGCGGTCGGGCCGACCGTGTCGAGAAGCACCCCACCCAGCAGCGGCGCGCTCACCCCTCCCACTTCCGCGGTCGTTCGCCGGAACGCCTGCAGACGGCCGCGCACGTGGTCCGGGAGGACGTCGTAGGTGCTCGCGGCCAGTGACCCGAGCGACAGCCCGTTGAAGACGGCCATCGCGCCCACCAGCACCGCGAGGTGCGCGTACGTATCCACGAACGGCATGAGCAGGAACGCTATGCCCGGCAGAAAGGTGCTGGGCACCGTCGCCCATTTGCGGCCGAGCTTGTCGAGTACGAAGCCCGCCGGAAGGATCATCGCGAACACGACGCCGCCCGAGATCGAGAAGAGGAAGCCGATCTCGGTGGGCGTCAGGCCCAACTCCTCGTCCGCGTACAGCGGCAGCACGCTCTGCAGCGTGATGCGGAACGTGAAGCCCGCGAACGTCGCGAGGACGAAAACCCAGTAGCTCATGCGCAGGCCGGGATGGATCTGCTGGAACAGGTCGGCGAAGCCCCGCAGGCGCCGGGCGAGTCCGCCCGACGGCGCATCCGACGGCCTGGACGCGGACTGCGGAGCATGGGCGTCGTGAGCGAACACGCCCAGGGCAACCGCGACCGCGGTGAGCGCTGCGAAACCCGCGAACGTCGCACGGAAGTCGAAGGAGTCTGCCAGCAGACCGCCGAACAGCGGGCCGATGGCGAGTGCGCCGGAGTGCATGCCGTGGAATCCGCTCAGCACCCTGCCCCGCTGGTCGAGCCGCACCAGGTCGATGCCGGCGACCTCGCGTCCGAGCGACCACAGGCTGTCCCCGGCCCCAACGACGAATATGCCTACGAGGATGGGCCAGAACCAGGGTGTGAATACGCCTACGAGGGCGCCGAGCAGGACGAGCCCCGGCCCGCCGATGAGCATCGTGCGGGTGCCGAAGTGGTCGATCAGCACGCCAGCGGCGGGGATGCCGAAGAACCGCCCGAGAGCGTAGGCGGTGACGACCTGCGCGGCGGTCCCGGCAGTAACGTCGAAGTGGTCCGCCAGCACCGGCGTGACGGGCAGGACCATCGCCCAGCCGGAACCGGAGATGAGCGTCCCGGCATACAGGTTGCCCAGACCGCGAGCCGTGCGACTGCGGAACAGTGCCGTCGGCGAGCGGGTCACCGGCGGCCTCGGTCGTACCGGCGACGTGCGGTCAGGAGACCTCCGCTTCCTGCCACGGCGGCGCATCCGCCCAGGGGCGCAGGAACTCCTCGACCTCCTTGATGTGCTCCGGGCTCTGGCCGGACTGCGACGGCGTGAAGGCCGCGAGCCGCGCGGGGTTGTTCATGGACGGCCAGTGCTCCAACGGCAGCCTGATGCACTCGTTCTCCCCCTCGTCACGGACGACCGCCATCGGCTCGCCGCCGTCGGCCACGACGGCCATCTGCTCGGTGAGCAGCTTGCGGTAGAGGATGATGCCGCGGTCGGACTCGCCGAGGTGCTCCCGGTGGCGCGGGGCGATGCCGCCCTGCGTGATCCACGCTACGAAGTCCTGGTGGTTGACGAGGTCCTCGATGAGGCGGCCGTCGTCGCCGTAGAGGTTGACGTTGAAGTACGGGATGCGCTCCTGGGGGTGCACGGCCTGACCCGGCGCGGCGCGGTAGAAGAACCACGTGACGTGCAGGGTGTTCTCGTCATCCACGGGCGTGCGGAACTGCATGGAGCAGCGCACCGAGCTGCCCACGAAGAGGATCTGCGGGAACATGATGGGGTGGCCGATGGCCCAGTCGCCATGGGTCTCGTCGATGCCCTCGGTGATGCGGCGCTTGACGATGCCGTAGTCGAAGACGTCGAAGCCGATCTTCTGGTGCCGCTTGGGCAGGATGCCGACCTCCTCAGCCTTGGCGAGGCCGAGACGCACTGCCTTGTCGTGCTGCTGCCGGACGCCCCAGTAGCCGTGCAGCCACTCCAGGTGCACCGGGTCCAGCGAGTTCTCCATGCACTGCAGCCAGTTGCACGGCAGCGGCGCAAGGGCGACCTCGCTCCAGCCGTCGTCCCAGGTGAACGGCTCCCAGTTCGGCAGCAGCGGCGCGGGCTGAGGGCCCATGTAGGCGAACACCATGCCCGCGAGGACCTGCACGGGGTAGCCGGCGACCTTGACCTTCTCCTTGAAGCGGCCGTCCGGGTGGACGGTCTCCTCGAAAGGCTGCTCGATGCACTGTCCGGTCTCGTCCATCATCCAGCCGTGGTACATGCAGCGGAGGCCGTGCTCCTCGGGGATGCCGTAGGAGAGGTCCACGCGGCGGTGTGGGCAGAAGCGTTCGATGAGTCCGAGCGTGCCGGACCTGTCCTTGTAGAGGACGAGGTCCTCGCCGAGCAGGCGGACGGCCTTGGTGGGGCGCTCGTCGAGCTCGGCTGCTGCGGCGATGGGGTGCCAGTAGCGGCGCATGAGCTCGCCCATGGGCGTGCCCTGCCCGACTCTCGACAGCCGTTCGTTCTCCTGGATGCTGAGCATCGATCTACCTCCCTGTGCTCAACCCTCACCCTAACCCTCTCCCAGGGGGAGAGGGGACAGAAGGGCCGGATGGCGGGATTGTAGCGCACGGCGCAAGTGTCGGCGTGGGATGTGGTTGCCGCTTCGCCTAAACGTTCACGGAGTACGGCAGAGCGATCTCGTCGCCGACCGCGCCGCGGAGGCCCCAGTTCTGCATGGGGGACTCGAACAGCGTTATCTCCACGTCCTGCGGGTCGATGCCGAGGTTGTGGTGTATCCGCTGGAAGAGGAGCCGGATGAGCGTGCGTTTCGCTTCCGCGGACCGGCCCTCGAACATGGAGATCTCGATGATGGTGTAGCGGTCCGACCGGTCGGCCGGGTGCACGAAGTCCTCGCGCTCCAGCGGAAAGAAGCGGTGGAACCGCTTGTCCGGCGGGTACGAGAGCGCATCGACCACGCACGAGTGGATGGTGTCGGAGAGCGCGCTCCTGATGGGAACCAACTCTTCCCTGAGTCCGAATATCCTGGTCTGGGCCATTGCGGTTGCCTCCTGCAGCATGTTGTCCGTACAGGTCCGATACGCGGCAAAAAAAGAACCACTGCCCCAAGAGGCGTGGTTCTACAGGTTGTGCACGTCGCGCCTCGTGGGACGCCCGTGCCGCTTACGTGTCGCCTACTCGCGCGACGGGGCTCCCGCTTCTACCAGCGGAAGCCACCAGCGATTCTCCTTGCCAGGTAGTCTGTACATCGGCAGACAGGGTAACACCTTTTGCAGATCCGCAAAGTGTCCCGCCCGGCTCACCCCCCATCCCCGCATCAAGTGCGGGGCAGGCTCTAGCCTTCCCCCATCAAGGGGAAGGACCAGACAGGGCGCCCACAAGAGACGCCCCTACACCGAGCACCACGTTCCACGCCCCGCCGGGGGCCCTCACCCGCCGCGCAAGCGCGCCTCCCTCTCCCTCAGGAGAGGGGAGCTGGCCCCCGAGAGGATGTTGCGCGCTGAAGCGCGGGCTCCGCCTCGGGCTCCGCTCAACATGACGCACTCCCCCGACCCTGCCCCGTGTGCCCTGACGTCCTCTTCACATCTGTACGGTATATCGTACAATGGGGCCGTGTACACGATTCTGAGAAGCGCGACGTTCGACCGATGGTTGAGCAGGCTGCGGGACCGCCAAGCGGTGAACCGCATCGTCGCCAGGCTGCTGGCAGCCGAAGATGGGCATCTCGGAGACGTGGGACCTGTGGGCGGCGGCGTGTCCGAGATGCGGATCCAGTACGGACCCGGATACCGGGTCTACTTCATCACGCGGAATACCGATCTGATCGTCCTGCTATGTGGCGGCGACAAGGACAGTCAACGGCGAGACATTGAGCGGGCCAGGAGAATGGCGACAGAATGGAGGAGCTGATGTCTGAGGAGTATCGAAGGTTCGACGCAGCGGACTACGTAAAGACCGAAGAAGACATCCAAGGGCTTCTCAGCGCAGCTGTAGATGAGGACACGGGTGACGGAGCCGTGATCCGCGCCGCCTTGAAGTACATCGCCCAGAAACACAACATGAGCGCCCTTGCCCGCGCCACCGGGCTGAACCGCGGCAACCTCTACGAGGCACTGTCTGACGGCGGCAACCCTACCCTGGCAACGCTGCTGAAGGTCACAGCCGCCCTGGGTCTGAGACTGCGCCTCGAGCCTGTGGAGGACGGCGTAGCAGGTGCGCAACCGGCCAGGGCCGGAAGCACCCAGCAGGGATAGCCGTCGACTGCTCTATCGCCTGGCTGAGTGAGCGGCGCGCGCACCGAGAGGGCGCCCACAAGGGTGGTTCGACAGGCTCACCATGAGCGGGGGCGGGTGGACCACCCTCACCCGCCGCGCGAGCGCGTCTCCCTCTCCCAGAGGGCGAGGGGAGCTGGCCAGCCTGAGGGGATGCGCGCTAAAGCGCGGGCTGCGCTCAAAGTGACAAGGCCCTGCGTATAATCCGGCGCAGCCGGTCCGGAGGAGGCGTGTGATGCCGCTCGACCCTGAAGCGAAAGCGTCGTTGGAGAAACGCATCGAGATGGGTGTGCTCGAGCCGCACGAGACGAGCCCGCAGGAGGCACGAGCGTTGCAGGCGGCCCGGCCGAACCTGCCCGGGCCGGAGGTGGCGTCGGTCAGCGATCACCTGGCGCCCGGGCCGCACGGCGACGTGCCCGTGCGCGTATACGTCCCAGTGACGGACGATGAAGGCCCCCTGCCCGTTTCCATGTGGTTCCACGGCGGCGGCTGGGTCATCGGGAGCGTCGCGACGAACGATGCAACGTGCCGGGCGCTGGCGAACGCGTCCGGCGCCATCGTCGTTTCGGTGGACTACCGGCTCGCGCCGGAGCACAAGTTCCCGGTGCCGTTCGACGACTCCTACGCGGCGACGGTGTGGGCGGCGGAGAACGCGGCGTCGCTGGGCGGCGACCCCTCCCGGTTGGCGGTCGCGGGAGCAAGCGCCGGCGGGAACCTCTCAGCAACGATAGCGCTGCGGGCGCGGGACGAGGGAGGGCCGCGACTCGTGCAGCAGTCGCTCATCTACCCGGTGACCGACCACGACTTCACCCGTCCGTCATACGTCGAGAACGGCGAAGGCTACGGACTCTCTTACGCCTCGATGGTCTGGTTCTGGGACTGCTACCTCTCCAGCGGGGCGGAGGCGTCGAACCCCTACGTTTCGCCGATGCTCGCGGAGAACCTGTCCGGCCTCCCTCCAGCGTTCGTGCTGACGTGCGAGTACGACCCCCTGCGCGATGAGGGTGAGGCATACGCGGCCCGGCTGCAGGAGGCGGGCGTGCCGACCAGGCTGAGCCGCTACGACGGGATGATCCACGCGCTCTTCAACGCGGGCATACCCTTCTCCCGGACGTGGAGCGCGATCGACGAGACCGCGGGCGAGCTGCGGAAGGCGTTCGGCACGGCGTAACGGGGCCCTTCGGCAGGCTCCGGGCAGGCTCTCGACTTCGCCCTCGGCTGCCGCCGACGGGCTCCGCTCGGAATGACAATCCGTCGCGTATACTCCGGCGCAGCCGGCCTGGAGGAGATGTCTCGTGCCCCTCGACCCTGAAGTGAGAGCCTCGTTGGAGCAGCAGGCCGCCATGGGCCTGCCCGCCCAGCACGAGGTGAGCCCCGAGGAGGCGCGCGCGATGTCGGAGGGCCAGCCGCGCATCCCCGGGCCGGAGGTTGCGTCGGTGAGCGACCTCGCCGCGCCGGGGCCTCACGGCGACGTGCCCGTGCGGGTGTACGTTCCGGTGATTCACCCTCACCCTCTCCCAGGGGGAGAGGGGAATGAAGAGTCCCTGCCCGTGTGCGTGTGGTTCCATGGGGGCGGATGGGTAGTTGGCAGCATCGCGACGAACGACCCGACCTGCCGGGCGCTCGCGAACGCATCAGGGGCCATCATCGTGTCGGTGGACTACCGGCTGGCGCCGGAGCACAGGTTCCCGATCCCCCTAGACGACTGCTACGCCGCGATGGAATGGGCGGCGGCGAATGCGGCGTCGTTCGGCGGCGACCCGTCGCGGCTGGCGGTCGCCGGGTCCAGCGCCGGTGGCAACCTCGCCACCGCGGTGGCGCTGCGGGCACGGGACGAGGGCGGGCCGCGGCTCGCGCACCAGTCGCTCATCTGCCCGGTCGTTGACAAGGACTTCCGGCGCGTGTCGTACGTGGAGAACGGCGAGGGCTACGGCCTGTCCTACGACACGATGGTCTACTTCTGGCTGTGCTACGTGTCCGGCGAAGCCGACGCGTTCAACCCTTACGCCGTACCGATGGCGGCGGCGGACCTGTCCGGCGTGGCGCCGGCGTTCGTGCTGACGTGCGAGTACGACCCGCTGCGCGACGAGGGCGAGGCGTACGCCGAGCGGCTGCGCGAGGCCGGCGTGCCGGTGAAGCTGTCCCGATACGATGGGCAGGTCCACGCATTGTTCAACGCCGGGGTGCCGTTCACGCGGACGTGGGACGCCATCAACGAGGCGGCGGGAGAGCTGCGGAAGGCGTTCGGCACTGCGTGAGTGAGCACCGCCATCCCAACCTTCCCCCATCAAGGGGGAAGGGGCAGGCAAGAGCGCCAGGGATACCGCGTTTCTGGCCGTCGCACCGCGTCTTCTACGGATGGGCTGTGGTCGGCGCGGCGTTCGTGGCGACGTTCGCGGAGGTGCCGGGGTTCGGGCCGGTGCTCACGGTCTTCGTCAAGCCGATCCAGGATGAGCTGGGCTGGTCGTACAGGGTAATCGCAACGGGGTTCCTCATCGGGAGCGCGTCGGGGGCGATCGCATCGAGCGTCACGGGGTGGCTGGTCGACAAGTACGGGCCGCGGGTGGTGGTGGCGCTGGGAGGCGTGGGGCTCGCGGCTGCGCTCATAGGGCTGTCGACGATACAGGAGCCGTGGCACTTCTGGACTTTCTTCGGGTTGGCGCGCGGGTCGGTGATCGCGGGGGTGGAGATCGGGTCCTCAGTGGCGATAGCGAAATGGTTCGTGCGGCAGCGCGGGCGCACACTGGCGCTGAAGTCGATGGGCCAGCGGTCGGGACAGGTCGTGCTCCCCATCGTCAGCTTTCTCATCATGGACGCGTCCGACTGGCGGACGGCGTACGTGGCGCTGTCCGGCTTCGCGTGCCTGGCGATCATCGGGCCCGCGCTGGTGCTGATGCGCAGCCAGCCGGAAGACCACGGGCTGTTGCCGGACGGCACGACCGATCTGCGCAGCGTTCGGGGCGAACCGGGGGGTGAAGGGGCGAGTTCCCTGCCTCCGCGGGAGCGACTAACAGTGGTGGAGGATTCGTGGACGCTGCGGGAGGCACGGGGGACGCGGGCCTTCTGGCTGATCACGGTGTTCCTCATATGCACGCCGTTCGTTCAGGGGGCGACGAACCTGCACATGGCGCCCATCTTCCACGACCGCGGGCTGAGCGATGGCCAGGCGGTGGCGATCGTGTCCATCTTCGGGATGTCGTCCGTGTCATCGATCATGCCGATGGGGTTCATGATGGAGCGCGTACACGTGAGGCTGGGAGCGATGATGCAGGCGGTGCTGGTGCTCACGTCCATGCTGCTTCTCCTGGTCCCGGCGGGCGGCTTCCCGCTAGCGGTGCTCTGGGCGGTCATCTTCGGCGTCGCGGCGGGGATGCGGAACGTTATCGAGGTGCTGCTGCTGGCGAACTACTACGGTCGGGCGTCGCTGGGAGCGATCAAGGGGTTCACGGCGCCGTTCCGCATGATCAGCCCGTTCGGGCCATTGCTGGCGGCGCACATCCGGGACGAGACGGACAGCTACACGGGGGCGTTACTGCTCTTTGCGGGCGTCGCGGTGTTGATGCTGGCGCTCATGGCGTTCGCGACGCAGCCGCGGAAGGCGCCGGCGTTCATTTCCGGTTTACGCTCTCCCTAGAGAGCCGCTCGCCCGCCCCGAGGGCCCTCACCCGCCGCCTGTGGCGGCACCCTCTCCTTCAGGAGAGGAGTGCGTTAGGCCCCACACTTCCCCACGCCCCCACAGTACCCTCTCCCTAACCCTCTCCCCTTGTAGGGCGAGGGGACCATTCCGTCTCCCAGCGCGAGGGCGCAGTAGTATAGTTGCCGGCGAGCGGCGGAGAACGGTATGGACCGAAGGCCCTCAGCGGCAACCCTCCGGGCGGCGACCTCTCCCACGAGAAGAGGTGACCCAGGAGTTGTCGATTTTGCGTAAAGGAAGGTCAGGGTCATGGCGACGTTTGGTGTGATCGACGCCGACACGCACGTGGACGAGAACGAGGCCACGTGGCAGAGCCTGGAGGAGGCCGGCTCCAAGTACGTGCCTGTCTCCATCTCGCCGGACGCACGGGTGGCGTCCGCAGTGGCGGACCGTCCGGAAGCGCCGGGCGTACGCATCGCAGGGGCGCTCGGCAACCGCTGGTGGCTGGTCGAGAACCGCCTGCAGCCGCGCTTCATCCGCGACGAGGAACACCACCCGCTGCGCGAGCACCGGGAGCTGGACGACGCCGCAGGCGTCGCGGGGCGCCTGAGAGATATGGACAAGATGGGCGTCGATGCCCAGGTCATCTTCCCGACGTTCTTCATCCGCTACGGCGCGCAGGACCCGGACGCCGAGGCAGACCTGACGGGCGCGTACAACCGCTGGCTCGCAGACCGGTGCGCGATGAGCAACGGACGCCTGCGCTGGGCGGCTGTGCTGCCGCTGCTCGACCCCGACAGGGCGGTAGCTGAGCTGCGCTGGGCGAAGGAGAACGGCGCGTGCGCCATCTTCAAGCGCGGATTCGACCTCGACAAGCCGGTCAGCGACAAGCACTTCTTCCCGGTGTACGAGGAGGCGGACTCGCTGAACATGCCGCTCTGCATCCACACCGGCCATCCCCTGCCCGGCCGCGAGTGGGACAGGGGCTTCCCGGTGATGGCTGCGTTCCTCGCGGTGGTCTCCAGCAGGCTCCCGAGCAAGTTCCCGAACCTCAAGTTCGGGTTCATAGAGGCGGGCGCCGCATGGATCTCCTACGTGCTCTCCAACCTGGGGATGGTGCAGCGGTCGCTGGCGCTGCACGACCGCTCGGCGGCGTTCGACCTGCAGCGAGACCTCTTCAAGGAGGACCGGCTGTACGTGTCGATAGACCCGATGGACCAGATCGAGCACCTGCTGGACTTCGGCACTGAGGACAACCTCATCATCGGCACGGACTACTGCCACTCAGACCCGTCGGCGAACCTCGCGGCGCTCGACGAGGTGAAGAAGTGGGCGAGCGAGGGGCGGATCAGCGATGCGGTCGCGCGGAAGATACTGGAGACCAACGCCAAGGAGTTCTACAACCTGTAACGGGGGAGGCCTTGGTCACCACTCCCCGTTTCCGGGGGCCCTCACCCGCCGCGGGTGAGAGATTTCTCGACTCCGCTCGAAATGACAAGTCTCCCCCAGCCCAACCTCCCGGAGGGCCCTCACCCGCCGCGCTGAAGCGCGTTGCCCTATCCCTCAGGAGAGGGGACCATACAGGGCACCCACGAGGGGTGCCCCTACACCGGATCACCCCGGACATCCCCGCCCCGCCGCGTGACCTGGCGGTCACCCTGGATCCCCGCGTTCGCGGGGATGACGAAGGCTTATCCCAGTAGCGCCAGGACGGCGTCGTGGAGGAGGCCGTTGGTGGAGATGCCGTTGATCTCGTGGATGGTGCGCGCGCCGCTGAGGCCGGTGAAGCGTCCGCCTGCCTCCTCGACGATGGGGAGCAGCGGCGCGTTGTCCCAGACGCTCATGTAAGGGTCAATCATGACCTCCACCCTGCCCGTCGCGACGAGGTAGTGGCCGTAGCAGTCGGACCAGCCTCGCGCTGAGCCGACCGCTGCGAGGAGCCGCGTCATCCCTTCCGCCTTGCCGATGTTCGCGAAGTCGTGGAAGCCGGTGGCAGCGAACAGGGCCTCGCCGAGGTCGGCGACCGTCGAGACGCGCGCGGGTCGCGGGTCCAGCGGGTCCGACGGCGCGCCGATGGCGTTGGCCCACCATGCGCCCTGCCCGCTGGCGGCGTAGACGAGTTCGCCGAGGGCCGGGAAGCAGATCGCGCCGGCGACAGGCTCGCCGTCGTGCTCGATCGCGGCCATGCAGCCGAAGAGCGGGACGCCCCGCACGAATGACACGGTGCCGTCGATGGGGTCCAGGTACCAGCGGTAGCCGGACGTTCCGTCCTTTTCGCCATACTCCTCGCCGAGGATGGCGTCCGCGGGGCACTCCGCGTTCAGGATGCGCCGCGCGAGCTCCTCGCCCTCCTTGTCGGCGCGGGTGACGGGCGAGCGGTCCGGCTTGAAGTCGAGGCCGATGTCCCGCTGCTGGTAGTAGGTGATGGCGTGCGCGCCGATCTCCCGCACGATGCGGACGGCAAGCTGCGCACGTTCGGCGAGTTCGCTCATGGGAGGAACAGGATACAGCGTCCTGCGCTACCGGACGTAGTACCATGCGGACGACTACCGGAGGGGAAGCGATGCCGCTGCTGAAGCCCGAGTCGCTGAGCTACGGACACTACGAGTGCCGCTCGCTGGACCAGACGCTGCCGGTGTTCACGGACCTGCTGGCATCCGAGGTCGTTCAGCGTGACGAGGGCGCGGCGGTGGTGAAGCATCCGAACACGTCGTGGAGACTCGTGGTACACGAGGGCGGGCCGGGCGCGCCGGTGAAGCCGCACGCGAACCACTACGGCTTCCGTGTCGCCGACCACACTGAGATCGACGCGGCGGCCGCATACCTGCACGAGCACCGGCAGGAGTACGGGCTGACGATGATCGACGGGCCGCGCGGCAGTCATTTCGCCTACTCGGTGTACATCGAGGAGCCTGGCGGCAACACGATAGAGATCGAGCACTACAACCCGCGCGCGGCGCTGCACGGCAGGCAGATAGCGGCGCCCCACTGGAGCGAGCCGCTGGAGGCGGAGCGATTCCCGGGACGCGGGTACGTGCCGCAGGCGCTCTCCCACGGAACGATGCAGTGCACCGACAAGGAGACGAGCAACCGCTTCTATACGGAGGTGCTTGGGCTGCAGATCGTGGGCGGAGGCAACGTCTCGACGTACATCGCCGCGTCGGACGAACCGTGGTACGTCGTCGTGCTGCCCGCGACGGAACGGACGCTGCTGCGCCCGGTGAACCGCTACGCGCTGCGGCTCGCGGGCAGCGTTGACGTGCTCGCGGCACACGACGCGCTGGGGCGCCTCGCGGGGTCGGCCGTGTCGCACCTGGGCGAGGTGCAGGAGGACAGCGGCGAGGCGTGGTTCCTCATGGCCGACCTCGACGCGAACTGGTGGGAGGTCACGTCGTCAGCGGAGCCGAACCTGTTGGCGTTGGGGTAGGCTGACGCTGCCGCGTCGCAGACTCCCTTGCACGGCCTGGCCGGACCGACCTGGTCCTTCCCACCCACCCGCCCGAACGCTTGCGGGGGACACCCCCACGCCCCCGGCAGAGGGGGCCTCTGCACTCTGCCCTGCTGCTACGTGGCGGTCTCCCGCCAGTTGCGGACGTAGTCGAGCTGCTCCGGCATCTGGGGCGAGCGCGGGTGGCGCGAGGACTTGGGGCAGTCCTGCCAGAGTTCGTCCAGCCGCTCGAGCGCCTCTTCGCCGGAGCGACCGTGGCGCACGAGCCAGCAGCCGACAATGGTGCCCGTGCGCCCGACGCCGCCGAAGCAGTGGACGTAGACGGTGCGCCCCTCGGCGATGTGACGGTCGATGGCGTCGAGCGCCGCGGCCGCCAGCGCAGGCGACTGCGGCACGGCCATGTCGCGGATGGGGAACCGCTCGTGCGACGCGCCGTCCAGGAACTCGCCGTACGGCTTGATCCAGCCCCACGCCTGCGCCTCGACCTCCTCGGTGAGGTCGACGAACGCGGAAACGCCCGCCTCCCTCAGCGCGCGGAACTTCGTGATCGATGGCGCGTGGTCATACTCCCGGGGGTACTCGCCCGCAAGCAGCTTGCCGGGTTCCACCCAGTAGCAGTTCTGGATGGGGCGCTCCACGCCTACCCTTCGCGGAGGCGGGGGATGAAGTCGGCCATCTTCGACTCGCCGCCGACCCTCGCGAGCGTCTCGGCGAAGGTGTCGTGGATCCAGGGGTCCTCGTCCTCGTACTCGATCTGCCCGCCACCGAGCTTGACGGAGACGTCGGCATCGCCCTCCATCGCGACGCCGAGGCTGAAGCCGTGCTTCTGCGAGCCCCAGCGGAACGCGAGGTAGCGCGCGGGCGTCGTGCCGCCGTTGAAGTGCTGGTGGAACCAGTCGTTCGGCGGGACGACCATCGCGCCGGGTTTCCAGTCGACGCGGATGACGTCGTCGGGCACGCTGCCGCTGCGGGGCCAGAGGAGGCTGTAGCCGTGGCCGGAGATGATGATGACGTGCGCGCCGGGGCCGTGGCGGTGTGCCTTCTTGTAGGTGCCGACGGGGAACTGGGATACGTGCGCGGCCTGGGTGTTGTCGGCGAACTCGAACATGACGCTGGAGCCGCCCGCGCCGCGCTCTTTCCAGGTGAAGGTGGTGAACGTCTCGATGTCCGGGATGAAGTTGGTCTCCCAGACGTTCACACGGCCGGTGTTGCCGGTGAACATGTAGCCCTCGCCCTGGAACTGGCGGGAGTCGCCGATGCGGTCCTCGAACACGAACGGGTTGCCGAAGATGAACTCCGGGTTATGGAAGAGGTTCATGGTGATGGGCGCGGTGGTGACTGCGAGAAAGCGTGCGGGCTCGGCGCCGGAGCCATTGAGGTGCTGGTGCCAGACGTTGAGCGGGACGGAGAAGATGCTGCCTTCCTTCCACTCGAAGGACGTTCGGCTGTTGGGGTCGTCGCCGACGAGGGTCGCGCCCCTGCCCCGCAGGACGTAGATGTTCTTCTCGAAGAGGTGCTTCTCCGGGGCCATCCTGCCGCCGGGCGGGATCTCGGCGATGTAGGCGTCGTTCGTACCGCCGTTGCCATCGAGGTTGATGTACGCGCCGAGGCAGTCGAGGCGGGCCCAGGGCGCGACCTCGACGGTACGGAGGTCGTCCACGGCGAAGCCGGTGATGTTGGGGATGCCTTCGCTCTCGACGAAGGCCTCGTAGGCGCTGATCTTGGTGAGCCGGGGCTGGTCGGCTGTGACTTCCGGCTTGGCGCTGAGCTGCGTCATGTGTCGCTCCTCCTGTGAAGGCCGCGTCGGGCGGCGCTGTCATGCTTTGTACTATCGGGACGCGTGGAGCGTCAAGGAAATCTCCGCTAATGAGACAGGATGGAGGGCAAAGGAGACATCTGCCGCAGGCCGTGGCCTGCTTCGTGCAATCTATTCACGGTGTGAATGAAATCTATTCACGGTGTGAATGATTGTCATTCACGATATGAATGATTATCATTCACATATGGAAGACGCCGTGCTGCGCCGCGCTATCTCCGAGAACCTGGCCAGACAGCTGGCAGTCATGCCCGCCGTAGTGCTCACGGGCGCGCGCCAGACGGGCAAGACCACCATTGCGCGCGACCTCTCCGGCAGCGAGCGGCGATTCGTCACCCTCGACAGCGCGGCCGATCTGGACCTCGCGGAACGCGACCCCGACACCCTTATCGGCGCGCTCGCCGAACCTCCCCTCACTATCGACGAAGTGCAGCGCGCCCCTGACCTGTTGCTCGCCGTCAAACGCGCCATCGACTCGAAGCGGCAACGAGGGCAATTCCTGCTGACGGGCTCGGCGAACCTTCTCCTCATGCGCAGGGTCTCCGAATCGCTGGCGGGCCGCGCCGGCTATCTGACGCTATGGCCGATGACGCGCCGTGAGCAACTCGGTCAAGGCCGCGAAGGAATCTGGGACGCACTGCTGGAGACCCGCGAACGAGAGTGGCCCGAGTTGATCCGGTCGCAACCCGACGAGCAGGAGGACTGGCGTGTTTCTGCACGCCGCGGCGGCTACCCTGCCCCGGCACTGGAGCTTCGCACCGACGATGAACGCGCTGTCTGGTTCGAGGGGTACATCCGCACGTACCTCGAGCGAGACCTACAGGACATCTCGGCCATCTCCGCGCTCCCTGACTTCCGGCGGCTCATGCGCATCGCGGCGCTTCGCGCCGGTCAGATCACGAACCAGTCCGGCATGGCGCGGGACGCCGACCTTTCGCAGCCCACAGCACATCGCTACCTCAATATGCTCGAGACGTCCTACCTGACCGTCAGGGTCCCCCCGTACGTGACGAACCGCACGAAACGGCTCATCAAGTCCCCGAAACTCTACTGGGGTGATACAGGGCTGGCGATGTACATCGCCCAGGAGAATGAACCGCGGGGCGCTCGCCTTGAGAACATGGTGCTCCATGATCTGCTCGTATGGCGCGACTCCCGCTTCAAACACGCCGAGGTGTTCTACTGGCGTACGGCCGGCGGTCAAGAGGTGGACTTCGTGATCGAGGAAGGCGAGCGTCTTCTGCCTATCGAGGTCAAGGCCTCCCGCAGGGCCAACGTGAGGGATGCGATGCACATCCATGCCTTTCAGGAGGAATACGGCCCGATGGCCCGTCCTGGTCTCGTCCTTCATACGGGCGAAATCGTCGAGTGGCTTCTGCCCGGCGTGCTCGCCGCGCCGTGGTGGCGCGTCTTCTGAAGGAGGGCGGAGAGCTCGCCTTGCCGACGAACGCCTGCAGGCATAAGATTGAGCACATCTCCGGATGCGCGGCGGTTGACGGCGGGTTGTGCCCCGTTCGGGCACACGCGGACGCCCGCGCTTTCCGATATTCGAAAGGCGGCCCATGCACGACGATCCCTGGGAGCACGGACACTACGGCGCGGAAGACGAGGTCATCTTCGGTTCCATCGCGGAAGACGGATTCCCGATAAACCCGGACTGGTTGCGGCTCACGAGCGTGGGCATCGACATCGGCTCCTCCACCTCGCACCTGATGTTCTCCAAGCTGGTGATGCGGCGGCGCAGCACCGAGATGTCGAGCGAGTTCGAGGTGGTGTTCCGGCAGGTGCTCTACCGCTCACCCATCCTCCTGACTCCGTACTCCGACCCCGACACGATCGACACCGACTCGCTCGGCGAGTTCGTCAAGCAGAGCTACGCGGAGGCCGAGCTGGAGGCGGACGACATCGACACGGGCGCGGTTATCTGCACGGGCGAGGCCGTGCGGAAGCACAATTCCGAGGCGATCATCCGGATGCTGGCCGCGGCGGGCGGGCGCTTCGTCTGCGCGACGGCGGGGCCGAACCTGGAAGGCATCCTCGGGGCACACGGCTCCGGCGCGGCAGCGCGGTCGCTCAAGATAGGCGCCGGCATGAACGTGGACATGGGCGGCGGCACCACGAAGATCGCCATCGTCCAGGACGGCAAGGTCGCTGAGACCATGGCCATCAACGTGGGCGCGCGCCTCATCGCATGGGACGCTGACAGCGTCGTCGAGCGCATCGAGGATGCGGGGCGCACGATAGCGCGCAGCGTTGGCGTCGAGGTCGAGGTCGGCAAGCGCATGGAGGAGGAGGAGAAGGAGAAGGTGGCGGAGAAGCTGGCCGACCTCCTCTTCGAGGCGCTCACCCGCAGCGAGTACTCCCAGCTCGCGACTGACCTCCTCATCTCCGGTCCGATCGCATTCGACGAACCGATAGACGAGATCGGCTTCTCCGGCGGCGTCGCGGAGTACGTGTACGACTACGACCAGCAGGACTACGGCGACATGGGGCCGCTGCTGGGCGCGGCTGTCCGGCGTCGCCTGCCGTCGCTCGGCATCCCGCTGGCCGGCAGCGCCGAGCGCATCCGCGCAACCGTGATCGGCGCGTCGCAGTACACGGTGCAGGTGTCGTCCAGCACGGTGTTCGTATCGAACTCCGAGCTGCTGCCGTACCTGGACCTGCAGGTCGTGCCCGCCTACCTCCCCGCCGACCCGAACGCCCTGACGCAGGAGGCTGTCGAGCAGGCGATCGCGCGAGGCTTCGAGCGCCTGGACATCGCCGAGCAGGACATCGGGAAGCACATCGCGCTGGCGGTGCTGGGCCCGGTCATCCCCACCTACGACTCCATCAGGTCCATGTGCGGCGCGATAGCCAACGCGCTCGCTCCGTTCCACGACCACGTCTGGACGATCGTGCTGAGCGCGGACGTCGCAGGCCTCGTCGGGGCCATGCTCAAGAACGAGTTCAAGGTGGAACCCGAGGTCATCGTTGTCGACGGCATCAACGTCGGCGAGTTCAACTTCATCGACCTCGGCGAGCAGCTCGAGTCGGTGGAGGCGATCCCGGTGGTGGTGAAGTCGCTCGTGTTCGAGGGATAGCGGCCCGCATGCCGCCGCTCTCCTCATGCGACTCGCAACAACCGGCGCGCGGCAGGCGGCAGCCATGACCATCGCCAGGGCCCGGCGCGAGCGACCCGAGGGTGCGTCCGCGCCGCGGGCTCAGCCCGCGCACGATGCCGGCTCAGGCGCGTTTCCACCGCTGCCGACCGGGGTCTACGACATCATCTACGCAGACCCGCCGTGGGACTACAGGGGACAGTTGCAGCACGCGGGTCCGGGCAGCGGGGACACCGGCGGCGCTGTGCGCCACTACCCCACCGTAACGCTGGACGACCTCAAGCAGCTGGACGTGCCGGGCATCGCGGCCGACGACAGCCTGCTCTTCATGTGGGCGACGAACCCGCACCTTGACCAGGCCATCGAGCTGGGCAAGGCGTGGGGGTTCGCGTGGGCTACCGTCGCATTCGTCTGGGACAAGGAGCGCGTCAATCCCGGCTTCTACACGCTCAGCCAGTGCGAGCTCTGCCTCGTGTTCAAACGGGGCGCCATCCCGCAGCCCCGCGGAGAGAGGAACGTCCGCCAGCTCGTCAGCGCGCCGCGCGGCCCTCACTCCGCGAAACCGGCGGAAGTCCGCCGCCGTATCGAGCGGATGTTCCCCCACCAGCGCAAGATAGAATTGTTCGCGCGCAATCAGGCGGCGGGCTGGAATTCGTGGGGCCTGGCTGCAACTGCGCTCGAACCCGGGTGGAGCGACTGACCGGCATTGGCTACAGCGAGCAGACACGGAAGGCTCCACATGCCGTTCTACGGCTGGTGGATCGTGCTGTCGTCTGTGCTCTTCCACGGGCTCTCCGGCGCGGCGTTCGGCTTCACGTTCGGCCAGTACCTGCTCAGCATCGAAGAGCACTTCGGCTGGAGCAAGTTTGCCATCTCCACCACGTACTCGGGCTCCCTGCTTGTGGCGGGCGTCCTGAGTCCCCTGCACGGCTGGCTCCTGGACCGGTTCAGCCCCCGTTCCATCATGCAGGCCGGCACGGTGTGCTTCGGGCTCGGCTTCATCGCCCTGCCCTTCGCGGACACCTTCATCGCCTTCCTGGCCGTCATCATGGTCATGTCGCTCGGGGCGAACCTCTCGGGCTGGCTGACGCTGACGACGGTGACGACGCGCTGGTTCCGCCGCAAGCGCGCGCTCGCCCTCGGGTTGAGCTCTACCGGGATCGGCCTCGCGGGCGTGCTCTCGACCATCGTCGCCTGGTCGCTGGTGCTGCACGGTTGGGAGTCGACCGCCATCGGCTCGGGCATCGCGGTGATCGTCATCGGGCTGCCGCTCTGCCAACTGATGCGGGGCTATCCGGAGCAGCACGGCATGCTGCCGGACGGCGCGCCACCCCCTGCCCGTTCAGCCGCCGGCGCCTCGCCGCTGGCGGACTCCGGTGAGATCAACTTCACCGTGCGCGAAGCGCTGCGGGACCGCGCGTTCTGGTACGTGTCGCTCGGGCACGGGGTAGCCCTTCTCGCCGTCTTCGCGGTCCTCGTCCACCTCGTCCCGCACCTCGTGGAAGGGCTTGGCTGGAGCAAGACGTCCGCCCAGACGATGCTGACGCTGGTGACGGTCACGAGCATCGTCGGCCAGGTGGGCGGTGGGTACATAGGCGACCGCTACAACAAGGCCCGCCTGGCCGCCTTCTGCATGCTCATGCACGCGGTGGCGCTCGTGACGCTGGCGTACGCCTCCAGCGTCCCCGTCATCGTTTTCGCGGCGCTGCTGCACGGCCTGGCCTGGGGGACGCGCGGCCCGCTCATGATGGCGATACGCGCCGACTTCTACGGGCGGCGCTACTTCGGGCAGATCGCGGGCTACTCGAACGTGCTGGTCATGTTCGGACCGCTCATCGGCCCGTCCTTCGCCGGATGGATGAGCGACACCTACGGCGACTACACCGGCGCCTTCCTGGCGGTCGGCGTGGTCGTGGGCGCCGGGTCGTTGCTCTTTCTGGGTTCGAGGAGACCTCCCGTACCGGCCCGGCTCAGGGCTTCAGGGGCGTGATGCAGATGACCGGCTTGCGCAGCGGGCTGCGATGGGTCTGCGCCGTCGAGCACTGGACGACGCTCGTGCTGGTCGCGGTCGTCGCGGTGCTCATCGGGCAGTTGATCGGCCTCGCGTTCGGGGCGACTTCCATCGTCAAGTCTCCGCGCGGCACGTTCGAGGCGCTCTACCAGGCGTCGCAGGACGGCGACTACGAGGCTGCGTTCGAGCTGCTCGACCGCGACGGGCAGGCGCAGGCCCGCGCGATGGGCCCGGAAGCGTGGCGTGAACTGGTGGACGGCCTCTCCCGCGGACGCACCATCGCGGAGATGGGCATCGGCTCGCAGCGCAACTACGGCCAGAACGCTGTCATCGGCGTCATCGTCGAGTATACGGACGGAAGAACCCTTGCGCGCACGGAGGAGCTGGTACGGGAGGGGACGCACTGGCGCGTGATGTGGCCGCCGGGCACGAGGAGTTTCACGGAGACGGTGCGCAAGTACGACCCGTGGTTCGGACGCTAGCGCGGGGCCGCCCCCTGGTTGTCATTCCGAGCGAAGTCGAGGAATCTCTCGGGGGCGTCCCAGGCACACCGGCGTTCCTTGAGAGATGCTTCGACTTCGCCTCAGGCTACGCCCTCGGCTACGCTCAGCATGACAATCGCCCTTGCCCTACCCGGCCACCTGGTCCGTGCCTGCCCAGCCGTGGACGGAGAGGTCGAACGTGACGCCGTCCGGGCCGGTGAACTTGACCTCGACGTTGCCGCCGCCCGTCTCCTCCGGCCTGCGCTGGTTGTACTCCTCGCGGATCTTCGGTTCGACGTGCTCGACCGCGCCCGCGGACAGCACCTGCGCCTGCGCCGAGTCCATGTCCTCGACGCCGAAGCCGATGTGGTGGACGCCGGTGCGCTTGGGCGCGCCCTCGGTGACGGACGCCCACTCCTGGCGCCACTTGAGGATGGCCATGTTCACGTGGCCGTCGCTCAGGTAGTAGCCCTCCGCGGTCGGCGAGTCCACCCTGCCGACCTGCTTCAGCCCGAGGCCTTCGACGTAGAACTTTGCCGTTGCTTCAGGGTCGTCCGTGCCGATGGCGATGTGGCGGATGCGCGCCATAACGTTCACCTCCCGCGTGGTGCGTTCGCTTGCCTTGTTGCGCCTGCATCATAGCGCACGCACTTGCGTCGCGTCGTACCATATGCGCAGTAAGACGGATCACAGGAGGTCCAGCATGGGCGGCATCAGCGGCGTGAACCACGTGGCGGCGATAGCGAAGGACATGGCGGAGACGGCCAGCTTCTACGGTGAGGTGCTGGACGTGCCGGTCTGCAGGATCGTGAACGACGAACCCGGTCACAAGCACTACTCGTTCGACCTCGGCGGCGAGGGCACGCTCGACTTCTTCGAAGGAGCGCCGGGAGTGAGCGGCACGACGCGCGACACCATCGGCGCGCTGAACCACCTGGCCGTTACCTCGACGCCCGAGTTCATCGACGAAGCGGAGTCGCGGCTGCAGGCGCGCGGCGTCGAGGTGCACGTCACCCAGCGCCAGGGTCAGAAGACGATCTACTTCAGCGACCCGAACGGCATCAACCTGCAACTCTACCCGTCGACGGGCGGCAGCCGGGGCTAAGGCTGCCCTCCGGGAGGCGTAGTTCTTCCCACCCACCCGCCCGGACGCTTGTGGGGGACACTCCCACGCCCCGGTAGAGGGGCTATCCCTCTGCACTCCTGGGCATACATAGAGATGTAGAGGGGCGCCCTCATGGGCGCCCCTGCTGCGTCTCATGCGGGTGTGCGCTACGCTGAGATGCAGTTTACGGGCGCGAGGCCGTCTGCGACGACGCTCCAGTCATCGCCGTCGGCGGCGCGGACCAGCACCTGACCCCCATGCGTCCCCGCGTAGACCGCGCCGTCCGCGTCGACTGCGAGCGCCTCGACCGATTCGACGAGTCCCTCGTCCATCAACGGACGCCACTGAGAGCCGCCGTCGTCGCTGCGGTAGACCTTCGCCACTGCGCCCTCCGGGCGCGTCCTCCATCCGCGCGGCCTGCCCAGTGTGGCTGCGGCGTAGAGCCTCTGGCGGTCGCCGGGGTCGTTCGTGAGCGTGACGGTGTACATGGTCTCCAGGCCATCGCAGCGGGACTGCCAGGAGCGCGCCGCGTCCTGCGAGCGGTAGAAACCCACGCCCGTGACCGCGAAGACGTGGTCGCCGCCATCCGGCGCCGCGGCGAGCCCGTGGATGTCCGGGTGGATGCTCTCGCGTGCCTCCTGCCAGGTCTCTCCGCCGTCCTCGGTGAGCATGACGCCCCCGACCTCGACGCCGACGTAGACGCGTCCGGGCCGGGTCGGCGACGCCACCAAGGCGCGGATGTTCGGCATGTGGGGGTTCACAGGGAACGTCCACGTGCCGTAGGTCGGCAGGTCCTTGAAGCTCTCGACCTCGGAGAACTGCTCCTCGGCAGCGCGGCGGCGGAAGAGCATCGCGTTGTCCGCGCCCACGAAGGTAGTGCCGTCCAGCGTGACGACGACACACCGGGTGTCGACGTCTGACAGGGTCTGCTTCCAGTCGGCGGGGTCCGCTCCGCTCTCGAAGACGCCTTCCACCGTCGCGGCGATCTGACCGGTGGGGGTCTCGCAGATGCCCTCGACCCGCACGCCGGGCAGCGCCTTCGCGGCGACTTCCCACGCGCCGTTCTTGTTCTCGAGCGCAACGATGCCGTCGTTCGTGCCTATCGTGAGCATCCCGCCAACCTCCCGATGCAGGGTGAGTGGACTATAGCACGAGGGTCGTCCGCCGCGCCCTTGACGTGCGGCACGCAGCCCTCAACAATGCGCCGCGCAGGGGGAGCCTGCAGCCCCATCGGAGGAAGGTGACGCGATGTCAGAGGAGAACAAGGCGTTCGTCCGCCGCTTGTACGAAGAGGTCTACAACAACGGGCGCATCGACCTGATCGGCGACCTGTACGCGCCGGACGTCGAGCTCCACATCGCGGGCATCCTCGAGGACCCGTTCGGGCCGGAGCCGATCAAACAACTGGTGACGATGACGCGCACCGCCTTCCCCTCGATACACGTCACGGTGGACGACCTGATCGCGGCGGAGGACCGCGTGGCCGCGTGCGTCTCCTTCACCGGCGGGTTCCAGGGCGTGGGCATGGGCACGTCTCCTCGGGCCAACCTGTCGTGGTGGCGGCGCATCGACGTCTACCGCATCCAGCTTGGGCGCGTCGTGGAACAGTGGGGCGACCGCGACGACTTCACGATGCTGCAGCGGCTGGGCGTTGCCGTCCCGGCATTCAACGACCCGAAGCCAGCGCCGCGGGAGTTCGGCAGGCTGTAGCGCGGCGGTGTGGCATCAACCCCCTTGCTACAATCTGTGCAGGATTAGGGAAACCCACCGCCTGGGAGGATGAGCATGGAGCGCACCTATGAAGTGGTCCTGGAGCCCGCTGAGGAAGGCGGCTTCGCCGTCTACGTTCCAGGCATGAGTGGCTGCGTCTCCCAGGGCGAAACGGAGGAGGAGGCGCTGGAGAATATCAGAGACGCTATCGAATGCTGGCTTGATTCATGGGAGCAGATCGAGCGGGAACGAGCGGGCCAAGGTCGGCGCCGCACGGTCGTTGTTGACCGGTGAACAGAGTCCCAGACCTGTCCCATCAACGCGTGGTGCGTGCTCTGAGCAAAGCAGGATTCGTCATCAAGCGCCAAGGCAAACACATTTCGATGTACAAGGAGGAACGAAACGTTCTCGCAGTGATACCCAGGCAGAACCCGGTCAAACGGGCTACGCTGGTACAACTACTGAAAGGGATCGGCATATCGCCGGAAGAGTTTGCGGACCTAATCTGATGGGCAACGACCCGAAGCCAGCGCCGCGGGAGTTCGGCAGGCTGTAGCTGGTCGAGCGGGACCGCACACCCGATATACTGCAGGTGTATGGCTCCTGCGTCCCGCCAGCCGGCTATCCCATCCCTGATCGTGCCTCTACTCCTGTTGCTCACCCTGGCGGCGTGCCAGGTTTCCCCTACCCCGACTCCCCTTCCGACGGTGGCGCTCGAGCCCACCCCGACCCCGACTTCCCTGCCGACGTCAACCCCCGAACCTCCCGCTCCGACCGCAACGCCCACCCCGGTACCGACGCCAACGCCGACGGCCAGTCCCGACCCGACACCGACCCTCACTCCTGCGCCGACGCGGCGTCCGACCGCTACGCCCACGCCTACCCCCGAACCCGAACCGACGCCAACGCCGGACCTCGTCGCGCAGTACGTCGAGGCCATCTGCGCGGGCAAGCCGAGCTTCAACGTCGCGACGGCCTCGTTCTCGGAACTCGAGGAGAAGTTCCGGGCGTACGAGCAGTACCTCATCGCCATGCACGTTCCCGACGACGTGCGCGACCACTACGACGCCCAGTTGCACGCGACGCGGGTGGTGGTCGGCGAGCTGGCTCGCGCGGCGGCCAGCCGGCCGAACGGCAGGCCGGCAGGCAACCTGAACGACTACGTCGGCTTCCTGTGGCTGCACCCTGAGCCGTACGAGCGCCTCACCGGCATCGACGTCCCGTGCTTCTAGGCGATCTTGGACCCCAGGAAGCGCGCCCTTACATCAGACCAGCCCGAGAGGATTCCGCGCGCTGAAGCGCGGACTCCGCTGCGCTCCGCTCGGAATGACAAGGTGCGGGTACTACGGTGCGCTCCCCGTCACTCGATGGCGTAGAGGCGCGCGGGGTTGTCGGAGAGGACCTTGTCCACGACGCGGGGCTCCAGAAGCCCGCTCGACTTCAGCGACTTGAGCGCCTCCAACTCGCTGGAGGTGTCGGAGTGGCCGTAGTCGGAGCCGATCATGAAGTTGTCCTCGGAAGCGTTCGCGAAGATGTACGGCAGGTCGTCGTTCGTCTGGCAGGTGACGTACATGCGGCTGTCGGCCATGAGGTTCTCGGAGTCGAACGCGTTCCCGTCGCGGCGGGCCCGGTGCTGCACTTCGTTGAGGATGTAGGGCACCCAGTTGGCCGCTCCCTCGACGAAACCGGCGCGCAGGCGCGGGAAGCGCTGCCACAGACCGCGGTACAGCATGGAGTGGAACGCGCTGATGATGGGCAGCTTGTTGCGGGAGTAGGCGTCCGCCTCGGTGAGGTTCACGAAGTCAGGGTTGCCGCAGCCCGCGTGGATGCAGACCGGCATGTCGTACTCCTGCGCCGCCTCGTAGAGCGGGTCGAAGTAGGGGTCGATGAGTCGCCTGTCCCCCTCGAAGCCGCGCATGAAGATGGCGCACGCGCCGTGCTCCTTGCCGTAGCGCAGCTGCTCCTCCACCTCGTCCATGGTGTCCAGCGGCGGGACCACGGCCCAGCGCAGGCGTCCGCCGCCCTCGGCCCAGATGTCGGCGAGCCAGCGGTTGTAGCTCTTGGTCAGCGCGAGCTCCACGGCCGGATTCTCGGAGATGCGGGTCAGGAAGATGGTGGGGAAGAGCACCTGCACGTCCACGCCGAGCTCGTCCATGTGCGCCAGGCGCGCGGTGATGTCCGCGAGCGTCCGTGTCGCCTGGGACGTTTCAGAGAAGCCGGAGAGCTGCTCGGCGACCGCGCCGGTGCCTCCCGCGGCGAAGGGACGCTGGCGCTCCCTTCCGTCTATGATCCAGATGGGCCTGTCGGGCCGGTTGGGGTCGAACCTGGACGCGGGCTTGAGGTGCTCGTCGGCCGGGTCCAGGTACTCCCAGGTCTGCTCGCTTTCGATAACGTGGCAGTCAGCGTCTATGATGGGCATGGCTATCCCTCCCGAGACGGATGGCAGAAGATTACACCTTTCGTGCCGCGTCAACATGTCCGACGACGGCGCGTCGAGAGGAGCGGCAAGTGGTCAAGAGCGACGCTGCGACCGTGGAGGAATACCTCGCCAGCCTGCCGGAGGAGCGACGCTCGGCCATCGAGGCGGTGCGCCGCGTGGTGCTGGAGAGCCTGCCTGACGGCTACGAGGAGTGCATGCAGTTCGGCATGATCGGCTACGTGGTGCCGTTGAGCCGCTACCCGGTGACGTACAACAAGCAGGCGCTGCAACTGGCGGCGCTGGCGTCCCAGAAGCGGTACATGGCGCTCTACCTGAACAACGTCTACGGGGACCCGGAGACGCTGGAGTGGTTCACCTCCGCGTACGCGGCAAGCGGCAAGCGGCTGGACATGGGGAAGTCGTGCGTGCGCTTCAAGCGCCTGGACGACCTCCCCCTCAACGTGATAGCGCAGACGATAGCGCGCACGAGCGTTGACGACTTCCTCTCGTTCTATGAGTCGGCGCGCAGCAAGGCGAAGCGGGGGTAGACTGACCCTCTCCTGAGGGAGAGGGTGCCGCCGCTAGCGGCGGCGGGTGAGGGCCCTGTGTTGGATTTCAGACCAGAGTTGTAGAGGTGCGGAGAAGCACGCATGGACGACGCCCACCCCACACCACCCGGAGGGCCCTCACCCTAACCCTCTCCCCCAGGAAAGGGGATCAAACAAGGTCCCTCACGCAGCCCTCTCCTGAGGGAGAGGGCATCAGACAGGAGGATGATCCGATGGCGAAGCCACGCATAGCAGTGTTCTCAGGACCGCGGTCGACGATCGCGAACACGCCGGTGCTCGTGACGAGCAACAAGGGGCGGAAGGCGGACGAGCGGCAGATCGAAGGGCGGTTCGACCACCTCGTGCCACAGCGGCTGCACGAGCCGGTGCGCGTGCGTATCGAGAAGTTCAGCGCGCACCCACTGGAGTCCGATGCCGTCGAGGTCTACCACGACGACGGCAAGGAGTACTACGAGGTGGAGCTGCGCCCGGAGGACGGCGCGTACCTCCTGCCCTACATGGCGCGCCGCGCCGACGGCTCGCCGGACGGCGCGCCGTTCGAGAATGCGGACATGCTGGACCCGGCGCTCGACTACGGTGGTCGACAGACGTTCTTCCCGGACGCGTCGCGGCTGTTCGAGGAGATCGACCGCGGGTTTGCCGGCCGGGGCCACGACGGCGCGGCGAGCGAGTTGGACCACATCGCGGACTACGACTTCGTCCGCGTTCTGCCCCCGGCGGGCTACACGAAGCAGGGCGAGACGGCAGGCCGGGACTTCTTCCCGTACAGCCCGCGCGCCATGGGCAAGTTCCTCTCCAATGCGGCGATGGCCCGCGCCGTCAATATCGTGCAGCAGACGATCGACTCGGGCACGTACGACGGCTTCATCTGGCTGGAGGGCAGTCCGCACGTCGAGGAGACGATCTACTGGCTGAGCCTCGTGCTGGACACCTCCCTGCCCTTCGTTGGCATATCGTCGCAACGCGCGCACGGAACGCTGGCCAACGACGGCGACCGCAACATCGTGGACGCTGCGCGTTACATCACGTCCGGCAAGGGCGCCGGGCTGGGCGCTGTCGGCATCGTGGACGAGCAGATATTCGCGGCGCGCACCTTCAAGAAGGGCGACGCCCGCCCCGGCGGCTACCGCGCGACCGGCGGACACGGCGGCGTGCTCGGCAGCGCGGGCGCGGAGGTGCGGGTCTGGTTCCGTCCCGCGTACCGCACGACGGGTTCGTCCGAGGTCGCGGTGAAGGACCTCCCTGCCGAGGTCGTCTTCCAGGAGTATGGGGACAGCCCGGAAACGACGAGCGTGCGGATCAAGGACGACGACGGCTCTTTGCGGGGCGACGCCATCGCGCCTGTGCACATGGTGAAGTACGGCCACTACATGGCGGAGGAGGACACGGCGGACCCGGACGTGGAGGTCGATATCATCGCGCGCATCGAGCGCGGCATTGCGCAGGAGGCGTCGGACGAGCCGGGCTCACCGCGGTTCCACGGGTTCGTGCTGGAGGCTGCCGCGGGCACGGGCTCGGCGCTGCCGAGCCAGGCTGCGGCGCTCGCCGTCGCGGCATACAGCGGCATGCCGGTCGCCCGGGTGAGCCGGGGCGACCCTGAAGGCGCGCTGCCGTCCAACCCGCACGACCTCACGATAGAGGGGAGCAACCTGGACGCGACCAAGGCGCGGGTGCTGCTGCGCGCAGCGATCCTGCGGCTGGGGCGTCTGCCGAAGGCGCGCGACCCGCGCAACCCGACCGCACAGGAGCGCGAAGCGGCGCTCGCGGCCATCGCGCGCTACCAGGAGATATTCGACACGCACTAGGAGGAGAGGAGGGTCAGAGACCCAGCCTCGCCCTGAACCGTCCCAGGAGCGATCTCGGGCGTGCAGCCTTGGCCTTGGGCCTGGCAGCGCGGCGTTCGGACTCCTTGCGGAGTTGGGACGGCGTCATCTCGTCCATCGGCCGCTGCTTCTTGCCCGGCCCGAACAGGAGCTCTTCGCTGCCCTGATTGCCGTTGAGCTTGATCTGCTCGGCGGCCTGGGACTTCCACTCGCGTCCGTACACAGCTAGCGGTGCAGCCAGGCCCGGAACCCGATGGAGCGCGTCCGCTGGGGTGCATGCGATCTGGCCGCCCGGCGGAGCGCCTCCTGGCGATACTCGCGCGGCAGGAGTTCGTCAGCGGGCATCTGGCGCTTGGCCGCGCCGAACAACACCTCGCTGCTGCCCCGGGCCCCCATGAGTTGGATCTGCTCGGCAGCCTGAGACTTCCACTCCCGCGGTGCGACCATGCGCCACCTCCCTGTGACTACAGCAAGAATTGTAAGGCCGGTGACGGCAACGCGCGAGATGGTTTCACCCCCAATTTCAGAGTCAGTTTCCGGGGATAGAGAAGGAGGGCATCCGCGGATGCCCTCCCCTTTTCCGTAAGGTGCGGTCGCGGGAACGCTGTCCCCTGCCCGCTTACGCTGCGCCGAACCGCGGGAACGCCTCGCGGGTGACGTTCTCGAAGACATTTGCGCGGTCCTCATCCGTCAGCCAGTCGATGTCCTCGATGACGGGCTTGAGGTCGTCGAGCCACTTGCCGGTATTCGGGTCCTTCGAGGACCCGGTGCCGGGCCGCTCGGTGCCGAACATGCAGCGGTCCGTCCCCACGATCTTGAAGAGCAGTTCCAGCCCTTCCTTGTTGTAGAGGACCGAGTCGAAGTAGAGCTCCCGCAGACTCTCGTCGAACGGCTTGACGTTGGGTTGGCGCCAGCGGAGCGCGCGCCACCGCCCTATCTGGTACGGGATCGACCCGCCGCCGTGACACATGATGATCTTCAGCGTGGGGAAGTCTTCGAATGCGGTGGAGTCGCACAGCGAGATGGTCTGGATGCTCTCTTCAGTGATGAAGTGGCCTGTGTACGACTCGCGGACGTTCTTGCACGAGGCGGAGTGGATCATGGCCGGCACGTCGTACTTCACCATGCGCTCGTAGAGCGGGTACCAGTACTCGTCGCCGAGCGGGGGTGTGTCGTTGTCGAGCCCCTCCGACGGGTCGGGGTTGATCATGATGCCGATGAAGCCCAGGTCGTTGACGCAGCGGTCGACCTCCTCCAACACGACGTCCACGGGCTCGCCGTGGAGCTGCGGCAGGCCGGCGACGCCCTGGTAGCGGTCCGGGTACATCTCGACGGTCTTGGCGATGAGGTCGTTGTTGGCGCGGCAGAACGCCTCTACGAGCCGGCCCGGCTTCTCCGAGTGCATGAGCTGGAACGGGCGGGGCGAGAGGAACTGCATGTCCGTGCCGACGGCGTCCAATACCGTGGTGACGTGGTTGTCCACGACGGGCTTCAGCTTCTCGTCCGGTATGCCGCCCCAGTGCTGGTATGCCCCCCGGCTGGCAAGCAACCCCGCCTTGTACGCGTACAGGTCTGGCGGCGCGTTCAGGTGTCCGTGCATGTCGATGATCATCTGGGTCCTCCTCCCATCGTTCGGTGTGATGCGTGTGCGGGCGCGATGCTAGCACGTACCGGGGCGCGCCGCGCGGCGGCAGTGATAGGATGCGGCCCGCGCTGGAAGGCGCGGGACGCACTCGAGAGCGAGGAGGCGGCGATGCTGTTGGAAGGCAAGGTTGCGGTTGTTACGGGCAGCGGGCCGAACATCGGCGGGGAGATCGCGCGGACGCTGGCGCGAGAAGGCGCAAAGGTCGTGTGCGTGGACTTCCTTGACGACCGCGCCGACGTTGCCGCTGCCTCCGTTCGGGAGGAGGGTGGCGAGGCGATAGGCGTCAGCGCGGACATCTCGTCGCCGGAGCAGGTGGAGGACCTGTTCAAGCGCGCCGACGAGGAGTACGGGCGCGTCGACATCCTGGTGAACAACGCCGCCGTCAACAACGAGGCGGGCATCCTGGACATCGAGTACGAGAAATGGAAGTGGGTGCAGTCCGTCATCATGGACGGGACGATGCTCTGCAGCCAGCAGGCCGCGCGGCGGATGGTGGCGCAGGGCGAGGGCGGCGCCATCGTGAACACGGCCTCGACGACCGGCCACCGGGGCAAGGCGGGCTTCATCGCCTACTCCGCGTCCAAGGGCGCGGTGCTGCAGATGACGCGCACGATGGCGGTTCAGCTCGCGCCGTACGGCATCCGCGTGAACTCCATCACGCCGACGCAGACCGGCGACAACCGGGGCACGACGCCCGGCGGCAGCACGGCGCCACGCGCCGCCAAGCCGAAGAACATCCCGCTCGGCAGGTGGGGCCAACCCGTGGACCAGGCGCAAGCAGTGCTCTTCCTGGCGTCACCGATGTCGGCGTTCGTCACGGGCGAGAACATCAACGTGGACGGCGGACTGCTCGCTCTCTTCCCGTCCGAGCGCGGGTTGATGGAGACGTAGGCCCGCTCCTGGCTATGGGCTCTACTCGGACAGCAGCGGTTCGAGTTGGGCGATGAGCGTGGGCAGGTCGTCCTGGATCGTGTTCCAGACTATGTCCACGTTGACGGCGTAATAGGCGTGAATGAGGCGGTTCCGCATGCCGATGATGTCTGTCCAGGGGATGGCGGGGCTGGCCTGCTGAATGCTCCCGCTGATGCGCGAAGCTGCCTCCCCGATAGTTGCTATCGCGTTGAATGCCGCGTACTGATGGAGCGTGCTCTGGCTGAAATCCAGAAGCGACAGCCCTTCCGTGAAGTCGAGCGCCCGGTAGGCGTACGACCGCATGTCGGCGAGGTAGTCCTCATCCTCACGCGGCATAGACTACCTGCGCGGACCCCAGGATCCTCTCTTGGTGGAAGCGGTTTCCGCTCTGCTCCAGACCTCTCCACGAGATCAGGTTGACCTGCTGGTTGAACAGACTGGTGAGTTCTCGTTCCATTCTGCCTAGATCCAAGAGGGTGTGACGCGCCTCCGGGCCGAACCGCGCAATCGCGTCCACTGCACTCTCCGGACCGAAGTTGCCGTTGTCGCTCACCACGGGGCCGAACAGCGCAAATTCCGTGATCTGCCACCGCTTGCAGAAAGCCGCCAGTTCAGCCTTGGGCACGCGTATCTTTGGCTTCGTCATGGCCATGGCTCGATTCTAGCTCACTCCCACTCGGCCCAGGGGTCGTAGGAGCCGACGTGCCAGAGGTGGCCTTCCGGGTCGCGCACGGCGAAGAGGCTGCCGCCGTAGAACTGCTCCTCGAGCTCCATGACGATGTTCGCGCCCGCTGCCTGCACCCGCTCGTAGTGCGTCTCGATGTCGCTTACGACGACGAGGTTCGCCTGCGTGAGCGTTCCACCGGGGGTAGCCGGGACGACCATCGCGTCGGGGTTGTCGAACGCCGAGCCGAGCATGACCATGCCGTTGCCGTGTGTCAGCTGCGCGTGGGCGATGGTGCCGTTCTCGCCGGGAACGACGAGACGCCGCTCGAAACCGAGCACGTCGCAGAGCCAGTCGATGGCGGCCGGCGCGTCGCGGTAGGTCATGCCGGGGATGACGTAGCCCTTCGGTCCCGCCGAATCGGCCATTCGTGTCCTACCTGCCCGCCTCGCGGACGAAGTCGGCTACGCGCTCGCCGATCATGATGCAGGTCACGTTCGTTGCCGAGTGCGGGACGGTCGGGATGATGGACGCGTCCGCCACGTACAGGTTGTCGATGCCGTGCATCTTGAGGCGGCTGTCCACCACGGCCATCGGGTCCCCGGCGGGGCCCATCTTGCACGTGCCGGAGCCGTGGTGGTGGCTGTCGTAGGTGGACTGGGCGAACTCGACCCAGTCCTCGTCTTCGGTTGGCAGGATGAGGTCGCCGTAGAAGGGGCGCATGAGGTCGTCCTGCATGAAATCGTAGACGAAGTTCATCACGGAGCGCACCGCTGCCTGGTCGTCCGGGTGCTGCAGCATGCCGTCGTCGACGATGGGGAGTTCGTGCGGATCGGTGGATGCGAGGTGGATACGTCCTCGAGAGCGCTGTTCCACGAGGTTCATCGCCACGGGCATCATGGGCTTCAACCCCTCGACGCCGATGGGCGCGCGCATGTAGATGTGGAAGTTGCCGGTCGGCAGGCTGGGGTCGCTCTTGTAAACGAGCTGGAAGCCGGAGACGACCCAGTCCGGCGTGAAGTCCGACATGCCCTGGAACGTCATGTTGATCGCCGCGTGGTCCTGGTAGTTCCGCCCTATCCCTTCGAGCGGATGCACCACGCGGATGTCGAGCCGTTCCAGCTCGCTGATGGGGCCGATGCCGGAGAGCATGAGCACCTGCGGGCTGTGGTACGTCCCTGCGCTGAGGATGAAGGTGTCGGCGGAAGCTGAGTAGACCTCGTCTCCCTGCTCGTAGAGCACCTCCTCCACCCTGCGCCCGTTGAGCTTGAGCGACACCACGGGGGCGTCCGCGATGATGTGCAGGTTCCTGCGGCCGCGCGCCGGGCCGACGTAGGCGACGGCGGTGGACTGCCGGATGCCGTCCTTCACGTTGCTGGCTGATGCCACGATGCCGGCGCGCTCCGGTCCGTTGCCGTCCTTCATGACCGGGTAGCCCAGGGCCTTCGCGCGGTCGACGAACGCCTGCATCGGCGGGGCGAGCTCTTCTTCGAAGTTGATGCGGCGCTTCACGGTGAGCGGGCCGTTGTTACCGTGGTGCGGCTGGTCGCCGAAGTCCTCGTCGGTCTCGATGCGCTTGAGTACGGGGAGGCAGTCTTCGTACGACCATCCGGGGTTGCCGAGCGACTCCCAACGGTCGAGGTCGAACTGCATGGGGCGCGCCACGCCCATCATGTTGACGGAGGAGCCGCCTCCGAGGATGCGTCCGCTGAGGGGGTAGTATTCGCTGCCGTCTATCTTGCGCTTCGTGGGGTACATGACGACGTATTCGGACTCGAGGATGGGGCGGTTGTTGCTGCGCCCGTCGGCGATGATGCCGGGCAACGGCTGCGGGTCGGGCCCGGCCTCCAACAGCAGCACCTGGCGGTTCGGGTCCTCTGAGAGACGGGACGCGGCGACACATCCTGCCGAGCCCCCGCCGATAACGATCACGTCGTAGTAGCGCCTCTGGGTCATGGCACCTCCTGCACAGACGTATCCCGGCCAACCTCGATTTAAGCATACTCCTCGCAGGGCCATTTGCGTACCATGCCCCTCCCCTGCGCTTGCCCTGCGGGCGCGCGCTGCCCGATACTCACCAACCGACCGGTAACGGCAGCGGTTGTTCCGGGAACGATGGAGGTAGATCGCATGACAGAGGTTCCCGGCTGGTACCTGGAGTTCGCGGGGGCAGTGACCGCCGCGCTTCCGCCGGACTTGGACGAAGAGACGGCGCAGGCCTGGGTGGATGACCCCGCAGGGCTGCGCGAAGCGCTTGCGGGCGCGCTGGGAGGCTCTGCCGCGGCCTCCGGTCCCGCCCGCCTGCGGCTGGACAAGGCGAACGACGGATGGACGCTCGTGCGGGACGACCCGGAGATGCCGGTCGTCAGGGGCGCGGACATCCGCGGCGGCGGTTTCCCCCAGGGTACGGAGGATCTCATCGGCGAGCCGATGGTGGAGCTCATCCTGGGTATCGAAGGGCTGCTGGGGCAGCGCCAGGCCGAGTACCTGATGGACCATCCGGACGGGATACCGGACGAGCTGGTGCGGTACGCGCTCGTGTTCCCGGGCACCGTCTGGCAGAGCCCGGACCAGAATCACCAGGTGCCCTGTCTCGTGAACCGGGGCGGCGCATGGGAGATCATCTTCGGGATCCTGGAGGGCGGCTTCGACTCCCGCGACCTGCTTGCGGAAGCTGCCTCCGCGTGAGGCCCGTTCCTGCGCTCGCGGGAGAGACAACGCATGATCCGCACCGCGGTTGAATCCGACCTGCCGGCCATCGTCGCCATCTACAACGCGGCCGTGCCCGGGCGCATGGCGACGGCGGATACGGAACCCGTTTCGGTCGCATCGCGGAGGGACTGGTTCGCAGAGCACACGGCCGGTCGCCACCCCTTGTGGGTCGACGAGCGCGACGGCGAGATCGCCGGCTGGCTGAGTCTCGGCACGTTCTACAACCGTCCGGCGTGGGACATCACGGCGGAAGTGAGCGTCTACGTTGCTCCCGCGCACCGGAGGCAGGGCGTCGCGACTTCGCTGCTGGAGACGGCCATCGCCGAGGCGCCCGCGCTCGGTCTACGCGTGCTGATCGGCATCATCTTCGGCCACAACGACCCGAGTCTGGCCTTGTTCGAGCGGTCCGGGTTCGAGCGGTGGGCCTTCATGCCGCGCGCGACGGAGCTGGACGAGACCGAGCGTGACGTCGTCTTCATGGGCCGCCGGGTGGACGGACGCTAGCGTTGCACGGCAGGCGCACTGCCGGGTACCCTCACGAATGACGAGATCAGGAGGTTGGGCTATGGCGAAAGTGACGTCACTGGGACACGTTGGGCTCTTCGTGAACGACCTGGCGACGATGCGTGACTTCTACACGCGCGTGCTCGGGATGACGGTTACGGACGAGAGCGCGGAGCGCGGGATGGTATTCCTGTCCGCGCAGCCGGGAGCGGAGCACCATGAGTTGCTGCTGATGCCCGGAAGGACGGGCGATGCCGACGTGAAGATCGTGCAGCAGATGTCGTTCCACGTCGACAGCGTCGAGGACGTGCGCGAGTTCCACAACCGCTTCGTCGAGGACGGCGTGCAGATCGACTCCGTCGTCACGCACGGCAACACGGCGAGCGTCTACTTCCGCGACCCGGAGGACAACCGGCTGGAGATCTACTACAGCCTGCCGGTGGAGTGGAAGCAGCCGTTCCGCGCCGAGATAGACGTTACGCAGAGCGACGAGGACATCCTCAGGCAGATCCACGACGTGACGGTCGGCGCCCAGCGTTAGCCGACGCCGGACCAATCGAGGGCTGCGAGATTCCCGCCTTCGCGGGAATGACGGGAAGTGCGGGAACGACGCGGACGCGCAGGAATGACTACGTTCGTACACACAGGAGAAGGGACACGATGACGGAACCGAGGTACGTGGAGCCGACCGGGAACCAGCGCGCCGGGTGGCACAAGGAAGGCGAAGGCGGCAGCACGAGCTACACCGTGCGGCTTGCGACGGCATGGGAGAAGTTCCAGCGCGCGGAGGGCATACCGGTCTTCAAGGGCGTGGGTGTGCGCGACTCCCGCGAGCTGCCGCGCGCCGAGTGGAAGCGTGTCGGCGGCAAAGGCACGTACATCCAGGTGACCGGCACCAACAACGCAACCGGCATGTTCGTCGTGGAGGTGCCCCCGCGCGGCGCGCTCCTCCCCCAGCGCCAGATGTACGAGGAACGCTACATCGTGCTGGAGGGACGCGGCAGCACGGAGGTGTGGCGGAACGGCGACACGGCGATGACCGCGTTCGAATGGCAGCCATGGAGCCTGTTCGCGATACCGCTGAACGCCAACTTCCGCATCATCAACGCGTCGTCGGCCCCGGCCCTGCTGCTCGCGGTGAACACTGCTCCCCGGACCATCAACGCGTTCCAGAACATGAACTTCGTCTTCAACTGCGAGTTCAACTTCGACGACCGGCTCGGCGGCAACCTCGAGGACTTCTGGAACCCGAACGACGAGATCGAGCCGCAACCGGTGCGCGGGCGCGCCATGGTGACGTCCAACCTGCTGCCCGACATCCAGAACGCCTACCTGCCGCTCGACAATAACCGCGGCCCCGGCTTCCGGTGGGTGGCGCCGAACCAGGTGGGCAACACGATGATCCAGGGATGGCTTGCCGAGTACCCCAGCGGCCGCTACGCCAAGGCGCATGCCCACGCGTCAGGGGCGGTGCTCGTCTGCTGCAAGGGCGAAGGCTTCTCCTGGACGTGGCCGAGCAGCGAGGGCGGTCTCACCCCGTGGCAGGACGGCAAGGGCGACCTCGTCAAGATACAGGAGTACGTTCCCGGCGGCCTCATCAGCGCCGCGCCCGGCCCGGCCAACTGGTTCCACCAGCATTTTGCAGTCGGGAAGGAACCCTTCCGCGTCTTCAACTACACGGGGCCCATGCCCGGCAACCCGGAGTCCAGCCGCAACCGCGCCAACGACTTCGCTGAGGAGGGCACGCTGATCCGACAGCATGCCGACATCACGGACGGCGGCAACGCTATCCCCTACCACCTGGAGGACCCGTACGTGCGGCAGCACTTCGAGGAGAAGCTGCGCCAGAACGGCGTGGCCTCCACGATGCCGGAGGTGGTCTACACCGAGGCGGGAGCGAACATGGAGGTCATGTCGGACTAGCCCCGTACGCGGAGGCTGCCGTAGACACGCTCCGGCGCGACGAGCACCACCGTGCGCTGCTCCTCGCGCATGGCGCTGTCGAAGTCGCTCCACGACTCCGGCGGCCGCCCGGCCGCCCCGTACGTGCGCCGCAGCAGGTCGAGCAGCCCCGCCTCGTCCGTGTTGTCCCAGCTGTGCACGGAAGCCGCACCTTGGACGGTCACGTAGCGCCGGTTGTCCGGGTTGACGAGGGTGACGGAGCAGTGGCCGCTGCGGCGCACGTTGCGCACCTTTATGGTGTCGGCGCGCGAGACGAACCCCACCTGCCCGTCCACGAGCCCCGCGCTGACCACGGTGGTCTGTGCGCGTCCGGACGCACCGACGGTGCTGACGAGCGCGAAGTGGTTGGCTTCGATGAAAGGAAGTGCTTCTGCGAGTTCCAAGGTCTGTCTCCTAGTCTGGTGCCCTTCTATCCCCAGGTGCCGAAGGTGAGGCCGTGGCCGGTGCCCGCGAGCGAGCGGTAGCACGGGAGGTAGTCGAGCAGCGTCATGGTGCCGGGGGACATCGCGCCCGCGACGGTCACCCAGTTCAGTATCTCCGGTGTGCCGGGCGCGCCGTTGAGCCGGTCGCGCTGCAGCGACGAGAGCGCCTGCTCGTCGCCGCTCTCCAGCGCCGCGATGACGCCCCGGTCGAGCTCCTCGTCGATGATCTGGTGGCTGAGGCCGCCGGATGCCATCAGCGCGACGCGGGCGTCGGCGTCCCATGATTCGACCGCGCGGCGCAGCGCCCCGCCGAGCGCGTAGCAGCGGGCGGAACTCGCCTGGTACGGCAGGTACCGGCTGACCATGAACGGCACGACGGGCAGGTTCTCGTCCGGCATGACGTAGTGGTGCGCGTAGGAGAAGGCGTCGTCGAGCGCGTGACCGTCGCGCACACCGTCGCCGCAGCCGACGTCGAAGCCCTCGTCGTTCAGCGCCGTGATCAGGTGCTCCGCGAGCTGCGGCTGGCCGGGGCGGTCGTTGATGACGGGAGCGCGACGCTCCTCGTTCGAGCGAAAGCGGGCGTCGGGGTCGAAGTCCTGACGTTCGGCGACGGGCAGCGACCCGGCACGCATGACGGCGAATACGGCGCGCGTCTCGTCGGCCCAGACCCGGTGGGGGTTGCTGATGACGACGAGCACGTCGGGCTTCGCCTCGTCCAGCGCGCCGCGCAGCTTGCCGATCGCGGCGTGGGCGGCCTCGTAGCGCTCGCGCTGCTTCTCCGGCGTCAACTGCGCCTCGATGTCGGCCGGCGCGTTGGCGAGCAGCGACTGGTAGTCGAAGCGGGGGTCCCGGGTATCGGCGTCGCCGAGGCGCGGCCAGCCGACAGGGTCGGTCTGTATCGAGGGGCCGTGCGAACTGCCGATGCCGAGGACGATGGTGGCCATGTGCGCCTCCTGCGCGCGGCTTCTCGCCGCGAAGGTGTTGGTCTGCTTGTGGCGCAAGCATAGGACGCAGGGCGGCGTAAGGCAAAGGCAGGTTTGTTGGTGGTGTGGTCAGGACGCAGAGTCGAGGCGCGCGATCTCCGCTTGCATCTGTTTGGCGACACTGATGAGTTCCCGGATGCGGACGGTATTCTCCTGCATCCTTGTGCGGATGGCCCCTATCTCCTGCCCACTGGCGCGTATGCGCTCGTCATGTTGAATGGCCAGCAGTTCATACTCCTGCTGTTGGTCGACCATGACGTGCATTGCCTGCGACAGGTTGGTGATCGCTCTGAAAAGTTGGGACATTCCGTCTTGTGACGTCATCGGATCCCCTCTGGCAGCGGGAGTTGTCTGCCGTGTGCTGCCTGACAGTCGCATCGTAGGACTGCGGCACGTGGGGGGGCAAGGGGCAGGTGGCACAGTTCGCACATCCCGTTCCCCTTGCCTCTGCAGATGCTATCCTCCGCGCATCCGGAACCCTCGCAGGAGGAGGACGCATGACCACTGAGAACTCCACTGTGCTCGGCATCGGCATCATCGGGCTGGGCGGCGCGGCGGTCGCCATGGTCCCGCGGATGGCATTCAATCCGCGCTTCAAGATCATCGCCGCGGCGGACCTCGACACCGAGATACTCGGCCGCTTCGCCCAGGACTTCCCGGACGCCGCGACCCACACGAGCGCGGAGGAGATGTGCAAGGACCCGCGCATCGACCTCGTCTACATCGCGACGCCGACCATACTGCACAGCCAGCACTGCGAACTGGCGATGTCGTACGGCAAGCACGTGCTCATCGAGAAGCCGATGACGATCAACGTGGAGGAAGGCACGGCGCTGGCCGAGTCGGCGGAGCGCCAGGGCGTGCTGCTCGGCGTGAACGTGAAACACAGCTTCGAACCGCGCGTGCTGCGCATCCGCGAGATGGTGCGCACCGGTGAGTTCGGCGAGCTGCGGATGATGCACCACTGGCGCTACCAGGACTGGCTGTACCGCCCGCGCTCCCACGAAGAACTGACGCCGGGGCCCGGCGGCGGCATCCTCTGGCGGCAGGGGCCGCACCAGTTCGACATCATCCGCACCATAGGCGGCGGCATGGTGCGGAGCGTGCGCGGCACGTCTGCCGCGTGGGATCCCGCCCGCCGCGTACCGGGCGCGCACGCAGCCTACCTGGAGTTCGAGAACGGCGTGTTCTGCACCGCCGTCTACAGCGGCTACGACCACTGGGACTCGCGTGAGTTCATGCACGGCGTCGGCAGGGACGGCATCTTCCCCGACCCGGCGAAGCACGCCTCGGCGCGGCGCGAACAGGCAGAGGCCACCGACCCCGATTGGGAGGACGCGGCGGCGCGGGCTGAACGGTACGGACTGGGACGCTCCGACCCCATGGAGCCGCCGACCGGCCCCTCCAGCGCGGGCTGGCTGCTCGGCGGGCCGCTCATGGTGAGCTTCGACGACGCGGACGTTCGGCTCTCGCCGGGCGGGCTTACCGTCTACGGCAACAGGGAGCGCACCGAGATTCCGCTCGTGACGGTGGAGGACGGCCGCGATGGACGGCTCAACACGTTCTACGACGCCATCGTCACGGGACGCCCCCTTCCCGCCAACGCGCGCTGGGGCAACGCCACGATCGAACTGCTGCTGGCGATCGAGCAGTCCGGCGAGCAGCGCAAGGAGATGTTCCTCCAGCACCAGACGCCGACGGTGGACTGAGGATTTCGTTCGCAGAGACGCTCGATGAGAGTACAGACATTGTCATCCCGAGTGGAGCGCAGCGGAACCGAGGGATCTCTCGGAGCGATATCCCGTCGTATACCAACCCCTCCCTACTCCCGCCCCGCGTGCCCTGACGGGCGCCCTGGATTCCCGCTTTCGCGGGAATGACGAAGAGGGCGGGAACGACGAAGAGTACGGAAGCAACGAACGTACAAGGAGAGAAGGGATGCTGTTCATAGACAACGCGACCGTGGAGCGGCTGCTCCCGATGGACGAGTGCATAGACGCGCAGGACTACGCGTTCCGCGGGCTGCCCACGGGCGAGTCCGTCCACCGGCCCCGCATCGACCTGTACATGCCGGCGGAGCGTCCAGACGGCTACTACCGCTGGGGCACGATGGAGGGCGCGAGCGACGCGCTGGGCGTCTTCGCCATCCGCATGAAGTCGGACATCCTCTACTGGCCGCGCGACGAGCACGGCTACTGGAAAGAGGAGAAGTACTGCATGGAGCCGGGCACGTACTGCGGGCTGATCTTCCTGTTCAGCACGCGCGACGGCGAACCGCTGGCGCTCATCAACGACGGCATCCTGCAGCACATGCGCGTGGGCGGCGGCGCGGGGCTCGGCGTGAAGTACCTCTCGCGTCCGGACTCGCAGACCGTGGGGATGCTCGGCTCCGGCGGCATGGCGCGCACGTACCTGGAGGCGTTCTGCGCGGTGCGCGACATCCGCAGTGTCAAGGTGTTCAGCCCCACGAAGGCGAACCGCGAGCGCTACGCGGAGGAGATGTCGGCGAAGCTGGAGCTCGAGGTGCGCGCCGTCGACACGCCGGAGGCGGCGGTCGAGGACGTGGACATCGTCTCCGCCTGCACGAACGCGATGGAGCCTGCGCTGAAGGGCGACTGGCTCTCGCCCGGACAGCACGTGACCGACGTACGCGGCGAGCTGGACGCCGGGGTGTTCGAGCGCGCGGACGTCACTGTCAAGCAGGGCGTGGCGCACTCGCGGCCCAGCAACGAGGACGTGCGGAGCATGGGCGACGGGTACAACCGGGGCGACTACATCGGCGGGACGGAGGAGCAGAAGCAGCGCCTCCCTGCCCGTCTGCGCGAGGCGCGGGTGAACACCGGAGGGACCGATGAGACGCCGACGTTCAACGACCTCGCGAGCGGCAGGGTCGGCCGGACGTCGCGGGACCAGATCTCGCTCTACCTGAACTCCGGCAACCAGGGGCTGCAGTTCGCGGCGGTCGGCTCGGTGGTCTACCGCAAGGCGAAGGAAGAGGGCCTCGCGCGCGAGATCCCGACGGAGTGGTTCCTGCAGGACATCCGGGACTAGGGAGAACGAGGCGCGATCAAGGTGGCCAACCTGCCTGGGTTCTGGCCACCTTGATGCCTGGCCTACGAGTGAACGGCCGCCGCCGTTTGGCCCCCTTGAGATCCTTGATATGGGCAATTTCAAGGCCACGGCCTGCTTCCGGGGCTCCGCAGTATCAAGAATCTCAAGATGGCCATGTTCTTCAAGTTTGAGGACTGGAGCCATAGACGTGGTCAATAGCAGCGGGGCGGAGCTATAGACGCGGTCTATGGGTGCTGCGTGAACGGCAGTCATACGACCAGCGTAGCGGGCGCGGGCCCGACCGCGTAAGTGGCCGGTGTCAGAAGAATGTGACACGCGCCCCTACCCTATGCAGTTGGGGGCGCATTACGATAGGTGGGAACGAAGGAGGTCAGCCGTGGCCACGAACATGCGAAAGCGGCGGAGTACCCGTGCTGCTGCCGAAGAAAAGGCGCTCGAACCCGCGCGTACGCATGGCATGCTCATGGAAGTGAACTGGCAGGAGCGTACCGCCCAGCTCCATCCGACGCGCCCGTTTCCCGGCAAACGCCACGTTCCGCTACGGTTTCCGGGGGCGCTCGATGCGGAGATGCTGCGTCACGCGACGCGGTTCGTGACCGTCGTGGGTAAGGCTCGCTTCAACGAGAACGATGAGTACGAGGTCTTCCACGTCGAGGAGATCATCCCTCCCAGGGGCAACAGGCCGTTCAGCCGTGAGGAGTTGGAGGAGGCGCTGGCGAACGCCAAGCCGTTCGTGCCTGGTGAGATACCGCCTATGGACATCCCCGAAGAAGAGATGGAAGAGTTCAGGCGTGTGATTCGCGAAGCGCGGAACGTGCGATGACCACACAGTACCTCCGCCCCATCGTCTTGGACACCTCAGTAGTTTCGGTGCTGCTCAATGAACGCCCCGCAGTTGCTTGTCGCTACTATGAAGATCAACTGCGAGGGTCACGCCTGCTCGTCTCCTTTCAGACACTCGAAGAGATATGGTTCGGCGCCTACCAAGCAAGCTGGGGTCTTCGCAGGAGGGGTGAACTGACAGGCCGACTTGCACGCTACGAGGTCGTCTGGCCCGGTCCTGAGCTGGTTGACCGTACGGCGCAACTGCGCGTCGAGCAAAGACGCAAGGGACGCGAACTGACAACAGCCGACGCGTGGATAGCCGCGACCGCGCTGTCGCTAGGGATGCTCTGAATAACCCGTCAACGTTGAGTTGAGCGGATGGACGGGGT